>NZ_JBIAVU010000008.1:0-464336 GCF_042894695.1 Streptomyces sp. NPDC001513
ATCCACCGAAATGGACGGGGTATCAACTTTTGGCGTTGATTTTTGGCACGCTGTTGAGTTCTCAAGGAACGGACGCTTCCTTTGTACTCACCCTCTCGGGCTTTCCTCCGGGCTTCGTTCTGTTCTGCTGTGTTCTTGCGTTTCCGACTCTATCAGACTCTTTCGTGTCCGACTTCCTCGGTGCTTTCCAGTTCCAGCGCTTTCACGCTTTCCCTTTCCGGCGATTCCGACTCTATCAGATTCTTTCCGGGCCGTTTCCGGCTGGATTCGAATTCCGATGGCCTTCGGAGGGCCTTTCCCTTTCGGGCGGATCAGACTTTATCAGGTCTCCCTGGTCTGGATTCACACCCGCTCGCGCGGATCGTCCGGACACACGTGTGTGCCCGGATGTCGTGCGAGGTGGAGACGTAAACGTACTGGAGCGGGGCCCCCGGATGCAAATCCGGTTGCCCCGCTCCCCGTCCGGCGTTACGGCGAGGCTCAGACCTCGACGACGACCGGGAGGATCATCGGGCGGCGGCGGTAGCCGTCCGAGACCCACTTGCCCATCGTGCGGCGGATCAGCTGCTGGATCTGGTGCGGCTCGGCGACGCCGTCGGCCGCGGCGCGGGCGATGGCTTCCTCGATCTTCGGGATGACCGATCCGAAGGCCGAGTCGTCGATGCCGGAGCCGCGGGCCTGGATGTTCGGGCCGGTGACGACCTTGCCGGTGGTGCTGTCGACGACGACGTAGACCGAGATGATGCCCTCGTCGCCGAGGATCCGGCGGTCCTTGAGCGAGGACTCCGTGACGTCGCCGACCGAGAGGCCGTCCACGTACACGTAGCCGGCCTGGACCTTTCCGGAGATCCGGGCCTTGCCGTCGATCAGGTCGACGACCACGCCGTCCTCGGCGATGACGATGCGGTCCTTGGGGACGCCCGTCATGGCGCCGAGCTCGGCGTTGGCACGCAGGTGGCGCCATTCGCCGTGGACCGGCATCAGGTTCCGCGGCTTGCAGATGTTGTAGAAGTACAGCAGCTCGCCGGCCGAGGCGTGGCCCGAGACGTGCACCTTGGCGTTGCCCTTGTGCACGACGTTGGCGCCCCAGCGGGTCAGGCCGTTGATCACGCGGTAGACCGCGTTCTCGTTGCCCGGGATCAGGGACGACGCCAGGATCACGGTGTCGCCGGGGACGATCCGGATCTGGTGGTCGCGGTTGGCCATGCGGGACAGGGCCGCCATCGGCTCGCCCTGGGACCCCGTGCAGACCAGGACGACCTCGTGGGCCGGCAGGTCGTCGAGGGTCTTGACGTCCA
This sequence comes from Streptomyces sp. NPDC001513, assembly GCF_042894695.1. NCBI lineage: Bacteria > Bacillati > Actinomycetota > Actinomycetes > Kitasatosporales > Streptomycetaceae > Streptomyces > Streptomyces sp. NPDC001513. The sequence continues at coordinate 1,299 of NZ_JBIAVU010000008.1, forward strand.
CGACGAGACCGGCCGGGACCTTCAGGTAGCCGAGGTCGCGGGCGATGCCCATGTTGCGGACCATCGAGCGGCCGACGAAGGCGACCCGGCGGCCGTACTCGTGGGCGGCGTCGAGGATCTGCTGGATGCGGTGCACGTGGCTGGCGAAGCTGGCCACGATGATCCGGTTGTGGGCGTTCGCGAAGACCGTGCGCAGGACGTTGGAGATCTCGCGCTCGGGCGGGACGAAGCCCGGGACCTCGGCGTTCGTCGAGTCCGAGAGGAGGAGGTCGATGCCCTCTTCGCTCAGACGCGCGAAGGCGTGCAGGTCGGTGAGGCGCTTGTCCAGCGGGAGCTGGTCCATCTTGAAGTCGCCGGTGCAGACGACCATGCCCGCACCGGTGCGGATGGCCACGGCCAGCGCGTCCGGGATGGAGTGGTTGACCGCGATGAACTCGCAGTCGAAGGGGCCCAGGGCCTCGCGCTCGCCTTCCTTCACCTCGAGGGTGTAGGGGCGGATGCGGTGCTCCTGGAGCTTCGCCTCGATGAGGGCCAGCGTCAGCTTGGAGCCGATCAGCGGGATGTCCGGCTTCTCCCGGAGGAGGTAGGGGACGGCGCCGATGTGGTCCTCGTGACCGTGCGTGAGGACGATGCCCTCGATGTCGTCGAGGCGGTCCCTGATGGACGAGAAGTCCGGCAGGATCAGGTCGATGCCCGGCTGCTCCTCCTCGGGGAAGAGGACGCCGCAGTCGACGATCAGCAGGCGACCGTCGAACTCGAAGACGGTCATGTTGCGGCCGATCTCGCCGAGACCACCCAGGGGGGTGACTCTGAGGCCGCCCTTGGGCAGCTTCGGCGGCGGACCGAGTTCCGGATGCGGATGGCTCAAAAGGTTCTCCTCACCACGCACGCCACGTACCCGGAAGGCACGTGGCGCGCATGTCATTCGTGCACTTGCTGTTGTCTGTTCTGTATTTGTTCGTCTTGCTTATTCAGTTGTGAAGTCTGTTGTCAGAGCTGTACCCCGCCGGCGGCAAGATCGATCTTGAGCTGCGCCGTCTCTTCGGCGGTCAGTTCGATCAGGGGGAGCCGGAGCGGGCCCGCGGGCAGGCCCTGCAGGTTCAGCGCGCCCTTGGTCGTCATCACGCCCTGGGTGCGGAACATACCGGTGAAGACCGGGAGCAGCTTCTGGTGGATCTCGGCGGCCTTCTGGACGTCTCCGCCCAGGTGGGCCTCCAGCATGGCGCGCAGCTCGGGGGTGACCACGTGGCCGACCACGGAGACGAAGCCGACCGCGCCGACCGACAGGAGCGGCAGGTTCAGCATGTCGTCGCCCGAGTACCAGGCCAGGCCGCTCTGCGCGATGGCCCAGCCGGCGCGGCCGAGGTCGCCCTTGGCGTCCTTGTTGGCAACGATACGGGGGTGCTCGGCCAGCCGTACGAGAGTTTCCGTCTCGATCGGGACACCACTGCGGCCGGGGATGTCGTAGAGCATGACCGGCAGCCCGGTGGCGTCGGCGATGGCCGTGAAGTGCCGGTAGAGGCCCTCCTGCGGCGGCTTGCTGTAGTAGGGGGTGACGGCGAGCAGGCCGTGGGCGCCGGTGCGCTCGGCCTGGCGGGCCAGCTCCAGGGTGTGGCGGGTGTCGTTGGTACCGATGCCGGCGACCACGTGGGCGCGGTCTCCGACGGCTTCGAGCACGGCTCGTACGAGGTCGTTTTTCTCCGCGTCGGTGGTGGTCGGCGACTCACCGGTGGTGCCGTTGATGATCAGGCCGTCGTTGCCTGCGTCCACCAGGTGGACGGCGAGCTGCTGCGCGCCGTCGAGGTCGAGTGCGCCATCCGCCGTGAACGGCGTGATCATGGCGGTGAGGACCCGCCCGAAGGGGGTCTGCGGAGTCGAGATCGGAGCCATGGGTAACACGCTACTCGCTGCCATGCTCGCGGTGTCCCCTCGGGGGACGTCAACGGGGTGTGCCGCCCGGCGGCGGCCGGGGGGGAGGTGTTGGACGCCGGCACTGCCTGCTCGGGGGTTCAAGCAGTGCCGGGTCCGTTTGATCAGCCTAGATGAAGTTTACGAAACGTCGCAATACGGACACTTAGGACTTGACGCAGCACATCTGTACGCCGCTGGAGCAACGGGCCTTACGGGGCAACGCGCCCGTTGCCGTTGTAGGCCGCGTACGTGAGCGGCATGAGCTTCGCCCAGTGCTGCTCCATCTTCTCGCCGACCATCTCGATCTCCCGCTGCGGGAAGGACGGCACGGCCGCGAGCTCGTGCTGCGTGCGCAGGCCGAGGAAGTGCATCAGCGAGCGCGCGTTGCAGGTGGCGTACATCGAGGAGAAAAGACCGACCGGCAGGACCGAACGGGCAACCTCCCGGGCCACGCCCGCGGCGAGCATCTCCTGGTAGGCCTCGTAGGCCCGCACGTAGGAGTCCTCCATGACGCGGCCGGTCAGCTCCTGCTGCGCCCGGGTGCCCTCGACGAAGACGTACTTGCCCGGGCGGCCCTCCTGGACCAGCTTGCGCTCCGCGTCCGGGACGTAGAAGACCGGCTCGAGCTCCCTGTAGCGACCCGATTCCTCGTTGTACGACCAGCCCACGCGGTGGCGCATGAACTCGCGGAAGACGAAGATCGGGGCGCTGATGAAGAAGGTCATCGAGTTGTGCTCGAAGGGGCTGCCGTGGCGGTCCCGCATCAGGTAGTTGATCAGGCCCTTGGAGCGCTCCGGGTCCTTCTGCAGCTCCTCCAGGGACTGCTCGCCGGCGGTGGAGACGCGCGCGGCCCACAGCACGTCGGAGTCGGCGGCGGAGTGCTTCACCAGCTCCACCGTCACGTCACTGCGGAAGCTGGGTTTCAGATCTGAAGCGGCGGTCTCGCTCACCGGGGGTCCTTCCAAACGTGCGTTCCTGGGGCGCGCCCACTCTACGGCGCCCCCTGCGGCTCCTCGCGCAATCGCACGGGCACGGCGGACGCCGCACAGCTGACGCACAGCCATGAAATCTGGTGAATGTCCCGAAATCCGGCACCGATTGACCGGTTCGTTCGTCCTACGTAGGAGAACGCACACCCACCCATCTCGAGGAGATTCGCTCTGATGTTCCTCCGGCGTGAAGCCGTCCCGTTCGCTTTCGTCTCCGAGGCCGACCGTTTCCGAAGCAATGTCACTCCGCCGCCGCGCGAGCGTCCGAGCCGGACCCAGATGGCCGCCCGTAGTCTGGTCGGACTGACCGTGGTTGCGGGGCTCGCCGGCTCACTGCTCTTCGGTATGCCCGCACTGCAGCCGAGCAAGGCACCGGAGAAGTCGCAGCAGTCGGAGGCGTCCCAGGGGCGGTAGCCTCACGGGCACAGCCCAACCGAACGTGCATGTGAGTGAGGTCCAGCCGTGCCCCTGCCCTTCCTGATGGCCGACGGCGTATCCGATGCGGATGACGACGGCGACGGCGACGAGGTCCTGGCCCATGCCGACCACGACCGCTGGCGCCGGCCCTACCGCCCCGGCCCCTGGCGCGTGGCCATCTCCGCGCTGCTGCTCCTGCTGTCCGCCTTCATGCTGCTGGCCACGATGATCATCGCGTTCGCGGGTGCGTGGAGCGGTGCCGGGATCTGCCTGGTGGCCGCCCTCGCGGTCGTCGCGTCGGCGGTGCAGACGCTGCGCGTGGGCGTGTGGGTGAGCCGTGCGGGGCTGCGCCGGGTGGGGTTCTTCGTGACCCGCACGGTGAAGTGGAGCGAGATCGCCGAGCTCCGTACGGTGCAGCAGCCGGTGCGCTGGCTCGGACTGCCGAGGACCGTGCAGGGGCAGGCGCTGACGATGTCCGGGCACGACGGCGCGCAGTTCGCCGCGCCGGTGCTGCTGACCGACCACAACGCCGATTTCCTGTCGCGGGCCGAGGCCTTCGACCGGGCGGCCGACACGGTGGGTGCCTGGGCCGACGAGTACCGGCCCGTGCCCGCCTGATCCGCCACGGCGCGCCCCGGAAGCCCGTACAGGTGTCAGACCTGTACGGGCTTCTTGTCGTGCAGGGCGATCGCCCGCTGCATGGCCTTGCGCGCCCGCGGGGTGTCCCGGGCGTCGTGGTAGGCGACGGCGAGCCGGAACCAGCTGCGCCAGTCCCCCGGCGCGTCCTCGGTCTCGGCCTTGCGGCGCGCGAAGACCTCGTCGGCGGAATCCCGCAGGATCCGCCCGTACGCGTCCCGCTCCAGCTCGTCGACGGGCAGTCCGCCCTCGGCCTCCAGCTCGGTGGCGAGGTGGTTGGCCCGGGTGACGAACTGCGTGTTCTTCCAGAGGAACCAGACACCGATGACCGGCAGGATCAGCACGGCCACCCCGAAGGTGACGGTGAGCCAGGTGCCGTGCCCGATCAGCATCAGGCCCCGGCTGCCGACCAGGACGAAGTAGACGACCAGGACGGCGGCCGTGAGGAAGTACGTGATCTTCGCGCGCATCGTGGAATCAGCCCAGGTCGAGGAAGTGTTCCAGGCCGAAGGTGAGGCCCGGGGTCTGCGTCACGCGGCGCGCGCCGAGCAGGATGCCCGGCATGAAGCTGCTGTGGTGCAGAGAGTCGTGACGGATGGTCAGGGTCTCGCCCTCGGCGCCGAGGAGCACCTCCTGATGGGCCAGCAGTCCGCGCAGGCGGACCGCGTGCACCGGGACGCCGTCGACGTCCGCGCCGCGGGCCCCGTCGAGGGCCGTGGCCGTGGCGTCGGGCTGCGCGCCGAGGCCGGCCTCGGCGCGGGCTGCCGCGATGAGCTGCGCCGTGCGGGTCGCCGTACCGGAGGGGGCGTCGACCTTGTTGGGGTGGTGCAGCTCGACGACCTCGACGGACTCGAAGTAGCGGGCGGCCTGGGCGGCGAACTTCATGGTGAGGACGGCACCGATGGAGAAGTTCGGGGCGATGAGCACACCGGTCTCCGGGGAGCCGGCGAGCCAGGTGTTCAGCTGGGCGAGGCGGTCCTCGGTCCAGCCGGTGGTGCCGACCACTCCGTGGATGCCGTGGCGGATGAGGAAGTCCAGGTTCCCCATCACCGAGGCCGGGGTGGTCAGCTCGACCGCGACCTGGGCGCCGGCCTCGGCCAGCGTCTCCAGCTTGTCGCCGCGGCCGAGGGCGGCCACCAGCTCCATGTCGTCGGCGGCCTCGACCGCCTTGACCGCCTCGGCGCCGATGCGGCCCTTGGCGCCGAGGACTGCCACGCGCAGCTTGCTCATGTTGCTTCCTTACTCACGTACGGAACTAGGCGACCGCTTCGTCGAGACGGGCGGCCTGCTTCTCCTTGAGCGGGCCGATCACCGCGAGCGAGGGGCGCTGGGCCACTACATCCTGTGCGACCGAGCGGACGTCGTCCGGGGTCACCGCGGCGATCCGGGCCAGCATGTCGTCGACCGACATCTGGTCGCCCCAGCACAGCTCGCTCTTGCCGATCCGGTTCATGATGGCGCCGGTGTCCTCCAGACCGAGGACGGTGGAGCCGGACAGCTGGCCGATGGCCCGCCTGATCTCGTCGTCGCCCAATCCGTCGTTCGCGACCTTGTCGAGCTCGTCGCGGCAGATCCGGAGCACGTCGTGGACCTGGTTGGGCCGGCAGCCCGCGTACACGCCGAAGAGTCCGGTGTCGGCGAAGGCCGAGGTGTACGAGTACACGCTGTAGGCCAGGCCGCGCTTCTCCCGGACCTCCTGGAAGAGCCGGGAGGACATGCCGCCGCCGAGGGCGGTGTTCAGCACGCCGAGCGCCCAGCGCCGCTCGTCGGTGCGGGCGATGCCCGGCATGCCGAGGACCACGTGGGCCTGCTCGGTCTTGCGGTTCACCAGCTCGACGCGGCCGGCGGTGCGGATGCGCTTGGCGCCGCCGCGCGGGCCGATCGGCTCCGCGTCGGTGCGACCGAGGGCGCCGGCCTTCTCGAAGGCGGCGCGGACCTGGCGTACGACCTTGTTGTGGTCGACGTTGCCGGCGGCGGCCACGACGAGGTGGGTCGGGTCGTAGTGCTTCTTGTAGAAGCGGCGGATCCGGTCGGCGCCCAGGGCGTTGATCGTGTCGACGGTGCCGAGGACGGGGCGGCCCAGGGGGGTGTCCCCGTACATGGTCTGCGCGAACAGGTCGTGGACCATGTCGCCCGGGTCGTCCTCGGTCATCGCGATCTCTTCGAGGATGACGCCGCGCTCGGCGTCGACGTCCTCCTCGCGGATCAGCGAGCCGGTGAGCATGTCGCAGACCACGTCGATGGCGAGCGGCAGGTCGGTGTCGAGCACCCTGGCGTAGTAGCAGGTGTACTCCTTCGCCGTGAAGGCGTTCATCTCGCCACCGACCGCGTCGATCGCGGAGGAGATGTCGAGGGCGGTGCGCTGGGCGGTGCCCTTGAAGAGGAGGTGCTCCAGGTAGTGCGTGGCGCCGTTCAGCGTGGGCGTCTCGTCACGGGAGCCGACGTGCGCCCAGATGCCGAAGGTGGCGGACCGGACGGAGGGCAGCGTCTCGGTGACGACGCGCAGTCCGCCGGGCAGGACCGTGCGCCGGACGGTGCCGATGCCGTTCTGGCCCTTCAGGAGGGTTTGGGTACGGGCGACGGCCCGCCCCTCCGAAGAGGGGCGGGCCGTCACACGGGAACTACGCGACATCACTTGTCGGAGTCGTCCTTGTCAGCGTCGTCGCCGGCGGCCTCGCCGTCGATCACGGGGATCAGGGAGAGCTTGCCGCGCGAGTCGATCTCGGCGATCTCCACCTGGACCTTGGTGCCGACCGCGAGCACGTCCTCGACGTTCTCCACGCGCTTGCCACCGGCGAGCTTGCGGATCTGCGAGATGTGCAGCAGGCCGTCCTTGCCGGGCATCAGGGAGACGAAGGCACCGAAGGTGGTGGTCTTGACGACCGTACCCAGGTAGCGCTCGCCGACCTCCGGCATGGTCGGGTTGGCGATCGAGTTGATCGTGGCACGGGCGGCCTCGGCGGCCGGGCCGTCGGAGGCACCGATGTAGATGGTGCCGTCGTCCTCGATCGTGATCTCGGCGCCGGTGTCCTCCTGGATCTGGTTGATCATCTTGCCCTTGGGCCCGATGACCTCACCGATCTTGTCCACCGGGATCTTGACGGTGATGATCCGGGGGGCGAACGGGGACATGGCGTCCGGCGTGTCGATCGCTTCCATCATCACGTCGAGGATGTGGAGGCGGGCGTCGCGGGCCTGCTTGAGGGCGGCGGCCAGGACCGAGGCCGGGATGCCGTCGAGCTTGGTGTCCAGCTGGAGCGCGGTGACGAACTCCTTGGTGCCGGCGACCTTGAAGTCCATGTCGCCGAAGGCGTCCTCCGCACCGAGGATGTCGGTGAGGGCGACGTAGTGGGTCTTGCCGTCGATCTCCTGGGAGATCAGGCCCATGGCGATACCGGCGACGGGGGCCTTGAGGGGCACACCGGCGTTCAGCAGCGACATGGTGGAGGCGCAGACCGAGCCCATGGACGTCGAACCGTTGGAGCCGAGGGCCTCGGACACCTGACGGATCGCGTACGGGAACTCCTCGCGGGTCGGGAGGACCGGCACGATCGCGCGCTCGGCGAGCGCGCCGTGGCCGATCTCGCGGCGCTTCGGCGAACCGACGCGGCCGGTCTCACCGACGGAGTACGGCGGGAAGTTGTAGTTGTGCATGTAGCGCTTGCGGGTCACCGGGGAGAGGGTGTCCAGCTGCTGCTCCATGCGGAGCATGTTGAGGGTGGTGACGCCCAGGATCTGGGTCTCGCCACGCTCGAACAGCGCCGAGCCGTGCACGCGCGGGATGGCCTCGACCTCGGCGGCGAGGGTACGGATGTCCGTGATCCCGCGGCCGTCGATGCGGACCTTGTCCTTGATGACGCGCTCGCGCACCAGGGCCTTGGTCAGGCTGCGGTAGGCGGCGGAGATCTCCTTCTCGCGGCCCTCGAAGGCCGGGAGGAGCTTCTCGGCGGCGATCTCCTTGACGCGGTCCAGCTCGGCCTCGCGGTCCTGCTTGCCCGCGATGGTCAGCGCCTGGGAGAGCTCGCCCTTGACGGCGGCCGCGAGGGCCTCGTACACGTCGTCCTGGTAGTCCAGGAAGACCGGGAACTCGCCCTCGGGCTTCGCGGCCTTGGCGGCCAGGTCGGCCTGGGCCTTGCAGAGGACCTTGATGAACGGCTTCGCGGCGTCGAGACCCGCGGCGACGATCTCCTCGGTCGGCGCCTGGGCGCCGCCCTTGACGAGGGCGATGGTCTTCTCGGTGGCCTCGGCCTCGACCATCATGATCGCGACGTCGCCGTCCTCCAGGACGCGGCCCGCGACGACCATGTCGAAGACAGCGTCCTCGAGCTCGGTGTGCGTCGGGAAGGCCACCCACTGGCCGCGGATCAGCGCGACGCGGACGCCGCCGATCGGGCCGGAGAAGGGCAGGCCGGCCAGCTGGGTGGACGCGGACGCGGCGTTGATCGCGACGACGTCGTACAGGTGGTCGGGGTTGAGCGCCATGATCGTGGCGACGACCTGGATCTCGTTGCGCAGGCCCTTCTTGAAGGACGGGCGCAGCGGGCGGTCGATCAGGCGGCAGGTGAGGATCGCGTCCTCGGAGGGGCGGCCCTCACGGCGGAAGAAGGAGCCGGGGATCTTGCCGGCCGCGTACTGCCGCTCCTCGACGTCCACCGTCAGGGGGAAGAAGTCGAGCTGGTCCTTGGGCTTCTTCGACGCGGTGGTGGCGGACAGCACCATCGTGTCGTCGTCCAGGTAGGCAACGGCGGAGCCGGCGGCCTGGCGGGCCAGACGGCCCGTCTCGAAGCGGATGGTGCGGGTGCCGAAGGAACCGTTGTCAATGACGGCCTCGGCGTAGTGGGTCTCGTTCTCCACTAGCGTTTTCTCCATTTTCGTCGTCTCCGTCCGCCGCCCGTGTGGCGGTGGACGGTTGCGGAGAAGCGCTCCTGGCGTGCGGGCCGGTCTTCGATCGAAGCATCCGGTTCGTTGCCCCCTGGGGCATTCCGGGTGCCACTACCGAGGACCGGCGGCGTGGGAGGGCGCTCCTCCTCTTCAGTTGTGCGCGTCTTCCTCAGACGCGCACGTGCGTCGGTTCCAGACTACAAAGGGTCCGGTCCGGTGCGCACGTACAGCAAAGGGAGCGGCCCCCTGATGTGGGAACCGCTCCCTTCACGGCGTGTTACTTGGCGCCGGCCGCACCGCGGCGGATGCCGAGGCGCTCGACCAGCGTACGGAAGCGCTGGATGTCCTTCTTGGCCAGGTACTGCAGCAGGCGGCGACGCTGGCCGACCAGGATCAGCAGACCACGACGGGAGTGGTGGTCGTGCTTGTGCGTCTTGAGGTGCTCGGTCAGGTCCGAGATGCGGCGGGAGAGCATCGCAACCTGGACCTCGGGGGAGCCGGTGTCGCCCTCCTTGGCACCGAACTCGGTGATGATCTGCTTCTTCGTAGCGGCGTCGAGCGGCACGCGTACTCCTCGTTTTAGGTCTTCGTTGCCACCGAGTGCCCCAGGTCTGAGTCTCTGGGGAGCTTCCGTAACTCGGGAGGCGGGGTCCGCTGAGCGCAGTCCACAGACCCTTGCGAAAGGGATCCGGAAAACGCGTACACAAACGGCCGTCACACAGCGTACCAGGCTGCCGGGACGCGGCGTCTCAGCTGGTGAGAGCGCGGGCCCGGGAGTAAACGTCCAGCACGGCCAGGGTCAGGGGGACCAGGCTGAGCAGGACCGCCGCCTCGGTGAGGTCGAGCAGCCTTCCCCAGAAGGGTGACAGACCCTTGCGCGGGATGACAAGCGCTATTCCCGCGAGGAGGGCCGCGCCGGCGGCGACGGCGGCGGTCAGCCAGATCGTACGGAGGTCCAGGCCGCTGTGGTCCTGCTCGACGACCAGGGCCTCGATCAGGTCGGTCGGCGGGTGCAGGGCCATGCCGAGGATCAGCAGGGCGATGGCGGCCAGACCGGCGGCCAGGGTGCACACGACCTGCGAGGTGTAACGGAAGAGGCGGGCGCGCAGCAGCATCGCGAGGCCGGTGGCGAGGGCCAGCAGCCGGCCCCAGGTGTTCTCGGAGAAGCCGAGGACGGCGGCGGAGCCGACGGCGACGGCCGCGCAGCCGCCGACCAGGCCGAGGAGCATCTCGTGGCCGCGGCGGGCCTGGGCGGCGATCGCCTCGGCGTCGAGCGGGGCGCCCTGCTCGTGCTGGTCGGAGCCGGCCTGGTCACCGTACGGCTCGGTCTCGTAGCGGTCCGGGGTCTCGTAATCCTCGGTGGCGCTCTGCGGGGCGGCGTAGCCGATGGGCAGCCGGGCGAAGCGGGCGGAGAGGCCGGGGAGGAAGGCGACGAGGCCGATGGCGACGGGGGCGCAGGCGGCGGCGGTGTAGGTCGCGGAGGCCTCGGTGGCGATGGCGACGAAGGTGGCGACGGTTCCGGTGGCGGCGACGAAGGTGGCCGCGACGAAGGGGGCGTCGCCACTGGGGGTGAGCGCGACCAGGGCGACGGAGGCGACGAGGACGCAGACGCAGCCGAGCAGGAACTGGAGGCGGCCGGGGCCGTCGCCGACGGCCGGGGCGATGATCCCGGAGCCGGCGATCAGCAGGTGCGGGAGGGCGCCGAGGCCGAGGGCCACGGCGGAGAGGCGGTCGCGGTAGACGCGGGCCCGGACCCCGGCCACGCCGGTGAGCAGGACGCCGACGGCCCCGGCGATGATCCCGGGCAGGCCGTGCATGTCGTGGCGGATCGGGTCGGCGTACCAGAGGACGAAGCCGAGCATGACGAGCAGCAGGGCGGCGCCGGCCAGGCCCGCGCCGCGCAGCATGTCGTCGCTCCAGCGGTGCCGGTCGCGGACGACGGCGGAGGCGACGGCGTCGGAGACGTCGTCGAACACCGCGGGCGGCAGGGACTCGGCGAAGGGGCGCAGGCTCAGCACCTCGCCGTCGAGGACCTGCTGGGCGGCGAGGGTGCGGGCGCCGTCGAGGACGGTGCCGGAGCGGCGTACGAGGTGGAAGCCGGTCGGGGCGCCCACGGGCTGGGTCTGGCCGGTGAGGCGCAGCAGCTCGGGATAGACGTCGGCGACGGCGATGTCCTCGGGGAGGGCGACGTCGATCCGGCTGTCAGGAGCCACGACGGTGACCCTGCAGAAGCCCGTCGTTGCGGCCGTACTCACCTGTGTGACCCCCCTGGTTGGTGCCCGCACCCGCGGACGATTCGCGGATGCGCATGCTGCGCGCGCCACCCTACCGGGCGTCTGCCCTACTGTCGGCAAGTAGGATCACCGTCGCGTGGGGGAACCCCCTTCGCGCCCGGGACTTGGGGGCGCCGGTTATGACGTCCCGTCCGTTTTCGAGGGATTGATGCTCCGGTGAGCCAGATCGTCGTCAAACGCCCGCCGCGGTCCCTGCCGCCCGAGGTCCCCTCGGACGAGCTGAGACTGGAAGCTCCGCCCGAACTTCCGCGCGGGCAGCAGGAGGGCATGCTGATGCAGCTCCTGCCGATGCTCGGCATGGGCTCGTCCGTCGTCTTCTTCTTCATGCCGGGCGCCGCACCGTTCATGCGCATCATGGGCGTGCTGATGCTCGTGTCGACCGTCGGCATGGTCGTCGCCCAGCTGGTGCGCCACCGGCGCGGTACGCAGGGGCAAATGGCCGATGTGCGCCGGGACTACCTCAAATACCTTGCGCAGACGCGCCGTCAGGTACGCAGGACCGCGCGGGCGCAGCGCGACGCGCAGCTGTATCTGCACCCGGCCCCCGAGCAGTTGTGGTCGGTCGTGGCGGAGGGTTCGCGGCTGTGGGAGCGGCGGGTCGGCGACCAGGACTTCGGGCAGGCCCGGCTCGGGCTGGGCGCGCAGCGGCTGGCGACCACGCTGGTGGCGCCGGAGACGGCGCCGGTGGACGAGCTGGAGCCGCTGACCGCGGGCGCGATGCAGCGCTTCCTGAAGGTGCACTCCACGCTGGACGGGCTGCCGGTGGCCCTGTCGATGCGGGCGTTCTACCACGTGACGGTGTCCGGGGAGCCGGACACCGCGCGCAGTACGGCGCGGGCGATGGTCGCGCAGCTGGCGACGCTGCACTCCCCCGAGGACCTGATGGTGGCCGTGGTGGCCGCGCCGGGTGCGGTGCCCTCGTGGGACTGGACGAAGTGGCTGCCGCACACGCAGATCCCGGGCCAGGTCGACGGGGCCGGTACGAAGCGGCTGTTCGGTGACGACCTCGTCGAGCTGGAGGGGCTGCTGGGCCCCCGGCTGGAGGGCCGGCCGCGGTTCAGCCGTGACGTGTCCCCGGTCCTGGACCAGCCGCACCTGGTGGTCGTGCTGGACGGGGGCATGGTGCCGCCGGACTCGGTGTTCGCGGCGGCCGAGGGGCTGCAGGGCGTGACCATAGTCGAGGTGGTCGCGGGCGAGCTGGACGAGCCGCGCGGCGGGCTGTCGGTCGTGGTGCGGCCGGGCCGGCTGCGCCTGGAGTCGGGCGCGGGGGTCGCGTACGAGGGCGTCCCGGACGCCCTGTCGCTGCCCGCGGCCGAGGCGCTGGCCCGGCAGTTGGCGCCGCTGCGCACGGGCGGCGGGGACGATGACGAGCCGCTGCTGGCCAACCTGGACTTCACGGACCTGCTGAACCTGGGCGACGCGGCCGCGGTGGACGTGGCGCGGACCTGGCGGCCGAGGTCGGCCGGTGAGCGGCTGCGCGTGCCGATCGGTGTCGGCGAGGGCGGCGCCCCGGTGATGCTGGACCTGAAGGAGGCCGCGCAGGAGGGCATGGGCCCGCACGGCCTGTGCGTGGGCGCGACCGGTTCCGGCAAGTCGGAGCTGCTGCGCACGCTGGTGCTGGGCCTGGCGGTCACGCACACCTCGGAGACCCTGAACTTCGTGCTCGCCGACTTCAAGGGCGGTGCGACCTTCACCGGCATGGGGCAGATGCCGCACGTCGCGGCGGTCATCACCAACCTGGCGGACGACCTCACGCTCGTGGACCGCATGGGCGACTCGATCCGCGGTGAGCTGCAGCGCCGTCAGGAGCTGCTGCGTTCGGCGGGCAACTACGCCAACATCCACGACTACGAGAAGGCCCGCGCGGCCGGCGCCCCGCTGGAGCCGCTGGCCTCGCTGGTGCTGGTCATCGACGAGTTCAGCGAGCTGCTGACGGCGAAGCCGGACTTCATCGACATGTTCATCCAGATCGGCCGCATCGGCCGGTCGCTGGGTGTGCACCTGCTGCTGGCCTCGCAGCGTCTGGAGGAGGGCAAGCTGCGCGGCCTCGACACGTACCTGTCGTACCGGATCGGTCTGCGGACCTTCTCGGCGGCGGAGTCGCGGACCGCGATCGGCGTGCCGGACGCCTACCACCTGCCGTCGGTGCCCGGTTCGGGCTACCTGAAGTTCGGTACGGACGAGATGACCCGCTTCAAGGCGGCGTACGTGTCCGGCACCTACCGCTCGGGCGGGCCCGACCTGTCGGTGGGGCTGTTCCCGGTGGAGCGGCGGCCCGCGCTGTTCACGGCGGCTCCGGTGCCGGTGGTGTACGCGGCCCCGGACCCGGCGTACCTGGCGGCGCAGACCCCGCGGGAGGACGACGCGCTCGCCGACACGGTGCTCGACGTGATCGTGAGCCGGCTGGAGGGGCAGGGGGTGCCGGCGCACCAGGTGTGGCTGCCGCCGCTCGACCAGGCCCCGCCGCTGGACCAGCTGCTGCCGGCGCTGGCGCCGAGCGCGGAGCGCGGGCTGCACGCGGACGGGTACACGCGGCCCGGCGGGCTCGTGGTGCCGCTCGGCCTCATCGACAAGCCCTTCGAGCAGCGGCGCGAGGTGCTGTACCGGGACTTCTCGGGTGCGGCGGGCCACATGATGATCGTCGGCGGTCCGCAGTCGGGCAAGTCGACGCTGATGCGGACGCTGATCTCCTCCTTCGCGCTCACCCACACCCCGCGCGAAGTGCAGTTCTACGGGCTGGACTTCGGTGGTGGCAGCCTGTCGGCGGTGGCCGAGCTGCCGCACGTGGGCGGGATCGCCTCACGTCTGGACCCGGAGCGGGTACGGCGCACGGTCGCGGAGGTCGGGGGCATCCTCAACCGCCGCGAGGAGTTCTTCCGCGCGAACAACATCGACTCGATCGGCACCTACCGGCGGCGCCGGGCGGCCGGCGAGCTGCCCCACGAGCCGTGGGGCGACGTGTTCCTGGTCGTCGACGGCTGGGGCAACTTCCGGGGCGAGTACGAGGGCCTGGAGCAGATCGTCACGGACATCGCCTCCCGCGGTCTGGGCTACGGCATCCACGTGGTGATCACCGCGGCGCGGTACATGGAGGTGCGGGCCGCGCTCAAGGACCAGATGCTCAGCCGGCTGGAGCTGCGCCTCGGTGACACGATGGACTCCGAGTTCGACCGCAAGGTCGCGGCCAACGTCCCCGCGGGGATGCCGGGCCGCGGCCAGGTGGCGGAGAAGCTGCACTTCCTGGGCGCGCTCCCGCGGATCGACGGCTCGCACGAGGCCGGGGACCTGTCGGAGGCCACGGCGGCCTTCGTGGAGGCGGTGAAGCAGAACTGGCCGGGCCAGGCGGCTCCGGGCGTACGGCTGCTGCCGCGGCTGCTCCACTCGGACCAGCTGCCCAAGGGCATGGAGTTCCCCGCCCGCGGGATCGCGATCGGCATCGACGAGAACGACCTGGAGCCGGTCTTCGTCGACTTCGAGTCCGACCCCTTCCTCCTCGTGTTCGGCGAGAGCGAGTCGGGCAAGACGAACCTGCTGCGGCTCATCGCCAAGCAGATCTCCGAGCGCTACACGCCGGACCAGGCACGGCTGGTCGTGGGCGACTACCGGCGCAGCCTGCTCGGGGCGCTGCCGGAGGAGCACCTGCTGGAGTACGCGCCGATGGCGAGCTCCCTGCAGATGCACATGGAGGCGCTGGGCGGGGTGTTCTCGCGGCGGCAGCCGCCGACCGACGTCACCCCGCAGCAGCTGCGCGACCGCAGCTGGTGGACGGGCCCGGACGTGTTCATCGTCATCGACGACTACGACCTGGTCTCCACCAGCCAGGGCAATCCGCTGGCGCCGCTGGTGGAGTTCCTGCCCTTCGCCCGGGACACGGGTGTCCGCTTCATCATCGCGCGCAACTCGGCGGGTGCCTCGCGTTCGCTGTACGAGCCGTTCATGCAGCGGATCAAGGAGCTGGGCGCGCAGGGCCTCGTCCTGTCCGGCGACCCGTCCGAGGGCGACCTGGTCGGCAACGTCCGGCCGCGTCCGATGCCGCCGGGCCGGGCGTACTTCGCCTCGCGCAAGCGGGGGACCTCGCTGGTCCAGCTCGGCCGGATGCCGGGCGGCATGTGAGTCCCCGGGCCCTGGTGACCGGCCGGCCGAGGCGCCGGTCACCGGGGCCCGGGCACGGGGCATCCGCTGGAAACCGGTCCCGGCCGGCGGCGCAGCCCCGATAATCGGCGGTGAAGACCGCGCCACCGAGGGAAAGGCCTCCTATGGGCACCCAGCAGGAGAAGGACGAGCTGTACGCGCTGGACATCAGCGGTGTGGAGTGGGAGGGGCCGCCCGGGACCAGCCCGGACGAGGAGCGGGTCGAGATCGCCCGGCTTCCCGAGGGCGCGGTGGCCATGCGGTCCTCGCTGGACCGGGAGACGGTGCTGCGCTACACCGCCGCCGAGTGGGAGGCGTTCGTACTCGGCGCCAGGGACGGCGAGTTCGACCTGGACCGGCACCGCCCCTGACGGGACGGGAAGGCACGGCAGGCACGACGATGCGCCGAAGGGGCGCGCCCGGTGCGGGCGCGCCCCTTCGGCGCGTACGGAAAACGACGTGCTGGACGTGCTACCGGGCTCAGTAGGCCTCGGTGAACAGGCGC
The DNA here is from genome assembly GCF_042894695.1 of Streptomyces sp. NPDC001513. Taxonomy (NCBI): domain Bacteria; kingdom Bacillati; phylum Actinomycetota; class Actinomycetes; order Kitasatosporales; family Streptomycetaceae; genus Streptomyces; species Streptomyces sp. NPDC001513. The sequence continues at coordinate 17,063 of NZ_JBIAVU010000008.1, forward strand.
GAGGCCTTCACGTCGGTGGCGCGGTAGTCGCCCTTGCCCTGCTCGATGAGGCGGGCGACCTGCTCCAGCGTCTTCTGCATGTGGTCGGCCTTGCCCCTGTACTTCGTCTGGAGCTGGACGTACTGGGCGTGCGCCTCACCGTCCCAGGTGTCCGTGACGACCTTCAGGGCCGCCTTCATATCGTCCAGGTCCTTGACGATGTTCCCGGAAACGACCCGGATCCGGTCCGCCATCTGCTGGACCGTCTCATACCGGACCTTGGTGTGTCCGTCATTGCCGCCCGACATGTTCTTCTCCTTCTCGCTGCGCTGCGGAAACTCGTGAACGACGCTGGAATCAGATGCTGTTGAGGCCGGAGTTGTTGCCTCCGCCACTCGACTGGACAGCCTTGAACGCGGCGCGCACGTCGTCGTCCTGTGCGTTGCTGAGGTTCTTCGTCTGCGACACCGCGTTGTACAGGACGCCGAGCATCCGGCGGATCTCGTCGTGGTCGTCATTGACCGTGCTCTGCGCGGAGATGAACCCCGAGGCACCCACACCGGTCCAGCCGGCGCTCACGGTGGCGAGGATGTCCGCGAGCTCGCGGGCCTGCCTGGTGACGGCGTTGGCCGTCTCCTCGATCTTAATCTTCGCCTGGGAGACCGGATCGTCCGCAAGTCCGAAGGTGTTCGTGCTCATCGAAGCTCCTCACTTCTCAATTCGCCGGCAGAACCGGCGGATTGCGCGGCGGAGCGGATCCGGCCCCGGCGCGGTTTTGAGCCACGCGCCTCGGGCCTTCCCCCTCCGCTCCACGCGATCCCCCGATCACACTCGTGAAGCCTGGTGCCACTCTAGCCAGTTCGGCGCCCAGTCCCAACACCGGTAGGCCGCTTCCGTTGATGAACTGTGACCGTTCACTGCAAACGGCGTCGCCGGCCGCGTGCATCCCGGATGACCGTCGCGGTGCCCGCGATGACGGCGATGAGGACGGCGCCGATGCCGAGAGCGTACGTGCCGAACCGCTCCTCACGCTCCTGTGCGGTCTCGGTGAGCTGGAGCGCAGCCGCCTCCGGGGCCGCCGCCGGGGGCGGTCCGGGGTCCGGGACCGGGGCCTTGGGGACCTCCTGGTCCTGGCTGAGCGCGCGCACCGGGTCGACGATGCCCCAACCGACGTAGTCGTCATGACCGTTGATCGAGCGCTCGGCGGTGTTCTGGATCTGCCAGACGATCTGCTCGGCGGACCAGTCCCCGTGCTCGGCGCGCAGCAGGGCGGCGACCCCGGCGACGTACGGGGCGGAGAAACTGGTGCCGTTGTCGATGCACTGGCCGAAGCCCGGGACCGTGGACACCATGTCGACGCCGGGCGCCGCCACCCCGATGAAGTCGCCGGGCTGGGAGAACGCGGCACGCTCGTTGTTGCGGTCCGAGGCGGCGACGGCGAGGACCCCGGGGAAGGCCGCCGGGTAGGTCTTGCGCTTCTCGCCGGTCATGCCGTCGTTGCCGGCCGAGGCCACCACCACGACGTTTGCCGCGATGGCCCGCTGGACCGACTTGCCGAGCTCGGAGTCCGGGGACAGCTGCGCGTCGGTGTCCTGGGAGACGTTGATCACCTGGGCGCCCCTGGAGACCGCGTGGTCGATCGCCTGGCTCAGGGACAGGGCGTTGCCCTTGCCCTGCCCGTCGTTCTGCCGGATCGGGATGATCGTGGCGTCCGGGGCCAGGCCGACGAAGCCGGTGCCCTCCTGGGGGCGGGCCGCGATCAGCCCGGCGACCTTCGTGCCGTGGCCGACCGTGTCGACGGTGCCGTCGCCGCCCTTGGGGTCGACGAAGTCCTTGCCGGCGCCGGTGTCGAGGGCGCCGGCAAGCTGCGGGTTCGCCCGGTCCACGCCGGTGTCGATGACGGCGACGCGGACACCGGCGCCGTTCTTGTCCTTGCCCTTGGTCTGCGCCCACAGCTCGTCGAGCAGCAGCCGCTGCAGGGCCCAGGGGCGGTCCGCGATCTGCTTCTTCATGGGGAAGGTGCACTCCCCCGCGCCGTCCAGGCGCAGGGCGTACGGAGGCTGCGGCGCGGGTGCCTCGGCCGCGGCGGCCGCGCCCGCGCCGCCGGGGACCAGGGCGAGGGCGAAGGCGGCCGCGAGGAGCGCGCTCCGGGGCGTCTGGGGCTGGGGCATCGGCGGCTTCCTCACGAACCCTGGGGCTGGCGGGCGGAGTTGGTGTCCAGGCGCGGGCCCTTGGAGAGGAACTCCGACCAGGCGATGGGCACCATGGACGGAGTGATGTTCCCGTAGCCGAGCCGGACCTGTGCCTGGCTGGCCTCGGGGCGGCCGTCGGTGCCCCCCTTCGCCTGGGGGTCGGGCGCGCCGATCTTCGACTTCTCGGCGTCGCTGTCGCCGTTGGCCTGGACGGCGTACCGCAGACCGGTGTCGGTGACCAGGAAGAGCGAGCCGCCGGCCGTGGTCTGCTTGCCCTGGACCTGCATGTAGAGCAGCCCGGAGCCCGGGGTGACGTACGCGCTGGTGCCGCTGGCGGTGATGTCGACGGGGAAGCCGGTGCCCGCCCAGGTGCTCAGGGTCTGGTTGCCCTGGCCGTCGACGGAGCGCAGGACGTTGCAGACGGTGTCGCGGTTGTTGGAGCCGCCGCCCGCCTGGGTGCCGGCGGCCGGCGCCGTCTGGTTGATGCGGTCGGTCTTCTCCTGCGGCCACTTGACGTCGCCGGCGAACGGGGCGGCGTCCGGGCTGAGCGACTGGAGGTCGACCTCGCGGGGCTTGCCGTGCATGTTGAGGCCGTCGGTCGCGGGCGCCGAGATCAGCAGCCAGGCGACGAAGTCGGAGACCGGCGCGACCTTCCCGGGGAGCACCACGTAGTGCTGCGCGCCGGAGCCGGTCTGGGCCTTGAGCACCATGCCGACCTTGTTGTCGGCGGTGACCAGGCCCTTGACGTCGGCGTTGGCTCCGGCCTTGCCGGGGAGCGCCGGGAAGGCCAGGTCGTCGCCGGAGTTGAGGGTCCCCAGCCATTCCGGGGTGACCTGCTGCGGGGTGGCGCCGGTGCCGACGAGCGCGTTGGTCATCGTCCCGGCGGCGGGGGTGCCCTCCGGGAACTTGTACTTCGTCCCGGTCCAGTCGACCAGGTAGCGCTCCTTGCCCGGGCCGGTGCTCTGCACGTACAGCGACTGGGTCTCGGTGAGCCTGCGGGCGTCGTCCGTCTTGGCCGCCTCGCGGTCGGCGAGGACGAAGGTGGCGGTCTGCACGCCGCGGCCGTTGCCGCCCGGCTGCTGACAGACGGCCCAGCGCTTGGCCTTGCCGGCGTCCTCCTTGGACGGGAGCCGGTCCGGGGCGTACTGGATGCCGATGATGGGGCCGCGCGGCGGCTTGCCCGCGTCGAGCACCTTGTCCTCGACCTGGATCACCTTGAACTTCGAAGGGTCCAGCAGGAGTCGGGCGGAGGCGAGGTTCAGCACCGGGTGCAGCCGGGTCTGGTCCTTGCCGTTGACCTTCGTGGTCAGGACCACGTACCGGGTCGTCGAGTCCTTGCCGACGATGACCCGTGTCCCGGGCTCCGCCCAGCCCTTGGGCGCCGTCGGCTTGAACATGCCCCAGGCGCCGAACGCGGCGAGCACGAGCGCGCCGACGATCAGGCCCGGCAGGACCGCGCGCAGCGGGCGCGGCGCGCCCTCCTCCGTGCCCGTGGCGGAGGGCTGGAGGAACGCGGCCACCGTGCGCCGCTTCGCAAAGGTGTACGCGTTGAGCTCATCACGTCGTGATGCCATGACCGCCTGTTTCTCCCCCGCACGGCCCGGCCGGTGAGTACGGTCCCCGGGCCTCGATTGTCGGACCGGGCACCTACTATGCCTCTTGACCGACGGTATGCACGGGCCGGGTAGGGTGAGGCTGCCGCTCAGCGCCTCCCGCACCGGGGTATTCAGGGCTTGTTGAGGTGGATTGGGGAGATTCCGGGGCCGTGCGGCAGGTGTCGCGCAACGCCCGGACTCAGGGGATTTCGCCCTGGGGGCACCCCCCGGCGGTAGCCGGGGGAGAAAGGGGAAGTGCGCACGTGATGGCCACCGCGACGGAGCCGCAGACCGGCGCGCCCGCACCCGCCCGTGGCGGGGTGACGCCGCATCCGAAGTCGAGCCCCGGCCGCTTCGGTCCGTTTCGACTGCAACAACTCGTACTGCTCCAGGTCGCGGCGGCCGCGCTGCTCGTGGCCTGGGTGGTCGAACCGATGCTGCTGGTTCCGGTCGGCGTACTGGCGCTCGTGCTGGTGGTGCTCGCGGTCGTACGCCGCCACCAGCGCTCCCTGCCGGAGTGGATCGGCAGCGCGCTCGCCCTGCGGGCGCGCCGCGGCCGTGCCGCTTCCCTCGTCGTGCCCGCGGGCACCGAGCCCGGGCTGGCCCCGCTGGTCGAGGCCGATCCGGCGCTGCGCACGCTGACGTTCAGCGACCGCGAGCGGCGTCCGGTCGGGATGATCGGCGACGGGACCTTCCTGACCGCGGTCGTCCAGGTGGACACGGACGCCACCGCGCTGCGGCCCGACCGGGCGGCGCGGCCGCTGCCGCTCGGCCTCGTACGGGACATCCTCGAAGTCGACGGCATCCGGCTGGAGTCCGCCCAGCTGGTGCAGCACACCCAGCCGGCGCCGGCCCCGCACCTGCCCGCCCAGTCGATGGCCACCCGCAACTACGCGCCGCTGCAGGCCCGGACCGGGACCCCGGCGGTGCGGCTGACGTGGATCGCCCTCAAGCTCGACCCGGAGCTGTGCCCCGAGGCCGTCGCCGCGCGCGGCGGCGGGCTGGCGGGGGCGCAGCGGTGCGTGGTGCGCGCGGCCGACCAGTTGGCGAGCCGGCTGGCCGGGGCCGGGTTCACGGCCACCGTGCTGACCGAGCAGGAGCTGACGGCGGCGCTGGCCACGTCCTCGTGCGCGAACCCGATGGCGATCACCCAGGCCGGGCGGTCGGCCAGCACCGGGCGGCGCACCGAGGAGACCCCGCGGACCTGGCGCTGTGACGACCGGCGCCACACGACGTACTGGATAGGCCGCTGGCCGCAGCTGGGCGGTGCCGGAGCGGCGGCGCTGCCGCAGTTCGTGGCGCTGCTGACCTCGCTGCCCGCGCTCGCCACGAACTTCAGCCTGACGATGGCCCCGGCCGAGCGACAGGGCGTGACCCTGACCGGACACGTACGGGTGACCGGCCGCAGCGACGAGGAACTCGTCGTCGCGCGCAGGGAGTTGGAGAGGACGGCGCGGGGCGTGAAGGCCGGGCTGGTCCGGCTCGACCGGGAACAGGTGCCGGGGCTGCTGGCTTCGCTGCCGCTGGGAGGGGCGCGATGAGGGGCGGTTTCGGGCTGGTCGGCCCGCGACGGGAACGGCACGTGGTGCCCTCGGCGGACCTGGACGCGCTGGCGCTGCCCGTCGGGGACGACGGGGTCGTCATCGGCGTGGACGCCGAAGGGCGGCCGGCGGTGCTCGGCATCAACCGGCCGACGCCGTACGAGGTGACGCTGATCGGCGGCCTGTGGACGGCTCAGGTGCTGGCGCTGCGCGCGGCGGCCACGGGCGCGCGGGTGGCGGTGGAGACCGGGCGCGGCCAGGTGTGGTCCGGGCTGGCCCAGGCGGCGGGCGGCGGGCAGCAGTGCGTGACCCTGCACGAGGTGGGCCGGGTCCCGCCGCAGGGTGCCTCAGCCGGCAGCCCGGTGCTGGTGGTCCGCGACTGCGGGATGCGGCCGCCGCGCGGGCGCGTGGTGGCCGGGCCGTGGCAGTCGGTGCTGACCCTGCTGCCCTATCTGAGCCCGACGGCACCGCGGTTGCTCCAGCAGTCCTCGCTGGTGGGCGTGCAGCGGGTGTCCCCGGACGAGGCGGAGCAGATCGGCCGCCTGATGCAGCTGCCGCGGCAGGCGGTGGCCTCCCTGCCGACGCTGGGCGACGGGGTGACGCTGTGGTGCACGCCACGGGACCGGCAGTTCGTGATGACCCAGGGGACGGAAGCGGAGACGGGCCTGCTCGGCGGAGCCCGGCGCATCGACTGATCGCGGCCCCCTGAGGGGGGCGGACAGTGGTGTCGGGGCGCGATTAGGCTGGGTGCGGGCGCGGCGAGGTGGACGCCGGACCGGTGTTCGACAGACCAGGAGGACCAGTGAGCGGCGATCGGAACGAGAGGCGCGGCGGGACGTGGGACGTCCCGACGGACGATCAGTCCGATGCGGAGCCCGAACTGACGGGCGAGTTCACCATCGACTACACCCCGCCGGCCTGGTACACGCAGGGCGCGGCCCCGGCAGCGCAGGTGCCGGGGCTCCCCGAGGGCAGCGGCTTCGAGCCGCACCGCCCTGCGGACGTGGAGTCTCCCTCGACGATGCGGATCGCTCCGCCGGCGCCTCGGACCCCGTCCGACGGTGCGGGCGTGCCCGTCCCGTTCCCGGCGCCCGCGCCGGCCGAGACCCCTCTTCCGGCTCCGACCCCGACCCCGTTCGAGGCCTCCGCCCCGGTCCCGCTCGACGCCGTCCCGCCGTACCCGGCGCCGACCCCTGCTCCGGCCCCGGCCCCGGCTCCCGCCCCGATCGAGGCGCCGTTTCCGGCACTGCCTCCGCTCGAGGCTCCGGCCCCGGCACCGGTGGCCGCCGAGGCTCCGGCTCCGGCCCCGGTCGACGCCTTCCCGCCGTACCCGGCCCCGACTCCGATCGAGGCGGCGGCTCCGGCCGACCCGCTTCCGGCGTACCCGGCTCCGGTGCCCCCGTACCCGAACCCGGCCCCGGTCGAGGCTCCGGCTCCGGCTCCCGCCGAGAACGGCCTGCCCGCGCTCGACGCCCCGGCTCCCGCCGCGCCGTTCGGCCCTCCCGCCGATGCGGCGTCGCCGTACGCTGCTCCCGCCCTGGACCCGGCGCCGATCGAGGCTCCGGCCCCGTTCGAGGACGCCCGGCCCGCGCTCGACGCCCCGGCGCCGTACGCGGCTCCCGCCCTGGACCCGGCACCGGCACCGGCACCGGCACCGGCACCGGTCGAGGCTCCGGCTCCGGCCGAAGACGTTCGGCCGGCACCCGACGCGCCCGCGCCGTACGCGGCCCCGGCGGCCCAGGCTTCGTCCGGAGGCTGGGCCGGTCCGCAGGACACCCCCGCCGACGGGGTGCCCGTGCTTCCTCCCGTCGAGCAGCCGCCTGCGCCCGCACCGGCTCCGGCGCAGGCCGGCGGGGAGACCCCGTTCGGGGCACCCGTCGGCGAACTGCCGTCGCTGCCGCCCGCGTTCGCGACGCAGGACGCCTATCCGTTCCAGCCGCCGGCACCTGCCCCGCAGCAGCAGCCTCAGCCGCCGCAGCCGCAGCAATACGACCCCCGTGCCGCCGGGCAGTGGCCCGTGGGACCCGGCCAGCAGCAGCAACAGCCGCCCCAGTCGCAGCCCCAGCCGCACGACCCGCGGTACTCGGCTGGCCCGACCGGCGGCGGGGCGCCGCTCGGCTACACCGCCGCGGTCGAGCTGTCCTCGGACCGCCTGCTGCGCAACAAGCAGAAGCCCAAGAACAACAACAACGTCGGCGGCCGCTTCCGCTTCGGCGGCAAGGCGGCCGAAGCGGAGCGCCAGCGCAAGCTGGAGCTGATCCGCACCCCGGTCATGTCCTGCTACCGCATCGCCGTCATCAGCCTCAAGGGCGGCGTCGGCAAGACCACGACCACCACCGCACTGGGCTCCACCCTCGCCACCGAGCGCCAGGACAAGATCCTGGCCATCGACGCGAACCCCGACGCCGGTACCCTCGGCCGCCGCGTGCGCCGCGAGACCGGTGCCACCATCCGCGACCTGGTCCAGGCGATCCCGTACCTGAACTCGTACATGGACATCCGCCGGTTCACCTCGCAGGCGCCCTCCGGTCTGGAGATCATCGCCAACGACGTGGACCCGGCCGTCTCCACGACCTTCAACGACGAGGACTACCGCCGCGTCATAGAGACGCTGGGCCGCCAGTACCCGATCATCCTCACCGACTCGGGCACCGGCCTCCTCTACTCCGCCATGCGCGGGGTCCTGGACCTGGCCGATCAGCTGATCATCATCTCGACCCCGTCGGTGGACGGCGCCAGCAGCGCGAGCACCACACTCGACTGGCTCTCCGCGCACGGGTACGCGGACCTCGTCTCCCGCTCCCTCACCGTCATCTCGGGGGTCCGCGAGACGGCCAAGATGATCAAGATCGAGGACATCGTGCAGCACTTCGAGACCCGCTGCCGCGGTGTCGTCGTGGTGCCGTTCGACGAACACCTCGCGGCCGGCGCCGAGGTCGATCTCGACATGATGCGGCCCAAGACGCGCGAGGCGTACTTCAACCTCTCCGCGCTCGTGGCCGAGGACTTCCTGCGGGCCCAGCAGCAGGCCCCGCAGGGCCACTGGGGGGCACCGCAGCAGCCCCAGCAGTCCCAGCACCCCCATCCCCAGCAGCCGCCGCAGCCGCAGCCCCACCAGCAGCCGCAGCCGTACGGACAGCCCCAGGGCCAGCCCCCGTACCAGCAGCCCCCGCAGCAGCCGCAGCCCTACGGCCAGCCCTACCCGCAGCCCGGCCAGCCCTGGCAGCAGCCCCCGGCCCCGCAGCAGCAGCCGCCGCAGCCCCAGCAGCCCCCGCGCGACCCGCGCCTCGGCTGAGCGGCGGCACGACGAAGGGCCCGTACCACCCCGGGGGTGGTACGGGCCCTTCCGTTTCGTCCGTCAGCGCTTCAGGTCGTACGTGTCCGTCAGCACCCGCGCCCGCTTCACGTCGTCCGCGATCGCCTCCAGCAGCCCGTCCAGCGACTCGAACCTCGCCATCCCCCGCACGTACGCGAGGAAGTCGACGGCCACGTGCTTCCCGTACAGGTCCAGCCCGACCCTGTCGATCGCGTACGCCTCCACGGTCCGCTCGGTGGCGTCGAACTGCACGTTCGTCCCCACCGAGATCGCCGCCGGCATCCGCTCGCCGTCCGCCGTCAGCCAGCCCGCGTAGACCCCGTCCGCCGGGATCGCGGTGTGCGGCGCCGTCTCCACGTTCGCCGTCGGGTAGCCGAGCTCGCGCCCGCGCTGCGCACCGCGCACCACCACGCCCTCGACCCGGTGCGGGCGTCCGAGGATCTCGGCCGCGCCGTCCATGTCGCCCTCGGAGACCAGCCGGCGGGCCAGCGTCGAGGAGAACGGCACGCCGCCGCCGGCCGTGCCCCGCTCGACCAGGTCCACGACATCGACCTCGTAGTCGTACGTGGCGCCCAGCTCGCGCAGGAAGTCGACGTTCCCGGCGGCCCGGTGGCCGAAGCGGAAGTTCGGGCCCTCGATGACGGACCGCGCGTGCAGCTTGTCGACGAGCACCTTCACGATGAAGTCGGCCGGGGACAGCTGCGAGAACTCCGCCGTGAACGGCAGGATCAGCAGCGCGTCCACGCCCAGCCCGGCCATCAGCTCGGCGCGCCGGTCGTAGGGGGCCAGGATCGGCGGGTGGCTGCCGGGGCGGACGACCTCGCTCGGGTGCGGGTCGAAGGTGACCACGACGGACGGGACACCGAGCGCACTCGCCGTGGACACGGCCCGTCCGATGATCAGCTGATGTCCCCGGTGCACGCCGTCGTAGGAGCCGATGGTGACGACGCTGCGTCCCCAGTCCTGGGGGATGTCCTCCAAGCCACGCCAGCGCTGCACTGTGACCGCTCCTCGCCCGAACCCGGTTGGTCCTTGAACTGATTGCCGATTGCAGGTCTAAGACTGCCATGCCGGTGGCCGGTGCCCCGCATCGGCGTCGGGGTGGGCTCCGCTGCCGCGGCATATCGTCACGTCACGTCCGGCGCCGCCCTGCTGAGGGTCTCCACCGTCCGCCGTGCGCTCGGCCCCAGCAGGGCGGCGGCCTCCGCGCGCGCCTCCGCCAGCCAGCGGGCGACCAGCGCCCCGAAGGCCGGTTCGGCCCGGGCCAGCTCCACCGTCCGCCGCTCGAAGACCGCCGGCCCGCCGGGGGCCCGCAGCAGCTGCCTTCCGGTGCGCCGCAGCAGCTCCCGCGTACGGGCCTCCGGGCGCCCGGAGGTCCCGGCCGCGAGCCCCGCGAGGAACGCGCCGAGGACCTGCGGATCGGCCTCCTCGCGCAGCAGTACGCCGGCCAGCTCGCCCCGCAGCGGGTACGAGCACTCCCCTCCCGGCGCGGCCAGCACCGCGGCGAGCTCCGCCCTGACCGCCACCGGGGCGTTCCGCAGCAGGTCCAGGACCAGCGGGCGCAGCACGGGATCTGCGGCCGCGCCCTGTTCGAGCCGCCGGTCCACGAAGACGGCGGCGTGCGGTGCGTCCCCGGGCCGCCGCGCGAGGTGTTCCCGTACGAGGTCGGCCGCGCGGCGGGCCAGCCCCGGCGTGGTCAGCGCGGCCAGGGCGCGCACCACCTCCCCGTCGGCCCGGGCCCGCAGGGTGGCGAACACCGCGTCCGGGTCGGGCAGTACGGGCAGGGCCGCGACCAGCGCCGCCGCGGGCAGCCGGGAGCCGTGCTCGGGGTCGCGGAAGCAGGCGAGGGCCTCGGGCAGGTAGCGGCCGCGCACCTGCGGGTCGCGCAGCAGCACGGCGAGGGCGCTGCCGTGCAGGGTGGCGTCCGCGGGCCGGGCCAGCAGTGCCTGGGCGGCGTAGCGCAGCAGGTCGCGGTCGGCGGGGGTGCGCACGTGCGGGGCGGTGGCGAGCCCGTAGGCGGCGGCCGCGACCCGTCGCCCGGGCCGTTCGTCGTGCGCCCACCGGTCCACGGCCCGGGACATCGCGGACGGCTCCTCCTCGGCGAGTACGGCCAGCAGCTCGTCGGCGCGGGGGTGCGCGGCCGTGACGAGCGCCTCGGTGAGGTCGTCCACGGCGAGGCGGCGGTGGGTGTGCAGCAGGGCCTGCGCGGCGGTGGCGACGGTGGCCCCGGGGCGGCCGCGCAGCCGGCGGCCGTCGGCGAACCAGGCGCAGAGCAGCGGCTGGGCGCGCCGCGGGTCCCGGGCGAGGCGGCGGGCCGCGGCGTCGAGGTAGCGGTCGCCGGGGACCGCCTCGGCGGGGTCGGCGGGCAGCAGGCGGCGCAGCAGGTCGAGGCGGTCGGGCTCGGGCAGCCGGAGCCGGTTCCAGAACCAGCCGCCGAACTCCCCCGGGCCGGCGCGGGCCACGTGCTCGGCGAGGGCGTGCAGGACGGGCAGGTGGGGGTGCGCGTCGGGGGCCCGGAGCAGGCTCTCGCGCAGCAGCCGGGTGGCCCACCAGACGCGGTCCGGGTCGGCCTGCGCCGGTTCCTCGGCGAAGCCGTTCAGGGCGTGCACCAGCCGGGTGAGCTCGTGGCGCAGCCGGTCCGGGGCGAGTCTGCGCAGGGCCTCCAGGACGGGGCCGATGCGGTGCCGGGGCACGGGCAGGCCGGGCCCGGCGGGGCCGTGCGCGAGGTGGCCGAGGGCCGTCGGGACGTCCAGGTGGCCGGCCTGGATCCAGTCGGACAGCTCCTCGTGGGCGAAGCGGTAGCCGGACCCGGCGGGCACCAGCAGGCCCTCGGTGAGCACGGCGGAGGCCCAGCCGGTGCGCCAGGGGAACAGCTCCTCGAAGGAAGCCCGGTCCAGCTGCCCCTGCCCGGGCCCCAGGCAGCGGCGCGCGGCCTCGTGGACGCTGCCGGCCATGCGGGCCGCGAGCCGGCGGATGCCGGGGCCGTGCGCCCTGGCTCCGCCGGCATCGGCATCGGCATCGGTGTCGGCGCGGGCCGCGGCGGTGCGGAGGGCTGCGCGCAGGCACAGCAGGTCCAGGTGGGCGGCGAAGACCTCGTCCCTGTCGGGGCGGCCGGCGGTGACTCCGGCGGCGCGGATGCCGGCCAGCAGGGTGAGGGTGAGCGGGTGGCGGGCGTGCGCGGAGGGGGCGTCGGCCTCGGCGGCGGGGAGGCCGAGCCGGGCGCGGGCGGTCTCGGCCTCGGCGGGGGTGAGGTCGCCGATCGCCAGCGCGGGCGGCAGGTGGTGGGCCGGGCGGGCGGGGCGGGGCGGGATGTGCAGGGCGTCGGGCGGGTAGAGGGCGCCGGCGCGCTCCCAGTACTCGGGCCGGGTGGCGATCACGAGGCGGGCGCCGGTGCCGCGCAGCCAGGCGGTGGTGGCCTCGGTCCAGGGCCCGAGGCGGTGGGCGAGCTCCGGCGGCATCTCCTCGGGGGCGTCGAGCACCACGAGCAGGGGCCTGCCGGCGCGGGCGACTACGTGGGCCAGGTGCGATGCCGGGTCGGTTTCGGCGGGGCCCGCTGTGGTGGGGGCGGGTTCGGCGGGGCCGGGCGGTGTGGGGGCGGTTCCGGTGGGGCCGGGCGCGCGCCGGGACGTCTCCTCGGAGGCCGAACGTGGCGAGGGGTCGAACAGCGGAGGCTTGTTGCGTTCGGCGCCCTGCGGGGATAGCCCCGACACACACCCGTCCTCACCGGAACCGCCCCGGGTGGTGGAGAGCCCGGCCTCGTCGCAGTCCAGTTCCTCCGGATACCCGAACCCGACGGAACCACCCTGGGGGTCGGAGCCCTTCGGTGATCGGCCCGGCGTGCTCCCCGCGGTGGCTTTGCTCAGGGCTCGGGTGAGGGCGTCGGAGAGGGAGGTGTCGGTGGGGTGGAGGTCCGCGCCGCGGAGCCAGAGGGTGGGGGCGGGACGGGGGGCTCGGGCTCGGGCTGCGGCCAGGGCCGCGAGTGCGGTGGTGCGGCCCGTGCCGGGGTCTCCGACCAGGCCGAGGACCGGCCTGTCGCCCTCCGTGAATTCCGTCAGTGCCGAGGTGATCCCCGGGCGTTCCACCGGATGCGGGGAGAGCGGTTCCAGGGTGGTTGCCGTGAGTTCCAGGGCCCCGGCGAGGTTCAGGTCGGGGCCGTGGCCCGGCACGGTGGCGGCGTTGCGCTCCAGCAGGGCGGCCAGGGGGCCGGCGGGGTCGGCGGCGGCGGCCGTGCGCAGGGCCACCGCGCGGGGGGCCGAGCGGTGTTCCGTCGGGAGGGCGGTGCCCAGGACCGCGAGCACCGCTCCGGTCGCGGCGTCGAGGACCGGGGCCCCGCAGGCCTCCCCGCCGAGCAGCAGCGCGTCCCGGCCGTCCGTGCCGATCGCCAGCTCCACCGCCGGGTACGCGGCCTCCGCGCCGCCCAGCACCCGCGCCTGCCGCCAGCCGCGCGCGGGCAGCCGTACGTAGGTTCCCGGATCGATCGCCCCGCGCTGCGCCACCGGCAGCGGCCGCACCCCGAGTCCGTCCGTGCGGATGAGGGCCAGTGCCAGGCCGGGCAGCGCGGTCACGTCGGCCGCCTCGGCCAGCCAGGTCCGTCCGGGGCCGTGCAGGAGCACCCGGGTCAGTCCGGCGACGGCCTCGTGGCTGGTGACCACCGTGCCGCGGTCGTCGGCGACGAATCCACTGCCGCGCACCCGCCCGGCGGGATCGCTGATCTTGACGAGCTCCGCCATGGCCTCACCACTCCCCCGCAACGCCCCGTGGTCACGACGGTAGGCAGGTGAAGATCAGCACGAAAAGCACGTGAGGCGAACGCGCCCCCTTACGCTCCCTCCATTCACTCCGAGCGCCTGCTCGGACGGGTGAATACGGGGGTCCGGGTGGATAGAGACCTACCCGAGGGGGGTCGTGGAGCGGTGAGCAGCAGTCCATGTGCGCTCACCGCTCCACGTCAAAGGATCAGACGAAGACCGCGAGGGACTTCGCCTTCCCGTTCTTGCTCTCGACGAGGCCGAGCAGCTGCCCCTGCGGTCCGAAGACCGCGACGGTGCGGCCGGCCTCGTACTCCTCCGGCATGTCGATCCGCACGCCGTTGGCGAGCAGCGAGGCCCGCCGGGCGTCCAGGTCCCAGCGCGGGAAGGCCGCCGCGGCCGCCTCGCCGATGGGCATGACGGTCAGCTCCTCCTGGAGCTGGTCCAGGGTCCGCGCCCGGTCGAGCTTGTACGGACCCACCCGGGTGCGCCGCAGCGCGGTCAGGTGCCCGCCGACGCCGAGGTCGGCGCCCAGGTCGCGGGCGAGGGCGCGGATGTACGTACCGCTGGAGCAGACGACGGAGACGACGAGGTCGACGACCTTGGTGCCGTCCTCGGCCTCCGCCTCCCGCATGTCGTACACCTGGAAGGAGGAGACGGTCACCGGACGGGCCGGGATCTCGAAGTCCTCGCCGTCCCGGGCGCGCTTGTAGGAGCGCACGCCCTTGATCTTGATGGCGCTGACCTTGGACGGGACCTGCATGATCTCGCCGGACAGCTTGGCGATGCCCGCGTCCACGGCGTCCCGGGTGACCCCGGTGGCGTGCGTGGAGGAGGTGATCTCGCCTTCGGCGTCGTCCGTCAGGGTGTTCTGGCCCAGCCGGATCGTGCCGAGGTACTCCTTCTCCGTGAGCGCGAGGTGGCCGAGGAGCTTGGTGGCCTTCTCCACGCCCAGGACCAGCACGCCCGTCGCCATCGGGTCGAGCGTGCCGGCGTGGCCGACGCGGCGGGTCCTGGCGATCCCGCGCATCTTGGCGACCACGTCGTGCGAAGTGAAGCCGGACGGCTTGTCGACGATGACAAGGCCGTCCGGAGTCTTCCCTGCGTTGGTGCTCATTCCGCGGCTGCGTCCTCGTCGTCCTCGTCGCCCGGCTTCTTGTACGGGTCGGCGTCGCCGGCGTACTTCGCGCCGGAGGAGACCTCGCGCACCTGGGCGTCGGAGGTGCGCGCCTTCTCGAGGAGGTCCTCGATGGTCTTCGCGTTCTCCGGGAGGGCGTCCGCGACGAAGGTCAGGGTGGGCGTGAACTTGGTGCCCGCCGCCCGTCCGACCGCGGAGCGCAGGACGCCCTTGGCGCTCTCCAGGCCCGCTGCCGCGCTGGCGCGGTCCTCGTCGTCTCCGTAGACCGTGTAGAAGACCGTGGCCTCCCGCAGGTCGCCGGTGACCCTGGTGTCCGTGATGGTCACGTGCGTACCGAGGCGGGGGTCCTTGACACCACGCTGCAGCTTCTCCGCCACCACCTCCCGGATGAGGTCCGCCAGCTTCTTCGCCCGCGCATTGTCGGCCACTGGTCCGTCTCCTTCTTATGTCTTGCTGTCAGTCTTCATCACCGTGGAGGCGCCGTCGTACGGACAGCAGCTCCACTTCCGGACGTGCCGCGACCAGCCGCTCGCAGCGGTCCAGTACATCCGAGAGGAACCCCGCGTCCCCACTCACCAGAGCGACCCCTATACGGGCCCTGCGGTGCAGGTCCTGGTCGCCCACTTCAGCCGCGCTCACGGAGAACTTGCGTTGGAGCTCGGCCACGATGGGCCGGACGACGGAGCGTTTCTCCTTCAGCGAGTGAACGTCGCCGAGGAGCAGATCGAAGGACAGAGTCCCCACGTACATGCAGTTCCGGATATCCCGCCGGTGCGGGTTCGGTGGCCTGCCGGCCGTCGCTCGGCAGGGTCACCAGAACCGTACACGCAACGGCCGGGGCCGATCGACGGATATTCCGCCGACCGGCCCCGGTGTTACGAGTTACGACACGGTGCGAACCGCCTCGCGCTTACGCGCGGGGCTTCTCGCGCATCTCGTACGTCGCGATGACGTCGTCGATCTTGATGTCGTTGTAGCTGCCGAGGTTGATACCGCCCTCGAAGCCTTCGCGAATCTCGGTGACGTCGTCCTTGAAGCGGCGCAGACCGGAGATGTTGAGGTTCTCGGCGATGACCTTGCCATCGCGCAGGAGCCGCGCCTTGGTGTTGCGCTTGACCTCGCCGGACCGGATGAGGACACCGGCGATGTTGCCCAGCTTGGACGAGCGGAAGATCTCGCGGACCTCCGCCGTACCGAGCTCGACCTCTTCGTACTCCGGCTTGAGGAGACCCTTCAGGGCCGCCTCGATCTCCTCGATGGCCTGGTAGATCACCGAGTAGTAGCGAACGTCGACGCCCTCGCGGTCCGCCATCTGCGCGGCACGGCCGGCCGCACGGACGTTGTAACCGATGACGATGGCGTCGGAGCCCATCGCCAGCGAGATGTCGGACTCGGTGACCGCACCCACACCGCGGTGCAGGACCCGGATGTCGACCTCTTCACCGACGTCGAGCTGGAGCAGCGAGGACTCGAGAGCCTCGACCGCACCGGACGCGTCGCCCTTGATGATGAGGTTGAGTTCCTGGACCAGACCGGCCTTGAGCACGGAGTCGAGGTCCTCGAGGGACACGCGACGGACGCGCTTGGCGAAGTTGGCGTTGCGCTCACGCGCAGCACGCTTCTCGGCGATCTGACGGGCCGTACGGTCCTCGTCGACGACGAGGAAGTTGTCGCCGGCGCCGGGGACGTTGGTGAGACCCAGGACCAGGACGGGGGTCGACGGACCCGCTTCCTCGACGTTGTTGCCCTTGTCGTCGAGCATGGCGCGCACTCGGCCGTAGGCGTCGCCCACGACCATCGTGTCGCCGACGCGGAGGGTACCGCGCTGGACGAGGACGGTGGCGACGGCACCGCGGCCGCGGTCGAGGTGGGACTCGATCGCAATACCCTGAGCGTCCTGCTCCGGGTTGGCGCGGAGGTCGAGCGAGGCGTCGGCGGTGAGGACGACGGCCTCGAGCAGGGAGTCGATGTGCAGACCCTGCTTGGCGGAGATGTCGACGAACATCGTGTCGCCGCCGTACTCCTCGGCGACCAGACCGAACTCGGTGAGCTGACCGCGCACCTTGACCGGGTCGGCACCCTCGACGTCGATCTTGTTGACCGCGACGACGATCGGGACGCCGGCGGCCTTGGCGTGGTTGAGCGCCTCGATCGTCTGCGGCATGACGCCGTCGTTGGCCGCGACCACGAGGATCGCGATGTCGGTCGACTTGGCACCACGGGCACGCATGGCGGTGAACGCCTCGTGACCCGGGGTGTCGATGAAGGTGATCTTGCGCTCTTCACCGTTGACCTCGGTACCGACCTGGTACGCACCGATGTGCTGCGTGATGCCGCCGGCCTCGCCCGCAACGACGTTCGTCTTGCGGATGGCGTCGAGCAGTCGGGTCTTACCGTGGTCGACGTGACCCATGACGGTCACGACCGGCGGACGCGGCATGAGGTATTCCTCGCCGCCCTCGTCCTCGCCGAACTCGATGTCGAAGCCCTCGAGGAGCTCGCGGTCCTCTTCCTCCGGGCTGACGATCTGGACGACGTAGTTCATCTCGCCGGCCAGCATCTCGAGCGTCTCGTCGGAGACGGACTGCGTGGCAGTGACCATCTCGCCGAGGTTCATCATCACGG
This sequence comes from Streptomyces sp. NPDC001513, assembly GCF_042894695.1. Taxonomy (NCBI): domain Bacteria; kingdom Bacillati; phylum Actinomycetota; class Actinomycetes; order Kitasatosporales; family Streptomycetaceae; genus Streptomyces; species Streptomyces sp. NPDC001513. The sequence goes on from NZ_JBIAVU010000008.1 coordinate 34,197, forward strand.
CGACGAGCGACGCCGGGTTGGCGTTGATCTTCTCCGCGAAGTCGGTGAGGGACGCACCGCGCGACAGGCGAACGGTCTCGCCGCCACCGCGGGGCAGCATCACGCCGCCGACGGACGGGGCCTGCATGGCCTCGTACTCCTGGCGCCTCTGACGCTTGGACTTGCGACCACGACGGGCCGGACCACCGGGACGGCCGAAGGCACCCTGCGTGCCACCACGGGCACCGGGACCGCCGGGACGACCACCGAAGCCGGGACGACCGCCGCCACCGGCACCGGCCGGACCGCCACCGAAGCCGCCGCCACCGGGACGGGGACCGCCGAAGCCGCCACCGCCGCCGGGACGCGAGCCCGGACCGGCCGGACGGCCGGCGAAGCCGCCGCCCGCGGGACGACCAGCGCCGCCACCGGGACGGGCGCCGCCCGCACCGGGACCACGGCCACCGGGGCCGCCACCGGGACGGGGACCGGGACCACCGGCAGCGGGACGCTGCGGCATCATGCCCGGGTTCGGACGGTTGCCACCGGGGGCACCACCCGGACGCGGGGCGCCGGCCTGCGGACGCGGCATGCCGCCCGGGGTCGGACGGGCGCCGCCGGCACCCTGCGGACGCGGGGCGCCGCCGGGGCCGCCCTGCGGGCGGGGAGCACCCTGGCCGCCACCGGCGCCGGGGGCACCGGGACGGGGAGCGCCGGCCGGACGGGGCGCCTGCGGGCGCGCCATGCCGGTGGAGCCACCAGAGGTGAAGGGGTTGTTGCCCGGACGGGGACCGGCCGGACGGGCGCCCTGGGGGCGCGGGGCCGAGGAACCGGGGGCACCGGCGGGCCGCTGGCCCTGGCCACCGGGGGTGGAGCCGGCCGGACGCGGGGCGCCGGGACGGGCGCCGGCCTGGCCACCCTGTGCCGGACGCTGCTGCGCCGGACGGGGACCGGGGGCCGCGGCGGCGGGACGCTCGGTGCGCGCCGGGGCGGCCGGAGCCGCCGGAGGCGCGGAGAACTCGGTCGCCACGGGCGCCGCCGGAGCGGGCTTCGGGGCGGCCGGAGCCTTCGGACCGGGACGCGGGCCGGAGGCGGCCGGAGTCACCGGGGCGGGCGCTGCGGCGGCCGGAGCCTCCGCGACGACCGGCTTGGGGGCCGGGGCGCCGGGCTTCGGCGCACCGGGACGTGCAACGGCGCCCGGGGTCGGGGCCCCGGGCTTGGCGGGCGCCGCCTTGCGGGGCGCACCAGGCTTGGCAGCGGACTTGCCGGCGTTGCCGCCGGGCCCCTGCAGTGCATCGGTCAACTTGCGCACAACCGGCGCCTCGATCGTCGAGGACGCCGAACGGACGAACTCACCGAGTTCCTGGAGCTTGGCCATGACGACCTTGCTCTCAACTCCGAACTCCTTGGCGAGTTCGTATACCCGGACCTTAGCCACTTCGCTCCTTTTAGGTCCGGGTTACGCCGGACCGTTGCTACTTCATGGGCGTACTCATCGCGTACTCATCGAGTGCTCATCGCAATCTCGACCTACTTCCAACTCGCGAGGTACCTGACCGCACGGGGTATCCGTGCCGTTCTACGTCTTACGGTGTGGCCCCGGCCTCGTCGACCAGGGCTTTGCGCAGTTCCGCCGTGTCGAGTGCTCCGGCGGACCGAAGGGCCCGGGGAAACGCTCGGCGGCGGACCGCCTGGTCGAGGCAGACCACGGCGGGGTGCACGTAGGCACCCCGGCCGGGCAGCGTACCGCGAGGATCGGGGACGCATTCGTCCTCGATCGCCACGATCCGCAGCAGATCGCTCTTGGCCGCTCGCTCCCGACACCCCACACAGGTGCGTTCGGGGCATGCGCGGGCTTGCGTCCGGCCAGACACGCCTAAGTCTACCTCCCCGCACCGACCTCTCTCCCGACAAGTGACGGGCGAAAAATCGAACGGCTGTTGTGTTGTCTTGATCCGCCGCCTTGGCAGCGGCCGTACGGCACCGCCTCGGCGGCAGCCGTACGCCCTGTCTACCGTCCGGGTAGCCCCGGCCGGTACCGGTTTATTCCCCGCCCCGGTCCCGGTCGGCGTCCGGGGACACCTCGGTGTCGGGACGGATGTCGATGCGCCAGCCGGTGAGCCGCGCGGCGAGGCGGGCGTTCTGGCCCTCCTTGCCGATGGCCAGCGACAGCTGGTAGTCCGGCACGGTCACCCGGGCGGACCGGGTGTCCCAGTCGACGACCTCGACCTTGCTCACCCGGGCGGGTGACAGCGCGTTCGCGACCATCTCCGCCGGGTCGTCCGACCAGTCGACGATGTCGATCTTCTCGCCGTGCAGCTCGGCCATGACGTTGCGCACGCGGCTGCCCATCGGGCCGATGCAGGCGCCCTTGGGGTTCAGGCCCGAGCGGGTGGACCGTACGGCGATCTTGGTGCGGTGACCTGCCTCACGTGCGATCGCCGAGATCTCGACGCTGCCGTCGGCGATCTCCGGGACCTCCAGCGAGAAGAGCTTCTTCACCAGGTTGGGGTGGGTGCGGGAAAGGGTCACGGACGGACCGCGGACACCCTTCGCCACCCGCACGACGTACGCCTTCAGGCGCAGACCGTGCGTGTACTCCTCACCGGGGACCTGCTCCTGCACGGGCAGGATGGCCTCCAGCTTGCCGATGTCGACGAGGACGTTCTTCGGGTCCTTGCCCTGCTGCACCACGCCGGTGATGACGTCGCCCTCACGGCCGGCGAACTCGCCGAAGGTCAGGTCGTCCTCGGCGTCGCGCAGACGCTGCAGGATCACCTGCTTGGCGGTCGTCGCGGCGATCCGGCCGAAGTCCGACGGGGTGTCGTCGAACTCCTTGGGCTCCTGGCCCTCTTCGAGGTCCCTCGGGTCTTCCGTCGCCCACACGATCACGTGACCGTTGGTGCGGTCCAGCACGACGCGTGCGCGGCGGAAGCTCCCCTCGGTCCGGTGGTACGCGATGAGGAGGGCCGACTCGATCGCCTCGACGAGCAGGTCGAAGGAGATCTCCTTCTCCCGGACCAGACCCCGCAGGGCACTCATGTCGATGTCCATGGCTACGCCTCCTCTTCCTTCTTGTCCTTGCGGTTGAACTCGATCTCGACACGCGCCTTGGCGATGTCGGTGAAAGCAATGCGGCGGGCGGTCGCCTTGCGGCCCTTCACGCCCGGGACTTCGAGGTCCAGTCCCTCGTCGTCGACGTCGAGGATGCGGGCGACCAGTTCCCCGGCGCCCTTGTCTCCCTTGTCGCCCTCGGCGGACAGCTGGAACTTCACGAGGCGGCCGATGGCCCGCACGTAGTGACGGTGCTCGGTCAGCGGACGGTCGGCGCCCGGCGAGCTCACTTCGAGGACGTACTCGTCCTCACCCATCACATCGGTTTCGTCGAGCTTGTCGGAGACCTCGCGACTCAGCTCCGCACACGCGTCCAGCTCCACGCCCTCGTCGGAGTCCACGATGATCCGCAGCATCCGGCGCTTGCCCGCCCGCGACATCTCGATCTCTTCGAGGTCCAGGCCCTTGGCGGCGACGAGCGGCTCCAGCAGTCCGCGCAGCCTGTCGCTCTGGGTGGTGCTCATCCGGGTGACTCCTCGGCCGCGTGTGCTGTTGTGATTTCCGTCGTGTGTCAGGTCAAAGGGTATCCGGTGTCGGAGGGTGTTGCCGTCCGCCCTGTGGACGGGGCCCCGGGTACCGTGATCACACCCTGCCCCGCCATCACCCCCGAGGACGTCGCCGTGCCCTGGACTCTGCCTTCGAGACCCTCGCGCCGGAGCCTGCTCGCCGGAGCCGCCGGCGTGGCCGGAGCCGCGCTGCTGACGGGGTGCTCCGACGACCGCCCGGCCGGCGGCGAGAGCGGGATTCCACTCGAACGGCGGATGCGGGAGGCGGCCGTTCGTGACAGTGCGCGCCTGCTGGAACGTTACGACGCCACGGCCGCCGCCCATCCGGCCCTGGCCGCCCGGCTGGCGCCGCTGCGCGCCGCCGTCGCCGCGCACTCCGCGGCCCTGGCCCTGCCCCCCGCGGGCTCGCGGTCGCCGTCCGCCTCCCCCACGGGCGGTACGGGGGCCGCCGCGCCCTCGGCGGGCGGCGAGCCGGTGCCCCCGAAGCCCGCGGAAGCCCTGACCGCCCTCGCGGACGCCGAGCGGAGCCTGTCGGAGGCCCGCACCATCGATCTCGCCGGGGCCCCGGGCGAGCTGGCCCGGATGCTGGCCTCGGTGGCCGCCTGCGGCGCCGTCCACGCGTACCTGCTGACCTCGACCCCCGGAGCCACGTCGTGAAGCCCGAACCCCCCGCCGCCGGCCGGGCCCTGGAGGCCGCCCAGGCCGCACTCGCCGCCGAGCACGCGGCCGCCTACGGCTACGGAGTGATCGGCGCCCGCAGCACCGGCGCCCGCGCGAACGAGGCCCGGGAGTCGTACGGCGCCCACCTCGCGCGCCGTGACGCGCTCGCCCGGACCGTACGGGAACTGGGCGGTGCGCCCCGGCCCGCGGAGGCGGCGTACGCGCTGCCGTTCGAAGTGCGCGGCCAGGCCGACGCCGAGCGGCTGGCCGCGGTGATCGAGGACCGGGTGGCGGGCGCGTACTCCGATCTGGTGCGCGCGGCGGAGGGTCCGCTGCGCCGCGAGGCGGCCGACGCGCTGAGCGCCGCGGCCGTGCGCGCGGCACGCTGGCGCGGTGTCGGCGTAGCCTTCCCTGGGCTCGCGGAACGCGCTGACGAGGCGCAACGGGCCCAGCACAGCTGAAAGGGACCACGCACGCATGGCTTTCGAACCGCCGCAGCGGCTTGTACGGGCGCTCGGCGAGATGCCGGAAACGGCGCAGGACGAGGACTGGCTGGGGCAGTTGCCCCGACTCACCGAGGCCGCGCTCTCCCGGCGCGGCGTAAGCGCCCAGCGGGTCCAGGCACCCGGCGGCCGCAGCAGCCTGGTGGTCCTCGTCACGTACGCGGACGGGACCCCGGCCGCGCTGAAGCTGGCGCCGCCGCACGCCCGGCCCGACCGGGAACTGGCCGCGCTGGCCCACTGGGGCGGTTTCGGCGCCGTACGGATCCTCGACACCCGGCATCACGACGACGACGGGGCGCTGCTGCTGGAGCGGCTGCACCCGGAGGTGTCGCTGCGGTCGCTGCCGGAGGCGAAGGCGCTGCTGGAGGCCAGCGGCACCCTGCGCAGGCTGTGGGTGGCCCCGCCGGCCGGGCACGTCTGGGAGACGGTGGCGGAGCGCACGGGGCAGCAGGCGGCGGCGCTGCGTGCGGCCCCGGCGGAGGTGCGGGCCCTGGCCGACGCGGCTCTGGCGATGCGCGGGGAACTGGTCGCGGCCCCGCCGGAGGAGCTGCTGCTGCACGGGAACTTCCGGCAGGGCAAGGTCCTCGCGGGCGAACGGGCGCCGTGGCTGACGGTGGGCCCCGACCCGCTGGTCGGCGAGCGGGCGTACGACCTGGCGCGGCTGGTCCGGGACCGGCTGGAGGACCAGGTGGCCTCGTCGGCGGGGGCCGCGGGAGCCCGGCGCCGGGTGAACAAGCTGGCCGACGCCCTGGAGGTGGACCGGGACCGGCTGCGCGGCTGGACGCTGTTCCGGGCGGTCGAGTCGGGGAACCGGGCCCTGGCCGCCGGACGGCGCCGGGACGCGGAACTCCTGCTGGAGTTCGCGGCCTGGCTGTAGGGCATACCGTAGGTAGGAAGGTATGTCCGGCAGGGGGCCGTCATGGTCGAAGAACTGCTGACAGCGGCGATCGCCGCGGGTGTGGGCGTCGCTGTCTACGTGGGCGCCGCGGCCCGGGTGGTGAAGCAGTACGAGCGGGGCCTGGTCTTTCGCTTGGGGAAGCTGCGCGAGGAGATACGGCCGCCCGGCTTCGCGATGGTCGTTCCGGTCATCGACCGGCTCCACAAGGTGAACATGCAGATCGTGACGCTGCCGGTGCCCGCGCAGGAGGGCATCACCCGGGACAACGTCACCGTGCGGGTGGACGCGGTCGTGTACTTCAAGGTCGTCGACCCGGCGAACGCGATCGTGGCGGTGGAGGACTACCGGTTCGCGGTCTCGCAGATGGCGCAGACCTCGCTCAGGTCGATCATCGGAAAGTCGGACCTGGACGATCTGCTGTCCAACCGGGAGATGCTGAACCAGGGTCTGGAACTGATGATCGACAGCCCGGCGGTGGGCTGGGGCGTGCAGATCGACCGGGTCGAGATCAAGGACGTCTCGCTGCCGGAGACGATGAAGCGGTCGATGGCCCGGCAGGCCGAGGCGGATCGCGAGCGGCGGGCGCGCGTGATCAACGCGGATGCGGAGCTGCAGGCCTCGCACAAGCTGGCCGAGGCGGCGGAGGTCATGTCGGAGCAGCCGGCGGCGCTGCAGTTGCGTCTGCTGCACACGATCGTGGCGGTCGCCGCCGAGAAGAACTCCACGCTGGTGCTGCCGTTCCCGGTGGAGCTGCTGCGCTTCCTCGAGCGCTCGGCGCCTCCGCCTGCGGCGGGCCCCGCGCGGGTTGCACCGGCCCCGGCCGGCCCGGCTTCCGAAGGCCCCGGGCCGGCCGAGGTCGCCGACGCGCCGGCCGAAGCCCCGCCCAAGCTCGACACCCCGGAGCCCGGCCTGATGCTGGACGCACCGCCGCCGGAGCATGAGCCTGAGGGGCCGCGCAACTAAGCCGCTGCGCGGAGCCGGTCCTCAAACGCCGGACAGGCTGGATGATGCCGGCGTCGGCCACATCCAGCCTCGCCGGCGTTTGAGCCCCGGGGGCCCGGCCGCGGTCGGCGTTACGACGTCAGGCGGGCGAGGGCTTCCGTCAGGGGGAGTTCCTCGCGGGTGCCGGAGGCGCGGTCCTGGAGTTCGACCACGGACTCCGCGGAGCGCCGCCCCGCCACGAGGATCCACGGCACGCCGATCAGCTCCGCGTCCGTGAGCTTCACGCCCGGCGACAGCCCGGGCCGGTCGTCCAGCAGGACGCGCAGCCCGGAGCCCGCCAGGGCCGTCGCCGCCTCCTCCGCCAGCGCCAGCGGCACGGCCTTGCCCGCCGCCACCACGTGGACGTCGGCCGGGGCCACCGCCGCCGGCCAGCACAGGCCCCGCTCGTCGGCCGTCTGCTCGGCCAGCGCCGCCACCGCCCGCGAGACGCCGATGCCGTAGGAGCCCATGGTGACGCGGACCGGCTTGCCCTCCTTGCCGAGGACGTCGAGGCCGAAGGCGTCCGCGTACTTGCGGCCCAGCTGGAAGATGTGGCCGATCTCGATGGCGCGGTCCAGGCGCAGTCCGGCGCCGCAGTTCGGGCAGGGGTCGCCGGGTTCGACGACGACCACGTCGAGGTACCGGTCCACCTCGAAGTCGCGGCCGCAGACCACGTTCCGCGCGTGCGTGTCCGCCCGGTTGGCTCCGGTCACCCAGGCCGTGCCGGGCGCGACCCGCGGGTCGGCGAGGTAGCGGACCTTGTCCAGGCCCTGCGGGCCGACGTAGCCGCGTACGAGGTCGGGCCGGTCCGCGAAGTCCTCGGCCGTGACCAGTTCGACCACCGCCGGGGCCAGGTGCTCGCCCAGCTTGCCGAGGTCGACCTCGCGGTTCCCCGGTACGCCCACGGCCACGATCTCGCCGTCCACCTTGACGAGGAGGTTCTTCAGGGTCGCCGAGGCGGGGACGCCCAGGTGCGCCGCGAGGGTCTCGATGGTCGGGGTGTCCGGGGTGTCCACCTCCTCGATGGCCGGGTGCTCGGCGCTCACGGGGGTCAGGGCGAAGGTCACGGCCTCGGTGTTCGCCGCGTAGTCGCAGGACGGGCAGTCCACGAAGGTGTCCTCGCCGGCCCCGGCCGGGGCCAGGAACTCCTCCGACGCCGAGCCGCCCATCGCCCCCGACACCGCCGACACGATCCGGTGGTCGAGGCCGAGCCGCTCGAAGATGCGGACGTACGCCTCGCGGTGGAGCCGGTAGGACTCCTCCAGCCCCTCGTCGGACACGTCGAAGGAGTACGAGTCCTTCATCTGGAACTCGCGCCCGCGCAGCACGCCGGACCGGGGCCGCGCCTCGTCCCGGTACTTGGTCTGGATCTGGTACAGCATGACCGGCAGGTCCTTGTACGAGGTGCACTGGTCCTTGACGACCAGGGTGAAGATCTCCTCGTGGGTGGGGCCGAGGAGGTAGTCGGCGCCCTTGCGGTCCTTGAGCCGGAACAGCAGGTCGCCGTATTCCGACCAGCGCCCGCTGACCTCGTACGGCTCCTTCGGCAGCAGCGCCGGCAGCAGCACCTCCTGGGCGCCGATGGCGTCCATCTCCTCGCGGACGATGCGCGAGACGTTGTCGAGGACCCGCTTGCCGAGCGGCAGCCACGTCCACACCCCGGCCGAGCTGCGCCGGACGTAGCCGGCGCGGACCAGGAGCCGGTGGCTGAGGGTTTCGGCGTCGGCCGGGTCCTCGCGGAGGGTCTTGGCCATCAGGCGGGACATGCGCTGCACGTGTTGCGTAGACATGCCGGGAGGTTACCGGGGCCCGCGCGGGCCCCGGTAATCAATTCAGTGCCTGCTCAGCGGCAGTGTGGCGCCCATGACGGCGTACGGGAGGCTCGCGCTCGGGAAGTGGACCTGGCGGGCGAGGTCGGTGTAGCCGAGGGCCCGGTACAGCCCGCGGGCGGGGCTCTCGGTGTCGATGGCGGAGAGGATCGAGCGGGGCTCGGCGGCGGCGTCGGTGATCCGGGTGATCAGCTCGCGGCCCACTCCGTGGCCCTGGAAGCCGGGGTGGACGTGGAGTTCGGTGATCACGAAGGAGTCGTCGAGCCAGCCCTCGTGCCCGCCGGCCCGCAGGTAGGGCTCGACGATCGTGGACCACCAGTGGGTCCGGTCGTTCGGCATCCCGTACACGAATCCGGTGAGGGCCCCGTCCTCGGCGAACGCCCCGAGGGCGCGGGCGCCGCGGCAGGTCATGTGGCGCTGGACGATGTAGCGCCGGATGCCCACTTCCTCCTCGCTGAGGCCGAAGGCGACGGCCTGCACGCGCAGGGCCTCGTCCACGCGGGCGGCGAGGTCGAAGGGGCCGATGCGGAGTCCGGAAGGCAGCATGCGGCGACCTTACTTCGCGGTAGGGGCGGGCCGGAATGCCATCGGCGGGGTCCGGGTCCGCCTTTTCGATCAGGGCGGTCGGGACCCGGTGGCCCGCTCGGAACGGCACGCTCGGGAGAGTGCGCTCAGAACAGCACGCTCATGAAGGCGCCGACCTCGCGGAAGCCGACCCGCCGGTAGGCGGCCCGCGCGGCGGTGTTGAAGTCGTTCACGTAGAGGCTGACCACGGGAGCGACGTCCCGCAGCGCGTAGGCGACGACGGCGGCCATCCCGGTCTCCGAATGCCCGCGGCCGCGGAACTCGGGGGCCACCCACACGCCCTGGATCTGGCAGGCGCGCGGGGTGGCGGCGCCGATCTCCGCCTTGAAGACGACCTTGCCGTCGTCGACGTGCGCGAAGGAACGGCCGCCGGCGACGAGCTCGGCGACGCGGGCCTGGTAGAGCAGACCGCCGTCCCCGGCCATCGGCGAGATGCCCACCTCCTCGGTGAACATGGCCACGCAGGCGGGCATGATCAGGTCCATCTCGTCCTTGCGGATCCGGCGGACCCGCGAATCCGCCTCGACCGTGGTGGACGGGCGGTCGATGACCATGAGCGGCTGGTGGGAGCGGACCTCGCGGGCCGGTCCCCAGCTGGGCTCCAGGAGCTGCCACAGGAGCCGGGTGGCCTCGGCGGGGCCGACGATGGACGAGCAGCGGCGGCCGGTGCGGCGGGCGCGGTCGGCGAAGGCGCGTACGGCGTCGGGCTCGGCGCAGACGGGGACCAGGTTGGCGCCGGCGTAGCAGAGCGAGCGGAGCTCGCCGTCGGCGTACCAGCCCCACATCTCGCCGCCCAGGCGCCACGGGTCGAGTCCGGCGACCTGGACCCGGGAAGTGACGAAGGCGTTCTCGACCGGCTCGCGTCCGAGGATCTCGAGCGCGGCGTCGAGATCACTGGGCTCAAGGACCCGGGTGGTGGTCTGCGTCAACACTGGGGCCTCACCATGCAAGTCTGCTGATCTCCGCACTGTACCCGGCGATGCCTGGCGATGCCGCGTCGCAGGTCACGCAAAAGCCCCGGCCCCGCCCGCGAACTGCGGGAACGGGGCCGGGGCGGCAGCTTCGGGTGCTCGGACTCCGATGCTCGGGCGCCGATGCTCAGACGCCGATGGCGACGGTGGGCTCGCCGCTCGCGATGCCGTCCTTCTCCATCTGCTCGGCGATCTTCATCGCCTCTTCGATGAGGGTCTCCACGATCTTCGACTCGGGGACGGTCTTGATGACCTCGCCCTTCACGAAGATCTGGCCCTTGCCGTTGCCGGAGGCGACGCCGAGGTCGGCCTCGCGGGCCTCGCCCGGGCCGTTGACGACGCAGCCCATGACCGCGACGCGCAGCGGGACCTCCATGCCCTCCAGGCCCGCCGTGACCTCCTCGGCCAGCTTGTAGACGTCCACCTGCGCGCGCCCGCAGGACGGGCAGGAGACGATCTCCAGGCGGCGCGGCTTGAGGTTGAGCGACTCCAGGATCTGGATGCCGACCTTGATCTCCTCGACCGGCGGGGCCGAGAGGGAGACGCGGATGGTGTCGCCGATGCCCTCGGAGAGCAGCGCGCCGAAGGCGACGGCGGACTTGATGGTGCCCTGGAAGGCGGGGCCGGCCTCGGTGACGCCCAGGTGCAGCGGGTAGTCACAGGCGGCGGCCAGCTGCCGGTAGGCGTTGACCATGACGACCGGGTCGTTGTGCTTGACCGAGATCTTGATGTCGCCGAAGCCGTGCTCCTCGAAGAGGGAGGCCTCCCACAGCGCGGACTCGACCAGCGCCTCGGGGGTGGCCTTGCCGTACTTCTTCAGGAGTCGCGCGTCGAGCGAGCCCGCGTTGACGCCGATCCGGATCGGGGTGCCCGTGTCCTTCGCGGCCCGCGCGATCTCCTTGACCTTGTCGTCGAACTGCTTGATGTTGCCCGGGTTCACGCGGACCGCGGCGCAGCCGGCGTCGATCGCGGCGAACACGTACTTGGGCTGGAAGTGGATGTCGGCGATCACCGGGATCTGCGACTTCTTCGCGATCACCGCGAGCGCGTCGGCGTCGTCCTGCGTCGGGCAGGCCACGCGGACGATGTCGCAGCCGGAGGCGGTCAGCTCGGCGATCTGCTGGAGCGTCGCCCCGATGTCGGAGGTCCTGGTGGTGGTCATCGACTGCACGGAGATCTGTGCGTCGCCACCGACGGCGACCCTGCCGACCTGGATCTTGCGGCTGACCCTGCGGTCGGCAAGCTTCGTCGGCACGGCCGGCATTCCGAGAGAGATGGCAGTCATCTGCTGTGCAACCCCAAGGTGTGGATCAAGGTCCCGAATTCGGCGGGCTCCAGGCTTCGAGATTACGCCAACCACGGGGCGCCCCGTGCATCCGAGGGGGTGAGCCACCCGAACGTAGGGAGCCGGGCACGATGTGTGCCCGGCTCCCGTGGATGCGGGGTAGGGCCCCGCGCCGACTAGGTGATCTTGATGGGGTTCACCACGTCCGCGACCATCACCAGCAGGGTGAAGCAGATGAACAGGCCGGCGACCACGTACGCGACGGGCATCAGCTTCGCCACGTCGAAGGGGCCGGGGTCGGGACGCCGGAAGACCCGCGCGACATTGCGCCGCACCGACTCCCACAGGGCGCCGGCGATGTGCCCGCCGTCGAGCGGGAGCAGCGGCAGCATGTTGAAGAGGAACAGCGAGAGGTTGAAGCCGGCCAGCAGGTTGAGGAAGAACACCAGCTGGTGCTGGGCGGGGATGTCGAGGGTGAAGATCTCCCCGCTGACCCGCGCCGCGCCGACGACGCCCATCGGGCTGTCCTGCTTGCGCTCGGCCCCGTTGAAGGCCGCGTCCCACAGGTCCGGGACCTTGGACGGCAGCTGGACCAGCGACTGGACTCCGGCCTGCATCATCTCGCCCATGCGGTCGACGGACTGGCCGAAGGACTGCGGAACGTAGCCGGAGGCGGGGGCGAAGCCGAGGAAGCCGGCGGTGACGTACTCGTCCTTGACGTACCGGCCGCTGCCGTCGGTCTTGGCGACCTTGTTCTCGATCAGGTTCGCCGTGAGGTCCACGCGCTCCCCGGCCCGCTCGACCGTGATCTTGGCGGGGCCGACGGTGGCGCGGATGTCCTTCTGCAGGGCGGACCAGTCCCGGACCGCGCGGCCGTTGAAGGCGACGATCTTGTCGCCGGCCTTCAGGCCCGCGGCCTTGGCGGGGGCGGCCGGGTCCCCGGCGGCGCACTTGTCGCGCTTCTCGCTCTGCTGGATGACGCAGTCCGAGACGGTGGCGACGGAGGTGGTCTGGGTGTTCAGCCCGAAGGCCATCAGCGTGGTGAGGAAGATCGCCACGGCCAGGATCAGGTTCATGAAGGGGCCGGCGAACATCACGATCACGCGCTTCCACGGCTTGCGCGTGTAGAAGAGCCGGCTCTCGTCCCCGGGCTGGAGCTCCTCGTACGCGGCCGAGCGCGCGTCCTCGATCATCGACCGGAACGGCGAGGTGGAGCGGGCGGTGACCTTCCCGTCCTCGCCGGGCGGGAACATCCCGATCATGCGGATGTAGCCGCCCATGGGGATGGCCTTGATCCCGTACTCGGTCTCGCCCCTGCGCCGCGACCAGATGGTCGGGCCGAAGCCGACCATGTACTGCGGCACGCGGATGCCGAAGAGCTTCGCCGTGGACAGGTGCCCCAGCTCGTGCCAGGCGATGGAGACCAGCAGGCCCACCGCGAAGACCACGACCCCGAGCACCGTCATCAGTAGTGTCATGCGCGCGCCTCCACGGCGGCCCGCGCCGCCATCTCCCGCGCCCGGGCCCTGGCCCAGGCCTCGGCTTCAAGGACGTCCTGGACGGTCAGGGAAGTTCCCGACTCCGGTGTCCCGTGCTCATCGACCACGGCAGAGACGGTATCCATGATTGCTGTGAACGGCAGCCGACCGGCCAGGAACGCCTCCACGCACTCCTCGTTGGCCGCGTTGAACACGGCCGGGGCGGTGCCGCCGAGGGTGCCCACGTGCCGGGCCAGGCCCACGGCGGGGAAGGCCTCGGTGTCCAAGGGGAAGAACTCCCAGGTGGAGGCCTTGGTCCAGTCGAAGGCGGGGGCCGCGTCGGGGATCCGCTGGGGCCAGCCGAGGCCGATCGCGATGGGGCCGCGCATGTCCGGCGGGGTCGCCTGGGCGAGCGTGGAGCCGTCCGTGAACTCCACCATCGAGTGCACGTAGGACTGCGGATGGACCACGACCTCGATGCGGTCGAAGGGGATGTCGTAGAGCAGGTGCGCCTCGATGACCTCCAGCCCCTTGTTGACCAGGGTGGCGCTGTTCACCGTGATCACCGGGCCCATGGCCCAGGTGGGGTGGGCGAGGGCGTCCTTGACGGTGACGTGTCCCAGCTCGGCGCGGGTGCGGCCGCGGAAGGGCCCGCCGGAGGCGGTGACGACGAGCTTGCGCACGTCGGCCCGGGTGCCGGCGGCGAGCGCCTGGAAGAGCGCCGCGTGCTCGGAGTCCACCGGGATGATCTGGCCGGGCTTCGCGAGGGCCTTGACCAGCGGGCCGCCGACGATCAGCGACTCCTTGTTGGCCAGGGCCAGGGTGCGGCCCGCGCGCAGGGCGGCGAGGGTCGGCGCGAGGCCGATGGAACCGGTGATGCCGTTGAGGACGGTGTGGCACTCGGAGGCGGCGAGCTCGGTCGCGGCGTCCGGTCCGGCCAGGATCTCGGGCAGCGGCTCGGACGGACCGTACTGGGCGCTCAGCGCCTCTTTCAGGGCCGGTACGACGTCCTCGCGGGCGACGGCCACGGTCGTGACCCGCAGCAGCCGGGCCTGCTCGGCCAGCAGCCCGACCCGTCCGCCGGCGGCGGACAGTGCGGTGACCCGGAACCGGTCCGGGTTGCGCAGGGCGAGGTCGATGGCCTGCGTGCCGATGGATCCGGTCGACCCGAGGATGACGATGTCCCGGAGGCCGGCCGCGGGGTCGAAGAGGAGGTGCGGATCGGCGAGGGGGGCTGGGCGGTCGCTCATGCCCCCCATTGTTGCCGGAAGTCAGGAGCGGCCGGACACGGAGCCCCCTTCCGTGACGCGGAGCAGCAGGTGCGGGAGGGTGCCGGCGAAGTCCGGGAGGGTGCGGGCCACGCGCCACCAGGCGTCCGGGGCCTCGCCGAGGGCCGCGGCGAACAGCCGGTCGGCCTCGGCGTGGGCGGCGAGGACGGCCTCGGGGTGGTCGTGGCGGTCGGGGTGGTCCACCTCGCCGAGCCAGTGGTCCTCGTCGAGGGCCCAGCAGGCCGGCAGCTTGTGGCGGATCACGTCGATGCCGGTGAGCAGGCCGCGGTCGAGGCAGTCGCGCACCCAGCGGATGTCCTCCCGGACGCTGTCCATCGGGACGGCGAGGCTCGCCAGGGCCAGCTCGCGCTCGACCTCGCCGGGCGGCTCGGCGGCCGCCGGGGCCAGGTGGCGCACCGCCCGGGCGAGCTCGGGGTCGGGCTCCCGCGCGTCGGCCGGCTCGGGCAGGGTCGCGTCGGTCACGGCGGCCACGAGCGCGGGCAGCGGGCCCGGGTGGCCGGGGGCGTGCCTGAGCAGCTCGGCCCACAGGCGCGGGTCGTCCCCGAGCGGGCGCAGGGCCCGCATCACGGCCGTCTGCATGCCGGCCTGTTCGGGCAGGGTCCAGCGCAGGGAGCGGCGGGCGGGGAGGTGGCCGAGGAGCAGGGTGTGGCGGGCGGGGGCGACGTGGGCGACGAGTTCCTCGTGCGTGACGCGGCCCATCCGCACGGCGCGGACGGCGGGCCGGTGCCATGCGCGCTCGTCCTCCGCCCCGGTGGCGAGCAGTCCGTGCACGGTGTGCGGGGGCAGGTCCTCGACGAGCAGCAGGGCCTCGACGGAGCCGGCGGGCAGCGGCCGTCGGAGGTGCTCGGCGAGCAGCAGGTCCGGGTCGGTCCGGTGGCGGAGCGCCAGGATGTCGAGCGGGACCCTGGGCCCGCGCCGGCCGTGGCGGCGCAGCAGGCCGATCAGTTCGGCCGCGGTGAGCGGTTCCTCTTCGGGGTCCCGGCCGAGTTCGGCGCGGAGCACCGGCAGGAGTTCCGGTGGGGTCCGGCGGCGGGCGTAGCGGGCGGGTCCGGGCAGGCCGGGCAGCGGCCGGCCGACGACGCGGGGGTTGCGGGCGATGTAGGTCCGGTCGGCCGCGCCGCCGTGGCGCAGCAGCAGGGTGACGGTCGAGGCCGCCAGCCATTCGTCCCGGCACAGGTACTTGAGGGCGGGCTCGTCGAGCCGGCCGATCATGTCGGTGACGACGTGGTCCGGTGCGTGGCGCAGCAGGTGCGCCACGCACCAGGCCAGCCGTCGGCTGGTGCGGTCTTCCTCGGCCGTCGGCATCGTTCTCGTCCGCCTCGCGCTGTGCTCGTACGCGTACCAGTACTCGTACTCATCCTCGTACGTCTGTCCGACGTCCGGCGATGATCGCAGGTCAGCGGATGGGGCGGTGCACGTTTTTCCGATCGGAGGGTCCGGGTGCGGCGTCCGCGATCCAGGGGCCGTCGCCGGAGGGATCGAGGACGCCCTCCTCCAGCCAGGCGTAGGTGCCGGTGAGGACTCCCGCGACGACCTTGCGGTCGAGGTCGTCGGTGTTGGCCCAGAGCCGGCCGAAGAGTTCCTCGACGCGCAGCCGGGACTGCTCGCAGAAGGCGTCGGCCAGCTGGTACGCCTCGCGGCCGTGCTCGCCGGTGGCGCGCATGTGCTCGGCGCGGACGCAGGCCGCGCTCATCGCGAAGAGCTCGGCGCCGATGTCGACGATCCGGCCGAGGAAGCCCTGCTTGGTCTCCATGCGGCCCTGCCAGCGGGACATGGCGTAGAAGGTGGACCGGGCGAGTTTGCGGGCGCTGCGTTCCACGTAGCGCAGGTGGGTGGCGAGGTCGGGGTGGCCGCCGGGGTGGAAGGCCCGGTAGGTGCCGGGGACCTGGCCGGGGCCGGTGGCCAGCCTGGGCAGCCAGCGGGCGTAGAACCCGGCGGCGCGGGCGCCCGCCTTCGCCTTGTCGCCGAGTGCCTTGTCGGGGTCGATGAGGTCGCCGGCGACCGAGAGGTGGGCGTCGACGGCCTCGCGGGCGATCAGCAGGTGCATGATCTCCGTCGAGCCCTCGAAGATCCGGTTGATGCGCAGGTCGCGGAGCATCTGCTCGGCGGGGACGGCGCGCTCGCCGCGGGCGGCCAGCGACTCGGCGGTCTCGAAGCCGCGCCCGCCGCGGATCTGGACCAGCTCGTCGGCCATCAGGCAGGCCATCTCGGAGCCGTAGAGCTTGGCGAGGGCGGCCTCGATGCGGATGTCGTTGCGGTCCTCGTCGGCCATCTGGGAGGCGAGGTCCACGACCGCTTCGAGGGCGAAGGTGGTGGCGGCGATGAAGGAGATCTTGGCGCCGACCGCCTCGTGCTTCGCGACGGGCCGGCCCCACTGCTCCCGTACGCCGGACCATTCGCGGGCGATCTTCAGGCACCATTTGCCGGCGCCGACGCACATGGCGGGCAGCGACAGCCGGCCGGTGTTGAGGGTGGTGAGGGCGATCTTGAGGCCGGCGCCCTCGGCGCCGATGCGCTGGGCGGCCGGGACCCGTACGCCGTGGAAGCGGGTGACGCCGTTCTCCAGGCCGCGCAGGCCCATGAAGGCGTTGCGGTGCTCGACGGTGATGCCCGGGGAGTCGGCCTCGACGACGAAGGCGGTGATCCCGCCGCGGTGGTTCTCCGATTTCGGGACGCGGGCCATCACGACGAGGAGGTCCGCGACCACCCCGTTGGTGGTCCACAGCTTCACCCCGTCGAGGACGTACGCGTCCTCGCCGTCCGGGACCGCGGTGGTGGCCAGCCGCGCCGGGTCGGAGCCGACGTCCGGCTCGGTGAGCAGGAAGGCGCTGATGGCGGTGGTGGCGCAGCGCGGCAGGTAGGCGTCCTTCTGCTCCTGCGTGCCGAACATCTTCAGCGGCTGCGGTACGCCGATCGACTGGTGGGCGGAGAGGAGGGCGCCGATGGCCGGGCTGACCGAGCCGACGAGGGCGAGCGCCTTGTTGTAGTAGACCTGGGTGAGGCCGAGGCCGCCGTACTTGGGGTCGATCTTCATGCCGAGGGCGCCGAGCTCCTTGAGCCCGCGCACGGTCTCGTCGGGGATCCTCGCCTCGCGCTCGATGCGGGCGCCGTCGATCTCCGTTTCGCAGAAGACCCGCAGCCGGGCCAGGAAGGCCTCGCCGCGCCGGACGTCCTCGTCGGCGGGCAGCGGGTGGGGATGGATCAGGTCGAGCCGGAACCGTCCGAGGAAGAGTTCCTTGGCGAAACTGGGTTTGCGCCAGTCCTGTTCCCGGGCCGCTTCCGCGACCTGCCGTGCCTCGCGCTCGGTCACCTTGGGCTGTGTGCCGCCGGGCGGTACGGGCTGTGCGGGCTGTGCTGGCTGTGCGGGCTGTGTTGCGGACATGAGGGGACTCACCTCGCCGCCGGAGTCGGGGTTCATCGGATTACCAGCCGGTGCTACCTGTGAGTCGTACCCAATGTCGGCGGGATGGAAAAGGGGAACGGCTGGAGCCCTCGCACACCGACCTCCCGGTCACCCACCTGACCTGCGCTTTCTCGCCGATCTACGCGGACACGGCGGCGCCCGGGCCGGCATCTTCACTCATCTGTCCGAACCCGCCCGGATGCGACAACCGGCCGACCGGCGACTTTCATGATCGAACAGGGCGGACGATCACCTCGTCCTCGCTACGATGGCAGCGCCGGGGCCGCTCGGCGCCCGGCCGACGAGAAGGGCTCCATGCGCGCCGATGATGTCCAGCCCGGCATCCGCCTGACCGGGCTGTCGTCGGGAACGGTCACCGTCGTGGCCGTCACACCGATCGGCGACGCCCTCCAGGTCACCATCCGGAACGACCGCGGACACCTGTCCGACCAGGTCCTCTTCCCCCACGACATCGCCTCGCTCCGGCCGGAGGCACCGCGCTCGCGGTGGTCGTTCGACGCCGACCCTGCCCGGTTCCGGCTGGCCGCCGAGGCGCTGCGGATGCGGCACGCGGGCCTGTCGGACCCCATGCCGGCGGTGGAGGCCAGCGACATCGACCCCCTGCCCCACCAGATCCGCGCCGTCTACGGCTCCATGCTGAGCCGGCCCGGTTCCCTGCGCTTCCTGCTCGCGGACGACCCGGGAGCCGGAAAGACGATCATGGCCGGCCTGTACCTCAAGGAGCTGCTGCTCCGCGGGGACGTGCAGCGCTGCCTGATCGTCGCGCCCGGCGGCCTGGTCGAGCAGTGGCAGACCGAACTCGCGGAGAAGTTCGGGATCGAGATGACCGTCCTGAGCCGCGACCTCGCCGAGGCCGTCCGCGACGGCGACCCGTTCCGTCACCACCCGATGCTGATCGCGCGCATGGACCAGCTGGCCCGCAACGACGAGTGGCAGGCGCTGCTCGCCGGGTCGGAGTGGGACCTCATCGTCGTGGACGAGGCCCACCGCATGAGCGCCTCCTGGTTCGGCGGCGAACTCAAGCGCACCCGCCGCTACGACCTGGGCCGGCTGCTCGGCGGGATCACCCGGCACTTCCTGCTCATGACGGCGACCCCGCACTCCGGGTCGGAGGCCGACTTCCAGACCTTCCTCGCCCTGCTGGACCCCGACCGGTACGACGGCCAGTACCGCCAGGGCGTGCACTCCACCGACACCACCGGACTGATGCGCCGGATGGTCAAGGAGGACCTCCTCACCTTCGAGGGCAAACCGCTCTTCCCCGAGCGGGTGGCGGAGACCGTCGCGTACACCCTCTCCCCGCAGGAGATGCTCCTGTACGAAGAGGTCACCGCGTACGTGCGCACCGAGATGAACCGGGCCGAGCAGGCCGACGGCAGGCGGCGTACGGTCGGCTTCGCGCTCACCGTCATGCAGCGGCGCCTCGCGTCCAGTCCCGAGGCGATCCACCGGTCGATCCGGCGCCGCATCGCCCGCCTGCGCACCCACCGCGAGCAGACCCTGGCGGGCCCGTTCGTCCCCCCGCCCGGGGCCCCGTCCTTCGACCCGGACGACTTCGACCCCGACGAGCTGGGCTCCGCAGAGCTGGAGCAGCTGGAGAACGAGGTCCTGGACTCCGCGACCGCCGCGCGCACCGCGGCCGAGCTGGACGCCGAGCTCGCGGTCCTGGCGCGCCTGGAGGAGATCGCCCTGCGGGTGCGGTCCTCGGGCGAGGACCGCAAGTGGCAGGAGCTGCGCTCCCTCGTGCTGAAGGCCCGTGAGGACGGTCTGGAGGGGGCCGGGCGGGCCCCGCTCAAGCTCATCGTGTTCACCGAGCACCGCGACACCCTCGACTACCTCGCGGGCCGCATCACCACCCTGCTGGGCGGGGACGACGACGCCGTGCGCACGATCCACGGCGGGACCTCGCGGCAGGCGCGCCGGGAGGTCCGCACCGAGTTCACCAACGACCCTCGCTGCCACGTCCTGATCGCCACCGATGCCGCCGGCGAGGGCCTGAACCTCCAGGCCGCCCACCTGATGGTCAACTACGACCTCCCCTGGAACCCCAACCGGATCGAGCAGCGCTTCGGACGCATCCACCGCATCGGCCAGCGGGAGGTCTGCCGGCTGTGGAACCTCGTGGCCTCCGAGACCAGGGAGGGCCAGGTCTTCCAGCGGCTGCTGACCAAGATCGAGCAGCAGCGGCGCGCCTACGGCGGCAAGGTCTTCGACGTCCTGGGCGAGAACGCCTTCGCGGACGAACCGCTGCGCGACCTGCTCATGCGGGCCGTCCGCTACGGCGAGCGGCCCGAGGTCCGGGCCTACCTGGACCAGGTCATCGACAAGTCCGTCTCCGACGGCCTGGAGGAATTGATCAGGGAACGCGCCCTGGCCACCCCGGAGATCGGGCTGGAGGAGCTGGCCGGGCTGCGGCGGCGGATGGACGAGGCCCGGGCCCGGCGCATGCAGCCGCACTTCGTGCAGGCCTTCGTCATGGAGTCCCTGCGCGCCCTGGGCGGGCGGGCCTCCAGGCGGGAGAAGGACCGGTTCGAGCTGACCCGGGTACCGGCCGTCCTGCGCGAGGGCAGGCGTACGGTCAGCCCGCGCTACGCACGCGTCACCTTCGATCCGTCGGCCGTGGTGCTGGCCGGCCGCCCGGACGCCGAGCTCATAGCCCCCGGTCATCCGCTGATGGACGCGCTCGTCACCGAGGTCCTGGCCCGGTACGGCGACACCCTGACCCGCGGGACCACCTTCCTGGACCGGACCGCCACCGCTCCCCAGCTCGTGTTCACCCTGCTGGAGGAGCTCTCGGACGGGCACGGCACCGCGATCGGCAAGAGGTTCGCGTACGTCTCCGTACAGCCGGACGGAACGGCGCAGCCGGCCGGCCCCGCCCCGTACCTCGACCTGTCCCTGCCCACGGGCCCGGACCCCGAGCAGCACGCCGCACTGGCCCGGGCCGTCGCCGCCGAGCTGTCCTCGGCGTGGCTCGCCGACGGGGTGGAGCGGATCGCCCGGGACTGGGCGGTCGAGCACGGCCTGCCCGAGCACCGCGCCGACGTCGTCGCCCGCGTGGTGCCGGCCGTCGAGCGCACGCGCAAGCTCGTACGCCGGCGGCTGATGGCCCAGATGAACTACTGGGACGGCGAGTCGATCAAGCTCGCCGAGGCGCAGGCGGCCGGCCGGAAGGTCCGCGTCTCGCCGGCCACCGCACGCGAGCGCGCCCGGTCACTGGAGGCCCGGCTCGAGCGCCGCCAAGCCGGCCTCGACCTCGAGGCCCAGGTCAACGTGCACCTGCCGCAGATCATCAGCGCCGCGCTGGTCCTGCCCGCCTCGGTCGTCCCCGACCCCGCCGGCGAACCGCCGGCGCCCGCCGCCTTCGCCGCGGACACCACCGTCACCGAGCGCCGGGCCGTCGACGCCGTACTGGCCGCCGAGCGCCGGCTCGGCCGGGTGCCCGAGGAGATGCCGCACTCCAACAAGGGCTTCGACATCCGTTCCCTCATGCCCGACGGCCACCTGCTCTTCATCGAGGTCAAGGGCCGGGTGCTGGGCGCCGACACCTTCACGGTCACCACCGGCGAGGTCGGCTACGCCAAGAACGCCGAGCCCCGCTACCGGCTCGCGCTGGTCTCCGTCGACCCCGACACCCCCGACGGATCCGCCGACCAGGTCCGCTACGTGCTCAACCCCTTCGCCGACCTCGTCCTCGACACGTACGTCGACGACCTGCGCCGCAAGTGGAAGGCCGAGTGGGAACGCGGTGTGGAGCCCCTCTGACGCACAGCAGCCATGCCCCTACCCTCCGCTCGAAAGCCACCCGAGGCACGGTTCGAGCGCCTCGGAAACTAAATTGAGTAGGTGAACACCGCAGTGCAGCCCGGAACGCCGTCAGGCTCCGTCCCCCGACGCAAGCTCATCGAGGTCTCCCTCCCGCTGGAGGACATCAACGCCGAGTCGGCCCGAGAGAAGTCGATCCGCCACGGACACCCGTCCACGCTGCACCTGTGGTGGGCCCGCCGCCCCCTGGCGGCCGCACGGGCGGTGCTGTTCGCCCAGCTCGTCGACGACCCCTCCTCGCATCCCGAGCTGTTCCCCACCGAGGAGGAGCAGAAGAGCGAGCGCGAGCGCCTGCACGGCATCATCCGCCGGCTGGTGGTCTGGGAGAACATCAGCGACGAGGGCCTGTACCGGGAAGCCCACGAGGAGATCCTCAAGAGCACCGGAGGGAACCCGCCGGCCGTCCTGGACCCCTTCGCGGGCGGCGGGACGATCCCGTTGGAGGCGCAGCGCCTGGGCCTGGCGGCGCACGCCAGCGACCTCAACCCGGTGCCGGTCCTGATCAACAAGACCCTGATCGAAACCCCGCCGAAGTTCGCGGGTCGGCCCCCCGTCTTCCCGGGCGTGGAGGAGAGCCGCATGGGCCCCTGGCCCCGCGCCACGGGTCTGGCGGAGGACGTCCGCCGCTACGGCGCCTGGATGCGGGACCGCGCCCAGGAGCGCCTGGGGCACCTGTACCCCACCGCTCGGGTGCCGGTTCCGGGACGCGACGGAGAGCCCACGGGCAAGACCGCCGAGGCCACCGTCATCGCGTGGATCTGGGCCCGTACGGTGGCCTGCCCGAACCCGGCGTGCGGCATCCGGATGCCGCTGGTGCGTTCCTGGTGGCTGGGCAAGAAGAAGGGCAAGGAGGCGTACGTCGTCCCGACGGTGGTGGACGACGCGTCGGCGCCCGGCGGGCGGCGGGTGGAGTTCGGCATCGGCCACGACCCGAAGCAGGCCCCCACGAAGACGCACGACGGGACCATGACGAGCAGCAGGGGCGCCACCTGCGTCGCCTGTGAGGGATTCGTCGAGCTGACGGCCATCCGGTCCGAGGGAGCCGCCGGCCGGATCGGCGTCCAGCTGCTCGCCGTGGTCGCGGAGGGCAACCGCCGCCGCATCTACCTGGCTCCGGACTCGGAACACGCACGGGCGGCCGAGGTCCCGCGGCCGGACGACGCGCCCATGGGCTCCATCGCGACGAACCCGCGCTGGTTCTCGCCGCCCCAGTACGGCCTGACCGAGTTCTCCGACCTGTTCACCGACCGTCAGCTCACCACGCTGATGACCTTCACCGACCTCATCGGCGAGGCCCGCGAGCAGGTGCTCGCCGACGCCCTCGCCGCGGGCCTGCCCGCGGGCGCCCGGCTGGCGCAGGGCGGTACGGGGGCCGAGGCGTACGCGGACGCGGTCGCCACGTACCTGGGCCAGGCGGTGAGCCGCCTGTCCTCCACCAACTCGTCGCTGTGCCGCTGGAACTCCG
Organism: Streptomyces sp. NPDC001513; assembly: GCF_042894695.1. NCBI lineage: Bacteria > Bacillati > Actinomycetota > Actinomycetes > Kitasatosporales > Streptomycetaceae > Streptomyces > Streptomyces sp. NPDC001513. The sequence continues at coordinate 56,989 of NZ_JBIAVU010000008.1, forward strand.
CGCCCTCGAAGGAGAGCGTCTCCGACACGTTCTCCCGGCACGCCCTGCCCATGCTCTGGGACTTCGCCGAGGGGAACACGTTCTGCAAGGGACCGTGTGACATCGAGTGGAGCGCGACCTGGGTGTCCCGGGCCCTGGACATGCTGCCCGCGTCCACGCAGGGCACGGTCACCCAGGCGGACGCGGCCGGCCGTGACTACACGGGCCTCCTCGTGTCGACGGACCCTCCCTACTACGACAACATCGGGTACTCCGATCTGTCGGACTTCTTCTACGTCTGGCTGCGCCGGTCCCTGCGCGGCATCCACCCGGACCTGTTCCAGACGATGCTCGTCCCCAAGGCGGAGGAGCTCGTCGCGAACCCGTACCGGCACGGGAGCAAGGAGAACGCGGAGGAGTTCTTCGAGAACGGGTTCCAGCACGTCTTCGCCCACGCCCGGGAGACGGCTTCGCCCGACTACCCCATCACCGTCTTCTACGCCTTCAAGCAGGCCGAGCTGGAGAAGGAGGGCGTCGCCTCCACCGGGTGGTCCACCTTCCTGGAGGGCATGGTCCGCAACGGCTGGACCATCACCGCGACGTGGCCCGTCCGTTCGGAGCGCGGCGGCCGGATGATCTCGGTGGGCACCAACGCGCTGGCCTCCTCGATCGTGCTGGCCCTGCGGCCCCGCGAGACGACCGCACCCGCGACGGACCGCACGGGGTTCCTGGCGGCGCTGCACACCGAACTGGACGAGGCGCTGCCCCGGATCCGCGAGGGCGCCATCGCGCCGGCGGACCTGCGGCAGACGATCCTCGGCCCCGGCATGGCCGTGTTCTCCCGGTTCTCCCGGGTGCTGGAGGACGACGGCTCCACGATGTCGGTGAAGACCGCGCTGGCGCTGATCAACCAGACCTTCGACTCGCTGCAGAACGAGCACGACGCCGAGCTGGACGCCGACACCCGTTTCTGCCTGGACTGGTTCCGCTCCTACGGCTGGGACACGCGCCCCTACGGTGACGCCGAGTCGCTGGCCGTACCGCTGGGCCTGTCGGTGGACGGGATCGCCCGCGGCGGCACCCTCACCTCCGGCGCCGGCAAGGTCGCGCTGGTCAAACCGCAGGACATGGACCCGCGGTGGGTGCCGGCCCACGACGACCGGCTGTCGCTGTGGGAGGTCACCTGCCACCTGGCGCGCGCGTACGCGACCGAGGGGCGCGAGGAGGCCGCCCGGCTGATGTCCGAGGTGACGGGCAGGGTGGACCTCGACGAGGTCAACCGCCTGGCCACCCGCCTGTACGAACTGATGGAGTCTCAGGACTCCTCGACCGCCGGCCTGTTCAACGGGCTCGGCGGCGCGTGGGCGGACGTCTCCGCGACGTCGACCACGATCCGCCCGGCCGCTGTGGCCGAGATGCTCTTTGGGGAGGAGATCTGATGGCGCTGACGAACAACGAGAAGGTACTGCGCAGCTTCGAGCAGCTGCTGGAGGGCATGCGTCCGTGGGTCGACATGCGCATGTCGACCCAGGCGCCGGCCGGCAAGGACTGGATCGAGCTGATCTCGGCCGAGGACACGGCGAAGTTCGGTACGGCCAAGACGTACTCGCGGGAGGACGTGCGGTTCCTGCTGCGCGTCGTCACCGAACGCTGGAAGGTCTTCGAGAAGGACCTCTCCCGCCCGCAGTCCGCCCTCGCCTCCGAACTGCGGGAGACGGCGAACGCGGCGCACCACGGCCAGAAGTTCTCCTCGGACGACACCTACCGCGCCCTGGACACGATCGAGCGTCTGCTGACGGTGATCGGCGCCGGTGACGAGGCCGACGCGGTGGCGAAGATGCGCATGGAACACCAGCGGGAGGTCTTCGAGAAGCAGACCCGCAACCGGCTGATGCGCGAGGCGCAGGCGGTCAGGGTGGCCGGCATGCTGGCCGGTACGGCGATCAAGCCGTGGCGCGAGGTCATCCGGCCGCACGCCGACGTGATCCGCGGGCAGTTCTCCGCCGCCGAGTTCGCCGCCGACCTGTACGCGGTGGCCCATGGCCACACCGCGGCGCCGGAGTACCTGAACCCGGCCGAGTTCTTCTCCCGTACCTACCTCACCAGCGGTCTGTCCGACCTGCTGACCCGTGCGCTCAAGCGCCTGTCCGGGGACGCCGGCGCGAGCCCGGTGGTGAACCTGCAGACCCAGTTCGGCGGCGGCAAGACGCACTCGATGCTGGCCCTGTACCACCTGTTCTCCGAGGGGCTGGCCACGAGCGAGCTGTCCCAGGGCGTGCAGGACGTCGTGCACGCCGCCCTGCCCGCGGCCGAGGACGACCCGCTGCGGTCGCTGGACGTCCGTCGGGTCACCCTGGTGGGCACGAAGCTCTCCCCGAGCCAGCCGATCGTCAAGGACGACGGCACCCCGGTCCGCACGATCTGGGGGGAGCTGGCCTGGCAGCTCGGCGGGCGCGCGGCGTACGACCGCGTCGCGATGGCCGATGCCACCGGCACCGATCCGGGTGACGCCCTCGACGCCGTCGTGCGCGACGTCGTCGCCGACGGCAAGAGCGTGCTGATCCTCATCGACGAGTGGGTGGCCTACGCCCGCCAGCTCGTGGGGCGCGACGACCTGCCCGGCGGATCCTTCGCCACCCAGCACACCTTCGCCCAGCACCTGACCGAGATGGCCAAGTCCGTCCCGGGCGTCATGCTCGTGGTCTCCATCCCCGCCTCCGACTCCCTGGACAACGGCGGCGGCGGCTCGGCGCTGGAGGTGGGCGGCCCCAACGGGCACGTCGCCCTGGAGACCCTGCAGCACACCATCGGCCGCAACGCGGACGACTGGCGGCCCGCCAACAACATCGAGTCCTTCGAGATCGTGCGCCGGCGCCTGTTCGAAGAGCCCGATGCCGTGGCCCTGGCGGACATCTCCGCCGTGGCCAAGCAGTACGTGAAGTACTACCAGGAGAACACCGGGTTCTTCCCGCGCGAGACGACCACCGGCGAGTACGAGCAGCGCATCCGCGCGGCGTACCCGATCCATCCCGAGCTGTTCGACCGGCTCTACGAGGACTGGTCGACGCTGCCGAAGTTCCAGCGCACCCGCGGGGTGCTGCGCCTGATGAGCGTGGTCATCAACGCGCTGTGGGCGGCCCACGACACCACGCCGCTCATCACGCCGGGCGCGGTGCCCGTCCACGACACCCAGGTCTTCAGCGAGATCACCAAGTACCTGGACGACAACTGGAAGCCGGTGGTGGACAAGGACGTCGACGGCGAGGGGGCCACCCCGGTCCAGATCGACCGCGAGCGTCCCTCGTTCGGGCAGCGGGCGCTGACCCGGCGCGTCGCGCGGTCGGTGTTCATCGCGACCGTCCCGACGCTGCGTTCGGCGCACAAGGGCGTCGACATGCAGCAGCTCCGCCTGGGCACCGCGGTACCCGGCGACGTCATGACCCACATCGGTGACGCCCGCGCCCTGCTGGGCCAGCGGGCCACGTACTTCTACGAGGACGGCGACCGCTCCTGGTACGACCTGGCGGCCTCGGTCTCCCGGGTGGCGGCCGACCGGGCCGCCGGCTACGGCGAGGCCGACGTGCACGCCACGATCGTCGAACGCCTCAAGGCCATGGGCAAGGCGCCCAAGGCGTCCTTCGGTGCCGTGCACGCCGCGCCCCTCGACACCGGGGACATCCCCGACTCCGAGGTCCTCAAGCTCGTGGTGCTGCACCCGAGGTTCACCTGGGGCAAGGACGCCTCCACCGCCGCGGACTTCGCCGAGCGTCTCCTGAGGGAGTCCGGCAGCGGGCAGCGCCAGCGGCGCAACATGCTGGTCATGGTCGCCGCCGATCGCGAGACCTACCCCGAGCTCGACGGGGTGGTGCGCGAGTACCGGGCCTGGCAGTCCATCGCCGACGAGGCCGAGGAGCTCGAACTCAGCGCCCAGCAGCGCAAGCAGTCCGTCACCCGCGCCCGCCAGCTGGACGCGGCGGTCGACGACCGCATCCGCGCGGCCTTCACCGCGGCGCTGGTCCCGACCGAGGTGCCCGGCCAGAGGCCGACCATCTCCTTCACCCGTGTCGCCAAGGACGGCGGGCCCCTGGCCGAGCGCGTCACCGCGGCGCTCAAGGCCAAGGGGTGGATCACCCCCGTACTGGGGGCCACGCTCGTCCGCATGGCCCTCGAAAACGCCCTGGCCAACGCCTGGGGCAAGGGGCACGTGCGGTTCGGCGACCTGTGGTCCTGGTACACGCAGTACCCGTACCTGAAGCGCCTGCCCAACCGGCAGGTGCTCGAACAGGCCGTGCTCAGCGCCGCCGACGTCCTCCTGTGGCAGCAGGACGCCTTCGCCCTCGCCGACGGCTACGACGAGACCGCCGACGAGTACCGGAACCTGTGGATCCACGGCGACAGGACCGAACCCGGTTTCGTCACGGACGACACGCTCCTCGTCCAGCCGGGACGAGCGGTGGCCCAGCGCGCCCGGGTCGTCGCCACCCCGCCGGCCGAGCCGGTCCTCCCGGCGGAGGGCGCGGCCCACCACGGGACGGGTACCCCGCAGCCGGGCACCGCCGCTCCTCGCCCGGCGGGCACCGGCCCCCAGCCCCCGCTGCCGGCGGCCAGGAAGGCCGCGCGGAGGTTCTGGGGCGTCAAGACCCTCAACCCGAACCGCCCGGCCGCGGACTTCGCCACCATCCAGCAGGAGGTGCTCGCGCACCTCGAAGCGGCAGACGGCGTACGGCTGGAGGTCCGCATCGAGATCACCGCGACCACCGCCGACGGGTTCACGGAACAGCAGGTGCGCACCGTCCGCGAGAACGCCGTCCAGCTGAAGTTCGAGGACAGCGGCTTCGAGGAGAACTGACCGGGAGAACGGACACAAAAAGAGACGGCCGGAGCCCCCGCACAGTGGGCTCCGGCCGTCGGCCTTGTGGCCGTACGAGATCAGATGTCGAGGCCGGTGAGGACCAGGACCCGCTCGTACGTGTAGTCGTCCATCGCGTAGCGGACGCCCTCGCGGCCCACACCGGACTGCTTGACGCCGCCGTACGGCATCTGGTCGGCGCGGTAGGACGGCGCGTCGCCGACGATCACGCCGCCGACCTCGAGCTCGCGGTGGGCGCGGAACGCCGTCTGGATGTTCCGGGTGAAGACGCCGGTCTGCAGACCGAACTTCGAGTCGTTCACCGCGGCGAAGGCCTCGTCGGTGTTCTCGACGCGCCGGAGGGTCAGGACCGGGCCGAAGACCTCTTCGGTCGCCAGCTTGACGCCGTCGGGCACGTTCGCGATCACGGTGGGCTCGTACGAGGCACCCTCGCGCTTGCCACCGGCGAGCAGCTTGGCTCCGGCGGACACGGCCTCGTCGACCCAGGACTCGACACGCTGGGCGGCGGCCTCGGAGACGAGGGGGCCGACGTCGGTGGCGGAGTCGGACGGGTCGCCGGTGACCTGCGCCTGGACCTTCGCGACGACCTTCTCGACGAGGCGGTCGTAGACGGAGGCGTCGGCGATCACGCGCTGCACGGAGATGCAGGACTGGCCGGCCTGGTAGTTCGAGAAGGTCGCGATGCGGGTCGCGGCCCAGTCGAGGTCGGCCTCGGAGGACCAGTCGTCCAGGACCACGGCCGCGGCGTTGCCGCCGAGCTCCAGCGTGCAGTGCTTGTGGGGCACCGACTGCTGGATGGCGTAGCCGACGGTGTCGGAGCCGGTGAAGGAGATGACGGGCAGGCGCTCGTCCTTGACCAGGGCCGGCATCTTGTCGTTCGCGACCGGCAGGACCGACCAGGAACCGGCCGGGAGGTCGGTCTCGGCGAGCAGTTCACCCAGGATCAGGCCGGAGAGCGGGGTGGCCGGGGCCGGCTTCAGGATGATCGGCGCGCCGACGGCGATGGCCGGGGCCACCTTGTGGGCGCACAGGTTCAGCGGGAAGTTGAACGGCGCGATGCCGAGGACCGGACCCTTGACGAAGCGGCGGGTCAGCGCGAGACGGCCGACGCCACCGGCGTCGGTGTCGAGGCGCTGGGCCTCTCCGCCGTTGAAGCGGCGGGCCTCTTCGGCGGCGAAGCGGAACACGGACACCGCACGGCCGACCTCACCGCGGGCCCACTTGATGGGCTTGCCGTTCTCGGCGGAGATCAGCTGGGCGATCTCCTCGGTGCGCTCGGCGAGCCGCTTGGACACGTGGTCCAGGGCGGCGGCCCGTACGTGGGCGGGGGTCGCGGAGAATTCCGCCGTCACGGCGTACGCCGCCGCCACGGCCTCTTCGACCTGCTCGTCGGTGGGCACGCTGACGGTGCCGACGAGCCGGCCGTCCCACGGGGAGTGGACGTCGAAGCTGTCCTCGCCGGTGGCCTGGCGGCCGGCGAGCCAGAAGGCGTGGGTGGAAGTCATGCGAATCCCGGCCCTTCGGAAGTGTGCGGTGGGCTTGTCCCCTCCACCGTAGGACTCCGCCGGCGTTTCGGCGTTTGTCCCTGATGGAGCGGCGGGTCGTCGGGCTTCGCCGCTTTGTCACTGTCGCCCGGCCGGAAGGGGGAGCCGGGCGGTCGGGGTGGGCTGCCGGGCTACGACGGGGCCGAGGTGGCCTTGAGGGCGAGCCAGAGCTCCATGCGGACGTCCGGGTCCTCCAGGGAGCGGCCGAGGATCTCCTCGACCCGCTTCATCCGGTAGCGCAGGGTGTGCCGGTGCACGCCGAGGTCGGCGGCGGCCGCGTCCCACTGGCCGTGGCGCGAGAGCCATGCCTGCAGCGAGGCCACCAGGTCGCCGCGGCCGGTCGCGTCGTGCTCCCGCAGCGCGCGCAGGGTCCCGTCCGCGAAGGCCCGTACCGCGTCGTCGGCCAGCAGCGGCAGGACCGAGCCCGCCGCCATGTCCTCGTGCTCCACCATCGGCCGCCCGCGCCGGCGGGCCACGGCGAGCGCCTGGTCGGCCTGCTTGAGGGCCGCCGCCACGCCTTCCGGGCCGGCCGGGGCGGACAGGCCGACCACCAGTTCGTCCGGCTCGGGCCCGGCAGCGTCCCGGCCGCGCCGGGACTCCAGGGCCTCCGCGTGGTCCACGCACGCCTGTACGGCCGGTCCCGCGTCGGAGGCCAGCACCATCAGCCGCCCCGGTTCCGGGACCACCAGCAGCGCCTCCCCCGTGCGGGCGGCCGCCGACTCCACGGCGTCGGCGAGCAGCGCCAGGCCCTCCGGCTGCGCGGTCCCGGGCAGCGCCGGCTCGGCCACGATCAGCCGGAACGGCGCCTCCAGCAGGGTCCCGTACAGGTCCCCGGCCACCGACCGCGCGTGCTCCGCCTCGCCCGCCAGCAGCATCCGCAGCACCGCCGCCCCGAGCCGGGACTCGGCGTCGTGCAGCGAGCGCGACCGCTCGGTGGTGAGGGTCAGCAGGGCGACCGCGGAGTGGACGGCGTAGCGCTCAGCAGTGCCCAGCGGGGCCCCGGTGCCGACGGCGAGCGCGCCGCGCGCCCGCCGGCCCGTGCCCAGGGACTGGAGTTCGACGCGGTCCTCGGAGCCGCCGACCACGGCACTGGCGGGCGCCGGCCGCTCCCGCAGCCGCTCCACGTCGGGGGTCAGCCGGGCGGCGCGCCGCGCGGCCCAGTCGGGGGCGGCCGCGACGACGGCGCCCGAGGTGTCGTACAGCGCCGCCCAGCCGTGCACGTGCGCCGCCAGCTTCGCCAGCAGTTCGGCGGGCCCGTCGGCGGAGAGGGCGGCGCGGGTCAGCTCCCGCTGCGCCTCGAAACCGGCGGTCACGGCCCGGTACTGGTCCGCCGCGAGGGCCGCGGAGACGGCCTTGCTGATGGCCAGGAAGGGGGTCCGGCGCGGCACCTCCAGGAGCGGCATGTCCTCGGTGCGGGCCGCCTCGACCAGCGCCTCGGGGATCGCCTCGTAGTTCACGCCGATCGCGAAGCCGATGCCGACGACCCCGGCCGCGGCGAGCCGGCGTACGTAGCGGCGCATCTCCTCCGGGTCCTCCGCGTCCAGCTTCATCGCGGTGATCAGGAGCAGCTCGCCGCCCTCCATGTACGGGACGGGGTCGGCGAGCTCGCTGACGTGGGCCCAGCGCACGGGGGTGTCCAGGCGATCCTCCCCCGCCCGGACGCCGAGCTTGAGCGCCGAGTGCTGGACGAGTGAGGCGAGGGTGAGCGGCATCGGTTACCAGGGGCCTTAGCGGGAGGGGGCGGCGGGCACGGGGCGCTGGGGGCGGAAGGGGAGGAGCAGACGGGCAGACGAGCGGATCAGCAGATCAACGGATCAACGGATCAGCGAACCGGCGGATCAGCAGAGGAACAGAGCAGCCGCGGGCGATTTTCGCCTTGGCGTATGAACGGCTCCCCTCGATTCTGCCACCCCGTACGGGTCGGGGCGCGGGTCAGGCCGCCGGGCCGGACCCGCCCTCGGCCAGTCGCACCAGCAGCGGAGCCGCCCGTTCCCCCCGCACGGAGGTCAGCGACAGCACCGCGTGCCCGGGCGGCACGGCGTGCGCCAGGTCCGAGGCGGACCACCGCTCCCGCTCCACCTGCCGGACGGTCACCGCGTCGGTGGTGACCGCCTTGCCGGTGACGAGCTTGCGGAAGGCGTGCATGGCCCGGGTCAGCGGCTGGTCGGCGAAGACGGTGCGGTGGGTGACGTCGCGGGTCTCCACCCACTCGGTGCCCCAGGCCTCGGCGAACCGCTTGCCGTCCCAGGTGGTGACCCCGGAGAACGCCATGCGGCAGCCGACCGCCCCGAGCAGCGGCGTCCGCAGCGCCTCGGGTACGTCGTCCAGCGTGCGCAGCGTGAGCAGTACGCCGGCGTGCGCCGAGCGCAGCCGCTGGACGCCCCGCACGGTCTCCGGGGTCAGGGTCTGCGAGGCGTCGTCGAGGGCGAGGAAGGCGAAGAGGGAGCGGTCGGTGCGGGCGGCGGCCGCGGCGTTGAACTGGGCGAGCAGCAGCCGGGCCAGGATCCGGGAGGCGTCGGCGTGCCCGCGTTCGGGCAGGTCGACGCGGACGCGCAGGGGGTGTTCGAGAGCGCGCAGCGAGAACGGCTGTCCTTGCCCGGTGGTGTCGAAGAACCCGGCGAAGGCGGGCCGGTCCAGCAGGGCCACCCTGTCGGCGAGGGCGGGTCCCGGGTCGCCGTGGGCCCCGTGCTGGCGGGTCCGGGCGTCGAGCTCGCGCAGCATCGCGTGCTGCGCGGCGAGTTCGCGGCGCAGCGCGTCGAAGGCGGCGGGCACCTGGTCGAGCAGTTCGCGCAGCTCGGGCACGGCCGGGAAGCGGCCGTACGCCGCCCGGAACGGGCCGAGGAGCTGGGCGAGGGCGGTCGCGGCCCGGCGCACGTCGATCCCGGGGACGTCCCCGACGAAGGCGTCGGCGAGCAGGGTGGCGGCCTCGTCGGGGTCGGTGGCGCCGCCGTAGAGGTCGAGGTCGTAGACGGAGGCGGGGTCGCCAATGCGGACCACGACGTCGTAGCCGGTGTCCGGCCCGAGCTGGGCCCCGGCCGCGCCGACGGCGACGACGGCGGCCTGGCCGGCGAGCGCCTGCAGCATGAGGGACTCGACGACGGGCCGCACCAGGCGCTGGGTCTTGCCGCTGCCGGAGGGGCCGACGGCGAGGAGCGAGGTGCCGAGCACGTCGGGGTCGAGGGCGAAGCCGGTGCCGCGGCGGGCGTACGGGTTGCGCGCGCCGTCCTCGACGGTGCCGAGCAGCACCTGCCGGGCCAGCAGATCGTGCCGGGCGGCCCGCGCGGGCAGGTCCCGCGCGCCGGACGGGTGCACGCAGGCCCCGGCGCCCTTGTCCCGCACGGCCTCGGCGAAGGCCCGCATCCGGGAGGGGTCGACGCGCACGGAATCCCAGGCCCGCCGAATGCGCGCGTAGTCCACGTCGTTCATCCGCCCGCCCCCGACCTCCCCCTCCAGCCGATCAGCCACCTCCCCAAGCCCAGCCCCCCGCACCTGCGGCCACCGCGCGAGGTCCTCGGCCGGTTCCTCGGCCGAGGACGGCCCGGTGCGGTCCGGGGCCGCTCCAGCCGCCGAAGGGGCCGACCGGAGGCGGCGCAGCAACCGAACCGCGCCCCCGAGCCAGGCGAAGGCAAGGACGACGGCCACGTCGATCGCGGTCTTCGCCGCGTTGTCGAGCTCGAGGTTGGTCACCTGGTCGGTTTTTGTGTACGGCAGGAACGAGAAGACCAACTGGCGGATCGGCAGCTGGTGGTTGTCGACCAGCAGGAGGGTGACGTAGGCGAGCGGTACGACCGCCAGAGCCTGGACCCAGGGACCGCGCGCGACGACCAACCGGGTCCAGGCGGTGCGCCAGCTCCCGAGTCGGCCGAAGCCGTAGAGGAGCGCCGAGACGAAGAGCAGCTCGTAGATCGGCTTGGCCTGCATCCCGCCCGTCTCCATGATGGGCTCGCCGTTCGCGGAGTACCAGCTGTCGGGGGTGAAGAGGTTCAGCGGCGCGTCCCAGAACGGGATGTAGGTGTTGCGCATGAGGGACCAGACGAGGACGCAGGCCAGGAAGGAGATGACGGCGCCGCTGGCGAGGGCCCGGTCGGGGGTCCGCGCGGCTTCCACCGCCGCGCGCGGGGTGTGGCCGTACCTCCAGACGCCCGGCTCGGCGGCCGGGCGGGCGGTGCGCAGCCAGTCGGCGAGGGCGAGGGTCGGTCCCCGGCCGGGGGCATGGCTGGGCTTCGGAGGGTGCGTGGGGGGGCCGGCAGGTCTCGGTACGTGACCTGCACGGGTCGCCTGTCCCTCGTACGCACCGTCGGTGTCCATGAACCCCTGCCCCCTGCCCGTGCCCTGCGCTGCGGCGCTCAATCTAGTGCCCGGCAGGGGCCTTGGACCCGCACCTGGCGATGATCCACAAGATGCGCGACGCATCCTTCCTATGGCCGTCGCGGACAAGGACACGCGGAGATCACTACCGAACGGAGCATGCCGGACCCCCGCTCCCGGGCCTAGCCTGCGGACAAAGACACAAGTGCGTCCGAAAACACCCCCCAGGAGCCCTCTATGACCGCTGTCCCGCAGGAGCGCAAGATCGTCACCGCGATCCCCGGCCCCAAGTCGCAGGAACTGCAGGCCCGCCGCCTCCAGACCGTGGCCGGTGGCGTGGGCTCCGTGCTGCCCGTCTTCACGGCCCGCGCGGGCGGCGGCATCATCGAGGACGTCGACGGCAACCGCCTGATCGACTTCGGCTCCGGCATCGCCGTGACCTCGGTCGGCGCCTCCGCCGAGGCCGTCGTGCGCCGCGCCTCCGCGCAGCTCGCCGACTTCACCCACACCTGTTTCATGGTCACGCCGTACGAGGGCTACGTCGAGGTCTGCGAGGCCCTCGCCGAGCTGACCCCGGGCACCCACGCCAAGAAGTCGGCGCTGTTCAACTCCGGCGCCGAGGCCGTCGAGAACGCCGTCAAGATCGCCCGCTCGTACACCAAGCGCCAGGCCGTCGTCGTCTTCGACCACGGCTACCACGGCCGCACCAACCTGACGATGGCGCTGACGTCGAAGAACATGCCGTACAAGCAGGGCTTCGGTCCGTTCGCCCCCGAGGTCTACCGCGTCCCGGTCGCCTACGGCTACCGCTGGCCCACCGGCGCCGAGAACTGCGGCCCCGAGGCCGCCGCCCAGGCGATCGACCAGATCAGCAAGCAGATCGGCGCCGAGAACGTCGCCGCGATCATCATCGAGCCCCTCCTCGGCGAGGGCGGCTTCATCGAGCCGGCCAAGGGCTTCCTGCCCGCGATCGTGAAGTTCGCCAACGAGAACGGCATCGTCTTCGTCGCCGACGAGATCCAGTCCGGCTTCTGCCGCACCGGCCAGTGGTTCGCGTGCGAGGACGAGGGCATCGTCCCGGACCTGATCACCACCGCCAAGGGCATCGCGGGCGGTCTGCCGCTCGCCGCCGTGACCGGCCGCGCCGAGATCATGGACTCCGCCCACGCGGGCGGCCTGGGCGGCACCTACGGCGGCAACCCGGTGGCCTGCGCCGGTGCGCTCGGCTCCATCGAGACCATGAAGGAGCTCGACCTCAACGCCAAGGCGAAGAAGATCGAGTCCCTCATGAAGGCCCGTCTGACGGCCATGCAGGAGAAGTACGAGATCATCGGCGACATCCGCGGCCGCGGCGCCATGATCGCGATCGAGCTCGTCAAGGACCCGGTCTCCAAGACCCCGTTCCCGGAGGCGGCCGGCGCGCTCGCCAAGGCCTGCCACGCGGAGGGCCTGCTCGTCCTCACCTGCGGCACCTACGGCAACGTGCTCCGCTTCCTCCCGCCGATCGTCATCGGCGAGGACCTGCTGAACGAGGGCCTGGACCTCATCGAGGCCGCGTTCGCCGCCATCGGCACGGACGTCTGAGCGGACGTCTGAGCGGACGGCTAGAACGCCCGAGCGCAGCACGCCTTCCCTACCGGCGGTAACGGGCGGACGCTGTGAAGAAGCTGTGGGGGGCCGATGGCGGGAACGCGATCCTGCTGTCGGTCCCCCTTCTGCTGCCGTACGGTTTCTGCAGATGAGTGAGACACCCCGCTCACGGGAAACCGAGGGCGACACCAGTACCGGGCTTCCCCAGCACCGTATTGGGCATGCGTTCGCGCACACTCCTCACCGATCGGACAGCCGTTCGCCCCAAACCCCCCGGGGCGTGCGGCAACCCGGTCCGGGCGGCCGTCCCGGAACCACCCCCCCTGTTCCGGGACGGCCGGCCACTCCTCTCCTGATCGCCGCGCTCTGCGGCCTCCTCTTCTCCCTGGTCACCTGGCAGGTGCTGGTCTCCGGCCCGCTGCTGACGCCGGACCACGAGCTGAGCCGCGCCCTGGTGCGCACGGTCCCGGACTCCGTCACCGAGCGCCTCTCGGACCTCGGCAACATCCCGGTCGCCGTGCCCGTCCTCGCGCTCGCCATGGCCTACGCCGCCCGCCGCGGCCGCCTCCGCGCCGCCGGAGCCGCGGGCCTGGCCATGGCCCTGGTGCCGGCCCTCGTCATCCCGTTCAAGGAGTGGACCGCCCGGCCGGGCCCCCTGGAACCCTGGGCCGCCGGCTACTTCCCCTCGGGCCACACGGCCACCGCGGCCGTCGCCTACATCGGCGCGGCCCTGCTGGTGCGCCCGTACACCCGCCGCCCCTGGCCGATGGCCGTCGCCCTCGCCCTGACGGCCGCCACGGCCGCCGGCCTGATCCTGCGCGGCTGGCACTGGCCCCTGGACGTGGCGGCCAGCCTCCTGATGTGCACACCCCTGCTGCTCGGCGTGGCCCGGGTGGTGACGTACGGTCGTTCCGGTCGTCAACCGAGGGGGATCCGGTGGGGGAAGAGCAGGCTCAGCCGCGGAAGTACGCGCTCACGGTCGGGGGACGCCCGCACGAGGTGACCCTGTCGGGCGGCAGCATCCTGCTCCCCGTACACGGCCGCAAGATCCATCACGATCCGGCGTGCGGTCACCTGACGGACTCCGCCGAGCTGAAGACCTTCCCAGACGATCCCGAGGGCCTGCTCTGGTGGCGGCTGCTCGACGCGGCCGACCCGGCCGCGTTCGCGCGCGGGATCGGCCTGGTCAACTCCCAGAACCAGCCGCTCGACGGCCTCTGCTCCTGCGTCCTGCGCCCGGTGAGTGCCGCCCGGGCGGCACTGCTGCGCTACTGCCCCGTCGAGTGGGCGGCCGAGGTGTTCGACACCGAGCGCCACCGCGCCGCCGCCGAGGCCGCGGAGCAGGAGGCCGAACGCATCCGCGACCGGTTCCCGCTCGCCGACTGGGAGCAGCTGCCCCTGGAGCGCTACGCCCTCGGGCAGGGCAGCGGGAACGACACGTACTCGTACGTGATCGAGTACGGCAGCGCCCGGCTCGGCAGCATCACCGGCGGCTCGGCCATGAAGCACCTCGTCTACCGCCGCACCGACGGCTCCTGGTGGCACGACTCCCGCTACAAGGACGCCGGCGAGGCCTGGGCGGCCGTGCGCGCCGGGATCGTCGAGGCCGTCCGTGCCGCCCTCGACGGCCGCGTCGGCGACATCGACTCCATGCCCGCCGTCCGGGCCGGCAACACCGTGATCGCCAAGACCCTGCACGTCTACGCGAACGGGTCCGTGCTGCCCCTCTACGCGGACAACCTCGCCCGCCACTTCGTGGCGCTGCTGGCCGACGGGCCGGTACCGCAGATGCGCCCGTTCGAGCGGAAGGCCCATCTCAAGGAGCTGTTCGAGCGCACCGGCGTCTGCGCCGGCTGGTCGCCCGATCTCGCCGCCCGCTTCCTCCTGTGGTGGGCGCCGCCGCTGAGCGCGCCCCGGACCGTACGGATCGACACCGCGGGGCAGGTGTCGCAGTGGCAGTGGGCGGACTGGCTGGCGCACGGGCACCTCGCCGTCGCGATGGACGGGGAAGACGTGGGCGACCTGCACCGGTTCGCCGACCGTGAGGAGTTCGCCGAGGCCTGCGCCGGCCACCCGGGCCTGACGGACCTGTGGGAGCTGCTCGCCCTGCGCCCCGGCGACCGCGTCGTGGCGACCTCCGGCAACGTCCGGGTCCTCGCCGTCGGCCGGGTCACCGACGACGGGTACCACTGGGACCCCGACGGCGGCGAGCCCCGCCACACCGTCTCGGTGCAGTGGGACGAGACGTACGCGACGGTCCTGGAGCCGCCCGTGGCCTGGCGGCGGGGGTTCCTGGCGGAGGTCAGGTCGGCCGTGTGGGAGAGGATCGCGAAGGCCCGCTCGAAGAGCCTGGCCGCCGCCGGTCAGGAGGAGGCCGCCGAGCCGGTGGCGGACGGCGCCCCGCTCGACCCGGTGCTCCGGCGCATCGGGGACGCCCTCGACCGGCGTGGTCAGGCGGTCCTCTACGGGCCGCCCGGTACCGGCAAGACGTACGAGGCCCTGCGCTACGCCGTCCGCCGCATCGGCGAGCTCGCCGACGACCTCCCCGGGGTCCGGCCGTACGCCGAGCCCGGCGAGGAGGCCTTCCGGGCGACGCACCGGGCGCTCGTCGAGGCGGACCGGCTCACCATGGTCACCTTCCACCCCAACTACGGCTACGAGGACTTCATCGAGGGCCTGCGCCCCGTGAAGGGCGAGGCGGGCCTCGCGCTGGAGGTGCGGGCCGGCGTGTTCAAGCGGGTGTGCGCGCGGGCCGCGCAGGATCCCGGCCACACCTATCTGGTCCTCGTCGACGAGCTCAACCGCGGCAACCTGCCCAAGATCTTCGGTGAGCTGATCACGCTGCTGGAGAAGGACAAGCGGGGGTACACCGTCACCCTGCCGCTCAGCGGCGACCTCTTCTCCGTACCGCCCAACGTCCAGCTGCTGGGGACGATGAACACGGCCGACCGTTCGATCCGGATGCTCGACTCGGCGATCCGCCGCCGTTTCGCCTTCCTGGAGCTGCTGCCGAACACGGAACCGCTGACCGACGCCGTGGTGGGACAGCTCGACCTGAAGGTCTTCCTCACCGAGCTCAACGCCCGCATCCGCGCCGGCCTCGACCGCGAGAAGCAGATCGGCCAGGCCTTCCTGCTGCCCGGCGGGGAGCCGGTCGGCACCCCCGAGGAGCTGGCGGCCGTGATCCGCGACGAGATCCTGCCGCTGCTCCAGGAGTACGCGTACGACGACTACGGCCTGCTGGCGGGCTTCCTCGGCACCGCCGTGATCGATCCCGTGGCGCACACCCCCCGGGAGCTCGACGACGAGAAGCTCGTGTCCGCCCTGTACGAGGAACTCCAGGTCAAGGCCCATGCGACTCAGCCTGAATGAGTACGGCTCCGAGCTGTTCCCCGAGGCCCGCCTCACTGCGGCGGACCGGCTGCTGCTCGCCGACGGCGCACTCGACGGGATGCTGCGCGTCCGGGAGCCCGCCGCGGGCGGGATCGAGGTGGAGGCCACCTCCCACGTCGGGGTGGTGCGGCTGGCGGCGTGCGAGATCCGGGTCCTGCCCAAGTACCTCGGGAGCGGCCTCGACGTCCTGCGGATGCTGGACTACGCCCGGGGCGGGACCGGGCGCCTCCTGCCGTCCCACCAGGACCTGACGGCGGGCGACCCGGACCTCCGCGACCTGGTGGCCCTCATGGTCACCGAGTACGGCGAGGGGCTGCTGCGCCGGGGCGTCCGGCGGGACTACCTCACCCGGGAGGACGACCTGCCCGCCGTCCGCGGCCGGATGCTGGTGGACCGCCAGCTCCTGCGGCACCACGGCCGCCTCGACCGCCTCGCCTGCCGCTTCGACGAGCACGACGCGGACATCCCCGACAACCGGCTGTGCGCGGCCGCCCTGGAGCGGGCCGCCCGCACGGCCCGGCTCCCCCGGGTACGGGCCCGCGCGCGGCGGGCCGCCGCGCAGTTCGCGCCGCTGGCGCCGACGCCGCTCGGGGACCTGCGGACGCTCGTCGCCGGACTGGAGTACCACCGGCACAACGCCCATTACCGGGCCGCCCACCAATGGGCCGAGCTGCTGCTCTCCGGGGGCGGCGTCGAAGGGCTCTTCGCCTCGGGGCCGCTGTCGTCCCGGGCGTTCCTCGTGGACATGAACGGCCTCTTCGAGGAGTTCGTGACGCGGCTGCTCACCGAGGGCGCCGCGGCCGCCGGGCTCGGCCTGCGCGTCGACGCGCAGTCCCGGCACCGGCGGGTGCTCTTCGACGAGCGGACGCGCACCCCCTACAGCGAGGTGCGGCCCGACGTCCTGGTCCTCGGCGAGCGGGACGGGCAGCCCTTCCGGCTGCCGGTCGACGCGAAGTACAAGCTGTACGACGGCAAGAAGCTGTCGACCTCGGACCTGTACCAGGCGTTCCTCTACGCGCACGCGCTCGGGAGCCCCGCCTCGTGCGTCCTGGTCCACCCCGGCGGACCGGGGGCCGCCGGGGCCCGGGTCGCCGTACGCGCCTGGGACGGCGCCACCTCGGCACGGGTGCGGGCCGTGTCCCTGGACCTGCGCGACGCCCTCGCGGTGCTGGGCGGGCCGGAGCCGTCGGCGGCTCCGGCCCGGTTGTGGCGGGAGGTGCTGGGTCAGCCGCCGAAGTAGGCGTCGAAATTGCGGCTGAATTCCCAGCCGCCGAAGCGGTCCCAGTTGATCGACCAGGTCATCAGGCCGCGCAGGGCGGGCCAGGTGCCGTGGGTCTGGTAGCTCCCGCAGTCCGTCTTCTTCGTCAGGCAGTTCAGGGCCTTGTTCACCTCGGCGGGCGGGGTGTGGCCGTTGCCCGCGTTCGGCGTGGCCGGGAGGCCGATCGCGACCTGGTCCGGGCGCAGGGCCGGGAAGACGCGGGCGGTGTTGCCGGCGACGGGGAAGCCGGTGAGCAGCATGTCGGTCATGGCGATGTGGAAGTCCGCGCCGCCCATGGAGTGGTACTGGTTGTCGAGGCCCATGATCGGGCCCGAGTTGTAGTCCTGGACGTGGAGCAGGGTGAGGTCGTCGCGCAGGGCGTGGATGACCGGGAGGTACGCGCCGGCGCGCGGGTCCTGGCCGCCCCAGGGGCCGGAGCCGTAGAACTGGTGGCCCAGCTGGACGAAGAAGGTCTCCGGGGCCATGGTCAGGACGAAGCCCTGGCCGTACCTGGCCTTCAGGGTCTTCACGGCCGAGATCAGGTTCACCACCACGGGCGTGGTGGGGGCCCGGAAGTCGGTGTCCCCGGTGGCGAGGGAGAGGGAGTGGCCCTCGAAGTCGATGTCGAGGCCGTCGAGCCCGTACTCGTCGATGATCTTGCTGACGGAGGAGACGAAGGTGTCGCGGGCGGCGGTGGTCGACAGCTGCACCTGGCCGTTCTGGCCGCCGATGGAGATGAGGACCTTCTTACCGGCGGCCTGCTTGGCCTCGATCGCGGCCTTGAACTCGGCCGGGGATTCGACGTTCGGGCACTCGGCGACCGGGCAGAGCCGGAAGCGGATGTCGCCGGAGGTCACCGAAGTCGGCTCGCCGAAGGCCAGGTTGACGACGTCCCAGGAGGCGGGCACGTCGGCCATCCGGACGTAGCCGGAGCCGTTGGCGAAGCTCGCGTGCAGATAGCCGACCAGCGCGTGCGCGGGCAGGCCTCCCCCGCCGCCACCGCCACCGGCTGTCGTGGTCGCGGAGGCGGGGGCGCTCTGCGCGGACTCGCCCGCCGCGTTCACCGCGCTGACCCGGAAGGTGTACGTGGTGGACGCGGCGAGGCCGGTCACGGCCGTCGGGGCGGAGGTGACGGAGAACGGCGCGGCGCCGTCCCGGTGGACGGTGTACGAGGTGGCTCCGGGCACCGCCGGCCAGTTCAGGGAGACCGAGCTCGACGAGGTGGCGGTGGCGGTCAGGCCGGTGGGGGCGGCCGGGGGCTGGGGCTGGCCTGGGCCGCCGGGGTCGGGGCCGATCAGGGTGAGGTCGTCGGTGAGGTGGGCGGGCTGGCCGTACCAGCCGTGGGTGTAGACCGTCACCGAGGTCGTCGACGGGCCGGTGCGGAAGGTGGTGGTGAGCTGCTTCCAGGCGCCCGGGGTCTGCGTCCAGGCCGACACGTCGGTGGTGCCGGTGCCGCTCGCGCCGAGGTAGACGTACGCGCCCTGCACCCAGGCGGCCAGCGTGTACGGGGAGTCGGGCTTGACGGTGACGCTCTGGGAGCAGCGGGCGTTGTCCTGTCCGGCCGGGGTGGCCCGGAGGGCGGAACCTCCGCCGTGGACGGGGGTGGTGACGACGGCTCCGCTGCCCGCCGAGCAGCTCCAGCCGTCGAGGCCGGCCTCGAAGCCGCCGTTGCGCACGAGATCGGCGTCGGCCGCGGCGGCGGGCGGTCCGGCGGCGAGGAATGCGGCCGCCGCCAGGGCGGCGGCCGTGAGGAGGGACCAGGTTCTGCGCACAACTGCCTCCGGGGCATGGGGGGATGGAGCCAGGCTGTGGAAACGGGAACAGCGGCGCCCAAGATGGTCCAGACCAATACCCTTGTCAAGATGTCCGGCCCTCCCCCTCTCCGGCCGACGCCGCGGCGGACACGGCGACCGTCGCCACCGCCTCGTGCATCGCGAGCTCCAGCACGGCCGGGTCGGTGAGGGTCCCCTCCCCGTCCGGCAGTACCGCCCAGCGCACCCCGCCGGTGGCCCGGCCGGGATACGGGACGACGATCCAGCTCCCGCGCCCGGCCCCGCGTACACCCGTGCCGATCCAGCGGGACGCGGTGCCCGCAGGCACGAAGAAGCCCATCCGGGAGTCGCCGAAGTCGGCGAGCACCGGGCCGGGCCGGTCGATGATGAGCCGCAGTACGTCGAGGGTGACCTGCCCCAGGTCCCCGGGCAGGACGAGCACGTCCCACAGCCGGCCGGCGGGCAGCAGGGCGACCCCGAGGGGGTTGCGCTCCCACTCCCACCGGCAGGCATCGGGGTCCGGCGCCACCGATACCAGCCATTCCACTGCCGTCTTGGCCCCCGGGAACGTCATCGCCCGGCCTCCGTTCGTCTCGTGCGCGGTGAAGGGTTCTCACCGGGAGAGAGCGGGGCCGGGCGCAACTATGACGCGGGTTTCCTTACTCCAAGGCAGTGAACCGGGTCACACGGTGACCGGCGGATGTGCGCCGGGGGCGCGTGCGATCGGGCGACGTGCCGTTCAGCTGTCGAAGCCGAGGCCGAAGCGGTCCAGCGTGCGGAGCCACAGGTTGCGGTGCCCGCCGCGGCGGTCGGCGCGGGCCAGCGACCACTTCGTGAGGGTGATCCCGGTCCAGGCGAAGGGCTCGGGCGGGAACGGCATCGGCTTGGACTTCACCATCTCCAGCCGGGTGCGCTCGGTGGAGAGTCCGTCCAGCAGGTCCAGCATCACCTCCGCGCCGAAGCGGGTGGCGCCCACCCCGAGCCCGGTGTAGCCGGCCGCGTAGGCCACCTTCCGGGAGTGCGCCGTGCCGAAGAAGGCGGAGAAGCGCGAGCAGGTGTCGATGGCGCCGCCCCAGGCGTGGCTGAACTTCAGCCCCTCCAGCTGCGGGAAGGCGGTGAAGAAGTGCTCCGCGAGCTTGAGGTACGTCTCGGGGCGGTGGTCGTACTCGGAGTCGAGCTTCCCCCGGTAGGGGTAGATCGCGTCGTAGCCGCCCCACAGGATCCGGTGGTCCTTGGTGATCCGGAAGTAGTGGAACTGGTTGGCGCTGTCGCCGAGCCCCTGCCGGTTCTTCCATCCGATCGCGGCGAGCTGGGCCTCGTCCAGCGGCTCGCTCATCAGCGCGTAGTCGTAGACCGGAACCGTGAAGGGGCGGATCCGCCTGACCAGCGAGGGGAAGATGTTGGTGCCCAGGGCGACCCGGCGGGCGAGGATCGTGCCGTAGGGGGTCTGGACGGCCATCCCGGTCCCGACCGCGGACATCTTCAGGCCTGGCGTGTTCTCGTAGATCCGCACCCCGAGGCCGAGGCAGGCCTGCTTGAGGCCCCAGGCCAGCCTCGCCGGGTTGAGCATGGCGACGCCGTCGCGGTCCCAGAGGCCCGCGAGGAAGGTCGGCGAGTCGACCTCGGCGCGCAGGGCGTCGGCGTCCAGCCATTCGGAGCGGCCGGCCAGGCCGAGGCGCTGCGCCTCCTCGTGGAGTTCGCGCAGCTCCTCCACCTGGTGGGGTTCGGTGGCGACGTCGATCTCGCCGGTCCGCTCGAAGTCGCAGTCGATCCCGTAGCGGGCGACGGCCTCCTCGATGGCGTCGAGGTTGCGGGCGCCCAGCTCCTCCAGCTTGGCCAGCTCGTCGGGCCAGCGGGCGATCCCGTTGCCGAGTCCGTGGGTGAGGGAGGCGGCGCAGAATCCGCCGTTGCGCCCGGAGGCGGCCCAGCCCGCCTCCTTGCTCTCGATGAGCACGACGTCCCGTTCGGGGTCGCGCTCCTTGGCGATCAGCGCGGTCCACAGACCGCTGTAGCCGCCGCCGACGACCAGCAGGTCACAGCGCTCGTCCGAGGTCAGCGCCGGCTGCGGCGCGGGCTTGCCGGGGTCGTCCAGCCAGTACGAGACCGGCTTCGCTTCGGAAAGGGATTTCGCAACACTACGCATGGCGACTGGGGCCATGGCTTCCAACTCCCTACAGGGGTCTACTTCGGTTGTGCCTTCTTGCGGCGGTTGCCGACCATCTGGCCGACGAGGACCACCAGCACCGCGATGACGAACATCGCCGTGCCGATGACGTTGATCTGCACAGGCGTACCGCGCTGGGCCGATCCCCACACGAACATGGGGAAGGTGACGGTGTTGCCCGAGTTGAAGTTGGTGATGATGAAGTCGTCGAACGACAGCGCGAAGGAGAGCAGCGCGCCCGCCGCGATACCGGGGGCCGCGATCGGCAGCGTGACCCGTACGAAGGTCTGCACCGGGCCCGCGTAGAGGTCACGGGCGGCCTCCTCCAGCCGCGGGTCCATGGACAGGACACGCGCCTTGACGGCGGCGACGACGAAGCTGAGGCAGAACATGATGTGGGCGATCAGGATCGTCCAGAAGCCCAGCTGGATGCCCATGTTGAGGAAGAGCGCGAGCAGCGAGGCCGCCATCACGATCTCGGGCATGGCCATGGGCAGGAAGATCAGCGAGTTGACCGCGGCGCGCCCCCGGAAGCGGTAGCGGACCATCGCGAAGGCTATGGCGGTGCCCAGGGCGGTCGCGGCGAGGGTGGACCACAGGGCGATCTGGAGCGACAGCGAGAGGGAGCCGCACATGTCGGCGACCCCGCAGGGGTCCTTCCACGCGTCGAGCGAGAACTCCTGCCAGGCGTAGTTGAACCGCCCGGTGGGGTTGTTGAAGGAGAAGACGGTGACGACGACGTTCGGCAGGATCATGTACGCGAGCGTGCCGAGGCCCGCGATCACGACCAGATTGCGGCGGAGCCACGTGAGGGGATTGCGCATCAGACCAGGTCCTCCGTCCCCGCTCGGCGGATGTAGATGGTGACCATGATCAGCACGATGGCCATGAGGATGAAGGACAGCGCGGCCGCCGTCGGGTAGTCGAGGATCCGCAGGTACTGCGACTGGATGACGTTGCCGATCATCCGGGTGTCCGTGGAGCCGAGCAGTTCGGCGTTGACGTAGTCGCCGCTCGCCGGGATGAAGGTGAGCAGGGTCCCGGAGACCACGCCCGGCATGGAGAGCGGGAAGGTCACCTTCCGGAAGACCGTGGCGGGGTGGGCGTACAGGTCCCCGGCCGCCTCGTGGAGGCGGGTGTCGATGCGCTCCAGCGAGGAGTACAGCGGCAGGATCATGAAGGGGAGGAAGTTGTACGTCAGACCGCAGACGACCGCGAGCGGCGTGGCCAGCACCCGGTCCCCCTCGGTCATGCCGAGCCAGCTGGTGACGTCGAGGAAACCGATGTCGTTGAGGACGGCGACCACCGGTCCGCCGTCGGCCAGGATCGTCTTCCAGGCCAGCGTGCGGATCAGGAAGCTGGTGAAGAAGGGGGCGATGACCAGGACCAGCAGCAGGTTGCGCCAGCGGCCCGCCTTGAAGGCGATCAGGTAGGCCAGCGGGTACCCGAGCAGCAGGCACAGCGCGGTCGCGGTGCCGGCGTAGAGCAGGGAGCGCAGGAACTGCGGGTAGTACTCGGTGAAGGCGTCCCAGTAGGTCCCGAAGTGCCAGGTGACCTTGAAGCCCTCTTCGAGGGAGCCGGTCTGCACCGAGGTGGAGGCCTGGTAGACCATCGGCAGCACGAAGAAGACCAGCAGCCACAGGATGCCGGGGAGCAGCAGCCAGTACGGGATCAGCCGCTTGCGCACGGACGGCTTGTGCACCGGGGGTTCGGCGGCGGCGGACGCCTGCGGCGGCGCCGTGTCGATGGCGGGGCCGGTCACGCGATCTCCTCGACGGTCTCGATGCCCGCGTCGATGTCCTGCGCGGCGTCGAGGCCGAACGTGTGCTCCGGGTTCCAGTGCAGGATCACGTCGGCGCCCGGGACCAGGCGGGCGTCCCGCTCGATGTTCTGCGCGTACACCTCCAGCTCGGGGCAGACCCGGCTGTCGATGACGAACTGGGTGGAGACTCCGATGAAGGAGGAGTCGGCTATCTTGCCGGCGACCTTGTTGCGGCCGCTCGCGATGGTGTGCTCGTCAGCGGCCGGGACCAGGGATATCTTCTCCGGGCGCACGCCGACCAGGAGCTTTCCGCCGGCGCGGGGCGTGGTCGAACATCGGGCGGCGGGCAGCCGCAGGGTGGTGCCGGAGGCCGAGACGACCACGTCGGACCCGGCGGACTCGACGTCCGCCTCGATGAGGTTCGAGGTGCCGAGGAAGTTGGCGACGAAGGTGGTGCCCGGGTTCTCGTACAGCTCGGCGGGGGCGCCCAGCTGCTCGACGCGGCCTCCGTTCATCACGGCGACCGTGTCGGCCATGGTCATGGCCTCCTCCTGGTCGTGCGTGACGTGCACGAAGGTGATGCCGACCTCGGTCTGGATCCGCTTGAGCTCCAGCTGCATCTGGCGGCGCAGCTTGAGGTCGAGGGCGCCGAGCGGCTCGTCGAGGAGCAGCACCTGCGGGTGGTTGATCAGGGCGCGGGCGACGGCGACGCGCTGCTGCTGGCCGCCGGACAGCTGGTGCGGCTTGCGCGCGGCGAACTGACCGAGCTGGACGAGCTCCAGCATGTCGTCGACCTGCTTCTTGACCGACTTGATGCCGCGGCGGCGCAGTCCGAAGGCGATGTTCTCGTAGATGTTCAGGTGCGGGAACAGCGCGTAGCTCTGGAAGACCGTGTTGACCGGGCGCTTGTACGGCGGCAGGTCGGTGACCTCGCGGTCGCCGAGGTGGACCGTGCCGGTGGAGGGCTCCTCCAGGCCGGCGATCATGCGCAGGGTGGTGGTCTTCCCGCAGCCGGAGGCGCCGAGCAGGGCGAAGAAGGAGCCCTGGGGGATGGTGAGATCCAGCGGGTGCACGGCGGTGAAGGTGCCGTAGTGCTTGCTGATCCCGGAGAGGCGGACGTCGCCGCCCGCGGTCTTGTCAGTCATGGAGAGGTCCCGGGGGTGGGTGGGCGGAGCGGGCAAGGGAGGGTTCGCGGGGCGCGTACGGCTACGCGCCGATGAGCTTGGCGAACTTCTCTTCGTACGCGGTCTCTTCCTCGCTGGTGAGGGAGCGGAAGGCGCGGGCCTTGGCGGCCATCGCCTTGTCCGGGACGATCAGGGGGTTGTCCGCGAGTTCGGGATCGATCTTGGCCAGCTCGTCCTTGACGCCCTCGACCGGGCAGACGTAGCTGATGAAGGCGGCCAGCTGGGCGGCGACCGCGGGCTCGTAGTAGTAGTCGATGAGCTTCTCCGCGTTGGCCTTGTGCCGGGCCTGGGCGGGGACCAGGAGGTTGTCGCTGGAGGTGATGTACCCGGGGGCGGGGATGGCGTACTTGATGTCCGGGTTGCCGGCCTGCAGCTGGATGACGTCGCCGGCCCAGGCGAGACAGGCGGCGAGGTCGCCCTTGTCGAGGTCCGCCGTGTAGTCGTTGCCGGTGAAGCGGCGGATCTGCTTGGTGTCCACGCCCTTCTGGAGGCGGCCTATCGCCCCGTCGAAGTCCGCGGTGGTGAAGTGGGCGGGGTCCTTGCCCTGGTCGAGCAGGGTCATGCCGACGGTGTCGCGCATCTCGGTGAGGAAGCCGACGCGGCCCTTGAGGGTGGGGTCGTCGAGCAGCTGGGTGACGGAGTCGACCTTCTTGCCGCCCGTCGCCTTCTCGTTGTAGGCGATGACGGTGTCGATGCCGGTCCAGGGGTAGCTGTACGCCCGTCCCGGGTCCCAGTCCGGGGTGCGGAACTGCGGGATCAGGTTGGCGTAGGCGTGCGGGAGGTGCGAGGGGTCCAGCCGCTGCGCCCAGCCCAGCCGGATGATGCGGGCGGCGAGCCAGTCGGTGACGACGATCAGGTCGCGGCCGGTGTCCTGGCCGGCCGCGAGCTGCGGTCTGATCTTGCCGAAGAACTCGACGTTGTCGTTGATGTCCTCGGTGTACTTGACCTTGATCCCGGTCCGCTGGGCGAACTCCTCCAGCGTGGGACGCGACTTCTCGTCCTCGCTGGTGTCCATGTACTCGGTCCAGTTGGAGAAGTTGATCTCCTTCTCCTCGGCCGAGTGGTCGTCGGAGGCCACCGCCGCGTCGCCCGCGCGCTTGGCGGGCGGGATGCCGCACCCGGCGAGGGTGGACAGGCCTCCGAGGGTGAGCGCTCCGACTCCGGAGGCGCGCAGCAGCGAGCGGCGGGTGAGGGCGCCGCGCCCACTGGTGAGGCTGCGCCGCATCGCGGCGAGTTGCGCCGCCGAGAGGCGGTCGGGCTCGAACTGCTCCATGCGCTGTGCCCTTTCGGGAGGTGTACCGCTGGTCGGGCGGTGGGTTCTTATCGGTCCCCGAAGATCGTGCGGTGCCAGTCCTTCGCGGCCACCGCGGTGTTGTCGTACATCACGTGCTTGACCTGCGTGTACTCCTCGAAGGAGTAGGCGGACATGTCCTTTCCGAAGCCGCTGGCCTTGTAGCCCCCGTGGGGCATCTCGCTGATGATCGGGATGTGGTCGTTGACCCAGACGCAGCCCGCCTGGATCTCACGGGTGGCGCGGTTCGCCCGGTAGAGGTCGCGGCTCCAGGCCGAGGCCGCGAGTCCGTACGGGGTGTCGTTGGCCAGCGCGATGCCCTCGTCGTCGGTGTCGAAGGGCAGGACCACGAGGACCGGGCCGAAGATCTCGGACTGGACCACCTCGCTGTCCTGGGCGGCGCCGGAGATGAGGGTGGGCCGGTAGTACGCGCCGTCGGCCAGCTCGCCCGCCGGGATCTCGCCGCCGGTGACGACGGTGGCGTAGGCGCGGGCCCGCTCGACGAAGCCGGCGACCCGGTCGCGCTGGGCGTGCGAGACCAGCGGGCCGAGGTCGGTGGTGGGCGCGAAGGGGTCGCCGAGGCGGACTGTCTCCATCAGCTCGGCCACCCGGGCGACGAAGGCGTCGTGGAGGGGGCGCTGCACGTAGGCGCGGGTGGCGGCGGTGCAGTCCTGGCCGGTGTTGATGAGGGAGGCGGCGACCGCGCCGTGCGCGGCGGCCTCCAGGTCGGCGTCGTCGAAGACGAGGAAGGGGGCCTTGCCGCCGAGCTCCAGGTGGAGCCGCTTGACGGTGGCGGTGGCGATCTCGGCGACCCGCTTGCCGACGGCGGTGGAGCCGGTGAAGGAGGTCATCACCACGTCGGGGTGGCCGACCAGGTGCTCGCCGGCCACGCGGCCGGCGCCGGTGACGATGTTGATCACGCCGTCGGGCAGGCCCGCCTCCTTGGCCGCCTGCGCGAACATCAGGGCGGTCAGCGGGGTGAGCTCGGCGGGCTTGAGGACGATCGTGTTGCCCGCGGCGATCGCCGGGAGGATCTTCCAGGCGGCCATCTGGAGCGGATAGTTCCAGGGCGCGATGGAGCCGACGACCCCGATGGCCTCGCGGCGTACGTAGGAGGTGTGGTCGCCCGAGTACTCGCCGGCGGCCTGCCCCTGGAGGTGGCGGGCGGCTCCGGCGAAGAAGGCGGTGTTGTCGATGGTCCCCGGCACGTCGAACTCCGTGGACAGCCTGATCGGCTTGCCGCACTGGAGGGACTCGGCGTACGCGAAGTCCTCCGCCTGCTCGGCCAGCACGGCGGCCAGCCGGTGCAGGGCGTCCGAACGCTCGCCGGGGGTGGCGCCGGACCATGCCGGGAAGGCACGCTTGGCAGCGGCGACCGCCTCGTCGACGTCCGCGGTACTCGCCAGTTCGTAGGTGAGGACCTCGTCGCCTGTCGCCGGATCGACCACCGTGTGTGACTGTCCGGAGGTGCCGGGCCTGATCTGCCCGTCGATGTACTGCGCGCCGTCTGCGAAGCGGTCCTTGACCTGGAAGCGGTTGCCCATCACGCTCTCACGCTCTCCGTAGCTACAGTTCGAGCTACAGCTCGAATTGAGTGCCGATCCTGACAGAGGCGGTGCCCTCGGCCAAGTGATTCCGTTGTTGCCTTTTGATTACGCGACGGAATCGGTCGACCATGTGTCGAGGCACACCGGAAATCCCGTACGAAGTGTCAGTGGCGACTGCCAGACTCGCGTGCATGGAGATGATCGAGGGCCTGATCAAGCAGGTCAGCCGTGGTGAACGGGTGAAGTACCTGCCGTTCTGGGGGCACCGGCCGCTGCCCGACGGCAGGCTCGGTCCGAGCTGCCTGAGCCAGTGGTGGCCGTCCGCCTTCACTGTAGGTGACGTCCGTTATGCGACGGCCGAGCACTGGATGATGGCCGGCAAGGCCCGGCTGTTCGGGGACGCCGAGGGCGAGCGGGCCGCGCTGGCGGCGAAGAGCCCGGCGCAGGCGAAGAAGGCCGGGCGGCTCGTGCGCGGCTTCGACAACGCGATATGGGAGCGGGAGCGCTTCGCCCTGGTGGTGGAGGGCAGCGTGCACAAGTTCGGCTCCGACCCGGCGCTGCGCTCGTACCTGCTGGGCACCGGGAGCCGGGTGCTGGTGGAGGCGAGCCCGATGGACCGGATCTGGGGCATCGGACTGGCCGCCGACGACGATCGCGCCCTGGATCCGGCGCGCTGGCGCGGGCTGAACCTGCTGGGCTTCGCCCTGATGGAGGCCCGGGAGCGACTGCGCGGGGACGCCGCGTGACGGAGCGGCGCCGGGTCGCCGCGGTCATCGTCCGCGACGGCTGCGTGCTGATGGTGCGCGAGCGCGGCAGGGGGGCCACGGGGCGGCACGACGGGCCGGAGTACTGGACCCTGCCCGGCGGCGGCCTGGAGGCGGGCGAGGAGCCCGAGGAGGCGGTCCGGCGGGAGGTGGCCGAGGAGACCGGCCTGCGCGCCCTGGGCGTGCGGTACGCGTACGAGGCGCCCTACCCCTCGGGCCGGACCTCCTGCTTCCGGGTGGACGTGGCGCCCGGGGAGCCGGTCCTGGGCGTCGACGCGGACCTGGAGTGCGACTGCCCCCGGATGGTCGGGCTGATCTGGGTCCCGCTCTCGCGCGGTACGGACGGCGCGTCGGTCATGGTGCCCACGCTGCTCAGTAATTGCGTGGTGGATCCCGGCCCCGCCGCCTAACGTGATCCATGTCCAGGTGCGAAGGCGAGACCTACTTCGAATCCAAATCGGGCGGTCGCGGGTTCGAGTCCCGTCACCGGTGTCATGCCGGTGTAGCTCAGTTGGCAGAGCACCATGTGGTTTCGCCGACCTTGTTCTCTGGACACCTACGTCACGCACCTCCCGGTGCGCGGGCAGCGGCTCCTTCTTTTGCAAAGAATCTCCAAGCCGCCGCCACCTTGATCTCGGGAGGCCGCGTGCGGGATGCCCGGTGCGCAGGCGACGGCTACTTCCGGATCGGGAGGTGGCGGGTTCGAATCCCGCCCGGCTCAGGCCGGTAGCTCAGCTGGACAGAGCACCCGACTTTGTCCGTCGCCGACCTCTGATCTCGGGCATCCCGCACGTCACGCCTCCCCCGCTTCCTTTGAATTCGGGGGGATTCACCATGGCTCGCTTCAACCTGCGCGCGTCCAAGTCCGCGACCGCGTCGGCCGCTTCGCCCACGTCGCCCGTACGCTCGGCCGACCGGGCCCGCACCGGCCAGGGCGGCCCCGGCCACCTGCGCGATCCCCGCTCCGAGCTGTTCCTGCTCGCCGTCGCCAACTTCGTGACGCAGCGCACCGCGTACGAGAGCGGCGAGGCCCGCGACGACCGCTTCGCCGCGCTCGTGCGCACCCTCGCCGTCGAGGATCCCGCGTGGACGGCCGGCCTGCTCGGCTGGCTCCGCGGGGACGCGAACATGCGCACCGCCTCCCTCGTCGGCGCCGCCGAGTACGTCAAGGCCCGGCTCGACGCGGGCGCCACCGACGGGCCTTCGAACCGCCGGGTCGTGGATTCCGTACTGCGGCGCGCGGACGAGCCCGGTGAGCTGCTGGCCTACTGGACGGCGACGTACGGCCGGGCCGTGCCCAAGCCCGTCAAGCGCGGCATCGCCGACGCCGTGCGCCGGCTCTACTCCGGCACCTCGCTGCTGAAGTACGACACGGATTCCAAGGCCTACCGCTTCGGTGACGTCCTCAACCTCGTGCACGCCTCCCCCGACCCGGCCAAGCCCTGGCAGGGCGAGCTGTTCCGCTACGCCCTCGACCGCCGGCACAACCCGGACGGCGCGCAGGTCCCGGCCGGCAACCGCACCCTCACCGCCCACCGGGCGCTGATGGGGCTGCCGGTCTCCGAGCGGCGTGGTGTGGTCCTCGCCCCGGACGGCGCGGAGCGGCTCGCGGAGGCGGGCATGACCTGGGAGGCGCTGGCCGGCTGGCTGCAGGGACCGATGGACGCGGCCGCCTGGGAGGCGGTCATCCCGTCGATGGGTGCGATGGCGCTGCTGCGCAACCTGCGCAACTTCGACCAGGCCGGGGTCTCGGACGCGGTGGCCGCTCAGGTCGCGGCGAGGATCTCCGACCCGGAGGTCGTCGCCCGGTCGCGGCAGTTCCCCTTCCGCTACCTGGCCGCCCATCAGCACGCCCCGTCGCTGCGCTGGGCGTACCCGCTGGAGCAGGCGCTCGGCCACTCGCTGGCCAACGTACCGGCGCTGCCCGGCCGGACGCTGGTCCTCGTCGACCGGTCCGGGTCGATGTGGTCCCCGCTGTCGGACCGCTCGAAGCTCAACCGGGCGGACGCGGCGGCCGTGTTCGGCGCGGCGCTGGCGCTGCGGGCCGAACACGCCGACCTGGTCCAGTTCGGCACGACGAGCAAGGCCGTCCGGTACGGCCGGGGCGAGTCCGTGCTGAAGGTGCTGGAGCGCTTCGGGGACCTCGGCGGCACCTACACGGCCCAGGCCGTGAGGGAGCACTACCGGGACCACGGCCGGGTGCTGATCGTCACCGACGAGCAGGCCGCCTCGTACGGCCACGGCGGCGATCCGACGGCGGAGGTGCCGGCCGCGGTTCCGGTCTACACGTGGAACCTGGCCGGCTACCGGGTCGGGCACGCGCCGTCGGGCGGCGGGAACCGGCACACCTTCGGCGGGCTCACCGACGCGGCCTTCCGGATGGTGTCCCTGATCGAGGACGGCCGCAACGCGGACTGGCCCTGGGCCTCCTGAGCCGTCCGCGCCCCGGTCAGACCTTCTCGTGGACCTGGGAGTTGTCGTACGGGCTGTCGTACGGGGAATCGTCGATCGGCCCCAGGTCCATGAGACTGGCGAACGCGGCCACGAGTATCAGCACGCCGAGCAGGATGCCCACGGCGCCCAGGATGATGCCCGCGAGCGCCATCCCGCCGTTGTCGGCCTCGCCGCGGTTCGCCTTGCCCTTGCCGAGGGCGCCGAAGACGACCGCGGCGATCCCGATGGCCACGCCCGCGAAGCTCAGGAAGCAGCCGAGGACCGAGATGATGCCGAGGACGAGCGCGGCTATGCCGAAGCCGTTGCTGGGCTGCGGCCCGTACGGCGCGTAGGAGCCGTGGCCCGGGTATCCCTGCGGGCCGCCCGGATACCCCTGCGGGCCGCCGGGGTATCCCTGCGGGCCCGGGTAGCCCTGGTATCCGGCGGGGCCGGGGTAGCCCGCGTCGCCGGGGTATCCGTAACCGGGTTGCTGGACCGGATATCCGTACGCCGCGGACGCGGGGCCGGCCGGCGGCGCGTCCGCGGCAGGCGTCGGCATCGGCGTCGGAGCGGTCGGCGGCAGCTGGTCTCCCGGCATTCCGGCGAGCGTCTGCTGGTCGTGCACGGACGGCGGGCCCGACACGCCCGGCGTGCCGTTGGTGTCCTGCGTGCCCGGCGTGCCCTGCGGCTTGCCCAGCTCCACTGCGGGCCGCTCCGGCGGCGCCCACGGGTCGCTCGGCTCGGGACTGCTGTCGTTCATACGGCGCCCCCCTCTCGTACAGCCATGCTAAGCGCTGCCACCGACAGTCACGGGCCTGCCTACGATGAATCCCGACCTGCCCGCAACCGCGTCCTCCCGGAGGCAACCCCATGACCGACCTGCACCCCTTCATCGCGGGGCTGCCCAAGGCCGAACTCCACGTCCACCACGTCGGCTCGGCATCCCCGCGCATCGTGGCCGAGCTCGCCTCCCGGCACCCCGACTCCAAGGTCCCCACCGACCCCGAGGCCCTCGCCGACTACTTCACCTTCACCGACTTCGCCCACTTCATCGAGGTCTACCTGTCGGTCGTCGACCTGGTCCGTACCCCGGACGACGTACGCACCCTCACCTTCGAAGTCGCCCGTGACATGGCCCGGCAGAACATCCGCTACGCCGAGCTGACCATCACCCCGTACTCCTCCACCAGCCGCGGCATCGACGAGCGGGCCTTCATGGAGGCCATCGAGGACGCCCGCAAGGCCGCCGAGGCCGAACTCGGCGTCATCCTGCGCTGGTGCTTCGACATCCCCGGCGAGGCCGGCCTCGAAGCCGCCGCCGAGACCGCCCGGCTCGCCGTCGACCTGCACCCCGAGGGCCTCGTCTCCTTCGGCCTGGGCGGGCCCGAGATCGGCGTCCCGCGCCCGCAGTTCAAGCCGTACTTCGACGCGGCGCGCGCCGCCGGCCTGCACAGCGTGCCGCATGCCGGCGAGACCACCGGTCCGGAGACCGTCTGGGACGCCATCCGCGAGCTCGGCGCCGAGCGCATCGGCCACGGCACCAGCTCCACGCAGGACCCGGAGCTCCTCGCCTACCTCGCCGAGCACCGCATCGCACTGGAGGTCTGCCCGACCTCCAACATCGCCACCCGCGCGGTCACCGACCTCGACCAGCACCCCGTCAAGGAGATGGTCGCGGCGGGCGTGCTCGTCACCATCAACAGCGACGACCCGCCGATGTTCGGGTCCGACCTCAACAACGAGTACGCGGTGGCCGCCCGGCTCCTGGACCTCGACGAGCGCGGTCTCGCGCAGCTCGCGAAGAACGCCGTCGAGGCCTCCTTCCTGGAGCCGGCCGGCAAGGCGCGGATCATCGCGGAGATCGACGCGTACACCGCCGAATGGCTGGCGCGCTGACGTCCAATTGACGTCCGCGGCACGGAGAATGGGGCCATGCGCACCCTGACTGCCGTCGGCCACCGCGGCGATCCCTACCGTGTCCGTGAGAACACCCTGCCCTCGATCCGCTCCGCCTTCGCCCGCGGGGCGGACGCGGTCGAGATCGACGTCCGGCTGACCCGTGACGGGGTGCCGGTCCTGCTCCACGACGACACGCTCCAGCGGCTGTGGGGCCATGACGTACGCCTCGGCGACGTCACGGCCCCCCAGCTCAAGGAGTTGACGCAGGGCGGCGTTCCCACGCTGCGCGACGCCCTGATGGCCGCGGGGGCGGGGCGGCTGATGCTCGACCTCCCGGGTGCCACGTCCGAGTCGGTGCGCACGGTGGTGGGCCTGGTCCGCGAGTGCGGCGCGCGCGAGCGGACGTACTACTGCGCGGGCCCCGACTCGATGC
The DNA here is from genome assembly GCF_042894695.1 of Streptomyces sp. NPDC001513. NCBI lineage: Bacteria > Bacillati > Actinomycetota > Actinomycetes > Kitasatosporales > Streptomycetaceae > Streptomyces > Streptomyces sp. NPDC001513. The sequence goes on from NZ_JBIAVU010000008.1 coordinate 89,180, forward strand.
TGGCGGTCCGCGCCGCCGATCCGGGCGCGGAGATCGCGCTGACCTGGACCACGCTGTCGCCGCCGCGGCGGGTGCTGATCGACGCCGTGGCGCCGCGCTGGCTCAACTACCGCTTCGGGCTGGTGAGCCGGGAGCTGACGGACGCGCTCCACCGGGACGGCCTGCTGGTCTCGGCCTGGACCGCGGACACCAAGTGCACGATGAAGCGGCTCGTCAAGGCGGGGGTCGACGCGGTCACCACGAACCGGGTGGACGTCCTTGCGCGCGTTCGGGCCGAGTCCGGACGGTGATACGCGCGCTGGGCCGGCGGGTCGGGCGGCTGCGCGCAGCCCCTCCGTGGGTCGTGGACCTGGGCCTGACCGTGCTGGTACAGCTGGCCGTCACGATGCCGTTCGTGCTGCCGCGGGAGCCCGGGCTGCCGCCGGTGACCTGGGCCTCGTACGCGGCCACCACGCTGGGAGTGGCGCCGCTGGCGTGGCGGCGGCGCCGGCCCGTGCTCGTCCTGGTGGCGATCCTGCTGATCGGCGGCGTGTACAAGGTGACGATGGACGGGCCCGGCCAGCCGCTTCCGTACGCCGGGCTGATGGCCTTCTTCACGGTCGCCCTGCAGTGTCCCGGCCGGGTGCGGGCGGTGGTCGGGGCGGGCTCGGTGGTGGCCGTCGCCGCGTCCGTGGGGCTGGAGACGGGCACGGCCAGGGAGCTGTCCTTCACCCTGTTCTGCGCGGGCGCCGCCTACGCGCTGGGCCGGCTCCAGTTCACCCGGCAGGCCTATACCGCGGCCGTGGAGGACCGGGCGGCGCAGCTGGAGCGGGCGAACCGGATCGAGGCGGAGCAGGCGGCGGCGCGCGAACGGGCCCGGATAGCGCGGGAGATGCACGACATCCTCTCGCACGCCGTCAGCATCATGATCGTGCAGGCGGAGGCCGGTCCGGTGGCGGTGCGCAGGGCGCCGGAGCGGGCCGAGGCGGCCTTCGAGGCGATCGCCGAGACCGGGCGGGACGCGATGGCGCAGCTGCGCACCATGCTGGGGGTGCTCCGTACGGACGAGGCGGCTCCGCGTGCGCCGCAGCCCGGGATCGGGGCGCTGCCGGCGCTCCTCGACCGGGTGCGGGCCGGCGGGATCCGGGTGTCGTACGAGCGGTCGGGCGAGGTGCGCGAGCTCGCGGCGGCGCTGGAGGCGACGGTGCACCGGGTGGTGCAGGAGGCGCTGACGAACGTGGTGAAGCACGCGGGCGCCTCGGCGGTGGAGGTCCGGCTGGAGTACGGGGCGCGGGCGCTCACCGTCTCGGTGACGGACGACGGGCGGGGGCCCGGGCCGGGCTCGGGCGGGCACGGTCTGATCGGGATCCGCGAGCGGGCGGCGGCGCACGGCGGGACGGCGCGGACGGGTCCGGGGCCGGACGGGCGCGGGTTCTCGGTGCGGGCCGTCCTTGTAACCTCACCGCTGGAGGTGGGGAGTTGACGATCCGTGTGGTGGTGGCCGACGACCAGGAACTGGTGCGCAGCGGGTTCGCGATGATCCTGGACGCCCAGGAGGACATCGAGGTCGTGGCGGAGGCGGGGGACGGCGCGGCGGCGGTGGAGGCGGTGGCCCGGCTCGCTCCGGACGTGGTGCTGCTGGACATCCGGATGCCGGTGCTGGACGGGATCGAGGCGTGCCGGACGATCTCGGCGCGCAGCGCGTGCCGGACGGTGATGCTGACGACCTTCGATTCGGACGAGTACGTGTACGAGGCGCTGCACGCGGGGGCGAGCGGGTTCCTGCTGAAGGACGTGCGGCGGGACGATCTGGTGCACGCGGTACGGGTGGTGGCGGCGGGCGAGTCCCTGCTGGCGCCTTCGGTGGCGCGGCGGCTGATCGAGGAGTACACGGCGGTGACGGCGCGGCCCTCCCTTTCGGCGGACCGGCTGGAGGTGCTGACGGCGCGGGAGCGGGAGACGCTGCTGCACCTGGGGCGGGGGCTGTCGAACGCGGAGATCGCGGCAGCGCTGGTGGTGAGCGAGCACACGGTGAAGTCGCACGTGGGGAACGTGCTGGCGAAGCTGGGGCTGCGGGACCGGATCCAGGCGGTGATCTGCGCGTACGAGACGGGCCTGATCGCGGCGGGTACTCCCGCGGGTACTCCCTCTGGGGAGTGAGGGGACGGCGTGTCGTCTCCCTCCCGGAGGTGAGTTGTCGTACCGGTGAAGACCCCTCTTGATGGTGATCCGCAACTACGCCTCTGACCTGGAGCATTGAGGTCATCGGGGCGGATGGTCCCGGTGACCTCACAGGGGGAGCACACCACCATGAACGCACGTACGCGCACGCTGATCGCCGCCGCTCTGGTCCTCGGGATCGCGTCCGGTCCGGTCGTCGCCCACGCCGTTTCGGTTCCCGCGCCGGCGGGGGGCACGGCGGGCGTCTCGGCGCCCCTCGTCCCGGCCCCGCCGAATGCCTCGGCGCTGGAGCGGGCGATCACCGGTCTCGGAGCGGAGCACAAGGACGCGACTGCCGCGCTGGTCCGCGTCGGGGGGACGAGCGGCAGCTGGCGGGGCAGTTCCGGTGTCGCGGACATCGTCACCGGGCGGCCGGCCGTCGAACAGGGGAGGTTCCGGGCGGGGTCGGTGACCAAGACCTTCACCGCGGCGGTGGTGCTCCAGCTGGCGGCCGAGCGCCGGGTGGATCTGGACGGGCCGGTCCGGCGGTACCTGCCCGAGACTGTCTCCGATGCCTACGGCACGGTCACGGTCCGGCAGTTGCTCAACCACACCAGCGGCATACCGGCGGCGGACGGCCCGGGCGACTCGTTCGAGGCGCAGTGGGAGCACCGCTTCGATGTGACCGACCCGCACGACCAGCTGGCCAATGCCCTCGCGAAGAAGCCGGAGTTCACCCCGGGCTCGGCCCAGCACTACCTGAACATCAACTACACCTTGCTGGGCGCGCTCGTCGAGAAGGTGACGGGCACCTCGTACGAGGAGGCGGTCGGCCGGCGGATCCTGAGGCCGCTCGGTCTGCGTCAGACCTCCTTCCCGTCCCGGACGCAGACGAGGATCCTCGGTCCGCACAACCGTGGGTACCAGGCACTCCCCAAGGCGGACGGCTCCCGGGAGCTGCGGGACGTGACCGACTGGAACTCCTCGGACCGCTGGGCGGCCGGGGACATCATCTCGACCACGGCCGATCTGGAGCGGTTCACCAAGGCCCTGTTCAGCGAGCGGATCGTGCCGGCGGCCCAGCTGGAGGAGATGTTCACGGTGCCCGCGGTGAAGAACTTCACCAACGGGAAGGACGCCACGCTGACCGCGGGACTGTCCAGGATCGTCCTGCCGGACGGCACCGTGGCGTGGGGCAAGTCCGGCGGTCGGTACGGGTACAACACCGGCATAGGTGCGACCCGGGACCTGTCCCGCACCCTGGTCTACTCGGTCAACTCCACGAACGCCAAGGGCGAGGACACGAACCCGGTGGTCTTGGGCATCGTGATGGCGGCCTTCGCCCGGTAGGCATCAAGCAGGCATCGCCTCAAGGCGCTTGATCATGCGGCGGAGCACCAGCAGGGGGATGACCCCGAAGACGCCGAACGACATGTCGATGACGCTCCACCAGATGGGGATGCCCCGGATCGGGCCGCAGATCAGGGCCAGGGGTATCACTCCGGCGCAGGCGATCATGCCGGCTTCGACGATCCAGATGTTGCGGACGGGGTCGCGGTGGACGCCGTAGAAGAAGACGGCGATGACGAGGTGGGCGAAGGCGAGCCAGTCGGTTCCGTAGAGGAGGAAGGGGTAGTCGGCATCGGCCCGGTCCAGGCCGTCGCCCACCCGTCGCACCCAGTCGTTGTCCACGAGGGAGTTGAGCCAGTGGAGTTCGGTGACCAGGGGGAAGGCGGTGAGGCCGCTGAGCACCAGGCAGATGAGGAACAGGGTCAACCAGGCACGGATCCGCCGCTGAAGGGCGCTTCTCTCGCTCATGGGGGTAAGCGTACGCAGTTTTCTGAACACGTTCAGCCAAATTGCTGAACGCGTTCAGTTCCGTGGCCGGACCGTGATCAGAGTCCGACGATCGCGTTCCAGCGCCTGGCGAAGGAGCGGCGCTCGGCCGAGGAGATGTCCCGGGACACCACGAGCCGCTTGCGCATCTCGTCGTCCGGGAAGATCAGCGGGTTCTCGGCCAGCTCGGCGGTCTCCTTGTCGTCGGAGCCGGCCAGGACCTCCCGGGCGGCCGGGACCGGGCAGACGTAGTTGACGGAGGCGGCCAGCGAGGCGGCCACCGCCGGGTCGTAGTAGTAGTCGATCAGGGCCTCGGCATTGGCCTTGTGGCGGGCCAGGTTGGGGACGAGCAGGCTCTCGGCCCAGAGTTCGGCCCCCTCCTCGGGGACCACGAACTCGATGTCCGGGTTGTCGGCCTGGAGCTGGATGACATCACCGGAGTAGGCCTGGCAGGCGAGGACGTCGCCCTTGCTCAGATCGGAGGTGTAGTCGTTGCCGGTGAAACGGCGGATGTGCTTCTTCTTCACCATGCTCTCGACCTGGTCGCACATCCGGTGGAAGTCGGACTCGGTCCAGCGGGTGACGTCCACGCCGTTGCCCTGCATCAGCAGGGAGAAGGACTCGTCGAGGCCGGAGAGGAGGGTGACGCGGCCCGCCAGGTCCGGGTGCCAGAGGTCCTTGACCGACTTGATCTCCCGGCCCAGGGCCTTGCGGTTGTAGGCGATGCCGGTGATGCCCGACTGCCAGGGCACGGTGTGCAGCCGGCCCTCGTCGAAGGCGGGGGAACGCAGCTGGGGGTCGAGGTGCCTGGACACGTTGGGCTGCGCCGAGCGGTCCAGCTTCTGGGCCCAGCCCAGGTGGACGAAGCGGGCGGCCATCCAGTCGCTGACCACGACCAGGTCGTGGCCGGTCTCCTGGTGATTCATCAGGGCCGGGCTGATCTTGCCGAAGAACTCGTCGTTGTCGTTGATCTCCTCGGTGTACCGGACCTCGATGCCGGTCTGCTCCGAGAAGGCCTCCAGCGTCGGCCGGCGCTCCTCGTCCTCCTCGTCGGTGTCGATGTAGAGCGGCCAGTTGGAGAAGGCGACGCTCCGGTCCCGCTCGGACCGGTCCGGTCCCGTACGCCGTTCCTCGGGAACGTAGGCGGCCGGCACACCGCAGCCGACGAGGGCGGCCGACAGGCCCGCGGCACCGAGGCCGTACAGCGCCGCACGGCGGGAGAAGGCGAGTTCAGGCATGGGCACAGCCTCGGGGAACGCGGAAGGGCGGGCAATAGACATGTTGTCTACTGCCCGCCCCATCAACGCTGTGCTGTGATCGATGCGGCCGATCAGCCGTCGAGCGAGGTCATCACGTGCTTGATGCGCGTGTAGTCCTCGAAGCCGTAGGCGGAGAGGTCCTTGCCGTAGCCGGACTTCTTGAAGCCGCCGTGCGGCATCTCGGCGACGAGCGGGATGTGGGTGTTGATCCACACGCAGCCGAAGTCGAGGTTCTTGGACATCCGCATCGCGCGGCCGTGGTTCTTGGTCCACACCGAGGAGGCGAGGGCGAACTCGACGCCGTTCGCGTACTCCAGGGCCTGGGCCTCGTCCGTGAAGGACTGGACGGTGATGACGGGGCCGAAGACCTCGTTCTGGATGATCTCGTCGTCCTGCTTGAGGCCGGAGACCACGGTCGGGGCGTAGAAGAAGCCCTTCTCGCCGACCCGGTGGCCACCCGCCTCGACCTTGGCGTGGGCGGGGAGGCGCTCGATGAAGCCCGCGACCTGCTTGAGCTGGTTCGGGTTGTTCAGCGGGCCGTACAGCACGTCCTCGTCGTCCGGCTGGCCGGTCTTCGTGTCCGCGGCGGCCTTGGCGAGCGCGGCCACGAACTCGTCGTGGATCGACTGGTGCACGAGCACGCGGGTGGCGGCGGTGCAGTCCTGGCCGGCGTTGAAGTAGCCGGCCACCGCGATGTCCTCGACGGCCTTCGGGATGTCGGCGTCCTCGAAGACCACGACCGGGGCCTTGCCGCCGAGCTCCAGGTGGACGCGCTTGACGTCCTTGGAGGCGCTCTCGGCGACCTGCATGCCGGCGCGCACCGAGCCGGTGATGGAGGCCATCGCCGGGGTGGAGTGCTCGACCATGGCCTTGCCGGTCTCGCGGTCGCCGCAGATGACGTTGAAGACGCCCTTGGGCAGGACCGAGTCGATGATCTCCGCCATCAGGACGGTGGAGGCCGGGGTGGTGTCCGAGGGCTTGAGCACGACGGTGTTGCCCGCCGCGATGGCCGGGGCGAACTTCCACACGGCCATCATCATCGGGTAGTTCCACGGCGCGACCTGGGCACAGACGCCGACCGGCTCACGGCGGACGATCGAGGTCATCCCCTCCATGTACTCGCCGGCCGAGCGGCCCTCCAGCAGACGGGCGGCGCCCGCGAAGAAGCGGATCTGGTCCACCATCGGCGGCAGCTCCTCGCTGGCCGTGAGGCCCAGCGGCTTGCCGGTGTTCTCCGACTCGGCGGCGACGAGCTCGTCCGCGCGCGCCTCGAAGGCGTCCGCGATCTTCAGCAGCGCCTTCTGGCGCTCGGCGGGGGTGGTGTCGCGCCAGCCCGGGAAGGCCGCCGCGGCGGCGGCCATGGCGGCGTCGACGTCGGCCTGGCCCGAGAGCGGGGCCGTGGCGTACGCCTCGCCGGTGGCCGGGTTGACCACCTCGGTGGTCCGCCCGTCGGCGGCGTCCTTGAACTCCCCGCCGATGTAGTTGCGCAGACGACGCAGTTCGGTGGTCACTACAGCCACACTCCTGATCACATGTCCAACGATTGAGACAAAAGCCAAGCCTAGCTCCTAGGCGGAGGCTTTCGACAGACCCAGAGGCCACCAACTACGAAATCAGTGAGATCCGAGTGCCCAAACAACGGATTTCATCGATTCCGTCTTGCGGAACAGACGACCCTCGTGCACAGTGAGGTCGTGGTCAGTCGAAGCGCAGATTCCAGGAACAGACAACCGTCCCCTTCGGTCGATGCTGTGTCCCTGGCGATCATCGAGCAACTGCAGGAGGACGGCCGCCGTCCCTACGCATCGATCGGCAAGGCCGTCGGCCTCTCCGAAGCTGCCGTGCGCCAGCGCGTGCAGAAGCTGCTCGACCAGGGCGTCATGCAGATCGTCGCCGTCACCGACCCGCTCACCGTGGGTCTGCGACGCCAGGCCATGGTCGGCATCAACGTCGAGGGCGACCTCGACCCGGTGGCCGATGCGCTGACCGCCATGGCCGAGTGCGAGTACGTGGTGATGACCGCCGGGTCGTTCGACCTGATGGTGGAGATCGTCTGCGAGGACGACGACCACCTGCTCGAAACGATCAACAAGAAGATCCGCACGCTCCCCGGCGTGCGATCAACCGAAAGCTTCGTTTACCTGAAGCTGAAGAAGCAGACCTACATGTGGGGAACCCGATAACCGTGAGCCAGGACCTCTCCAAGACCGCGTACGACCACCTGTGGATGCACTTCACCCGCATGTCGTCCTACGAGAACTCCCCCGTCCCCACCATCGTCCGGGGCGAGGGCACCTACATCTGGGACGACAAGGGCAAGCGCTACCTCGACGGCCTCGCCGGCCTGTTCGTGGTCAACGCCGGTCACGGCCGCAAGGAACTGGCCGAGGTCGCGTACAAGCAGGCCCAGGAACTCGCGTTCTTCCCCATCTGGTCGTACGCGCACCCCAAGGCCGTCGAGCTCGCCGAGCGCCTCGCCCACTACGCCCCCGGCGACCTGAACAAGGTCTTCTTCACCACCGGTGGCGGCGAGGCCGTCGAGACCGCCTGGAAGCTCGCCAAGCAGTACTTCAAGCTGCAGGGCAAGCACACCAAGTACAAGGTCATCTCGCGTGCGGTCGCCTACCACGGCACCCCGCAGGGCGCCCTGTCCATCACCGGCCTGCCGGCCCTGAAGGCCCCCTTCGAGCCGCTGGTCCCCGGCGCGCACAAGGTGCCGAACACCAACATCTACCGCGCCCCGATCTTCGGCGACGACCCCGAGGCCTACGGCCGCTGGTGCGCCGACCAGATCGAGCAGGAGATCCTCTTCGAGGGCGCCGACACCGTCGCCGCCGTCTTCCTGGAGCCGGTGCAGAACGCCGGCGGCTGCTTCCCGCCGCCGCCCGGGTACTTCCAGCGGGTCCGCGAGATCTGCGACGAGTACGACGTCCTGCTCGTCTCCGACGAGACGATCTGCGCGTTCGGCCGTCTGGGCACGATGTTCGCCTGTGACAAGTTCGACTACGTGCCGGACATGATCACCTGCGCCAAGGGCATGACCTCGGGCTACTCCCCGATCGGCGCCTGCATCATCTCCGACCGCCTCGCGGAGCCCTTCTACAAGGGCGACAACACCTTCCTGCACGGCTACACCTTCGGCGGCCACCCGGTCTCCTCGGCGGTCGCGCTGGCCAACCTCGACATCTTCGACAAGGAAGGCCTCAACCAGCACGTGCTGGACAACGAGGACGCCTTCTTCTCGACGCTGAAGAAGCTGCACGACCTGCCGATCGTCGGCGACGTCCGCGGCAACGGCTACTTCTACGGCATCGAGCTCGTCAAGGACAAGGACACCAAGGAGTCCTTCACGGACGAGGAGACGGAGCGCGTGCTCTACGGCTTCCTCTCCAAGGCGCTCTTCGAGAACGGCCTGTACTGCCGGGCCGACGACCGCGGTGACCCGGTCATCCAGCTCGCGCCGCCGCTGATCGCGGACCAGGGCACCTTCGACGAGATCGAGGGCATCCTGCGCTCGGTGCTCACCGAGGCGTGGACGAAGCTGTAAACAGGCCCGCCCGGCCGGCCAGGATGTAAATCGTCCGAGGCTGCAATAGTCCGATCACATGGCCCGGATCCCCCGTTCGAGTGAGAACGCGGGGGTTCGGGCCGTGTGCTGTCACCATCCAAGACGTTCATCTCTTTACATCTCAGTGCGGCGCCAGTGACCGAACCGGCTCCGCTTCGTTCCCCCGGACGGAGGTGTACGCCATGGTGGCTCCACCGGACAATGCCCCGCCTGACAATGACGTCCTCTGGGCACGGTCCCTTCACTACTCCCACTGGGGGTCCCCGCGGACGAAGTCCGGGGGAGGATCCCCCGCCCTCGTCGGGGTCTCCGTGGGAGTCCGCCAGGGCGAGATCCTGGCCCTGACCGGTCCCCTCGGCAGCGGCAAGACCACCCTGCTCCGCTGCCTGTCCGGGCAGCTGCGGCCCGAGCAGGGCGAGGTCTGGTTCAACAGCGTCCCCGTGCACACCATGGGCGCGCTGGCCCGCGAACGGCTGCGCCGCGACCGCTTCGGCTGGATCGGCCCGGAGCCGCAGCTGCTGCCCGAGCTGAAGGTCTGGGAGAACGCCGCCCTGCCGCTGCTCCTCGCCGGCACCTCCCACCGCGCCGCCAAGAACGCCGCCTGCGAATGGCTGGACCGCCTCGACATCGGCGGTTTCGCCCGCAAGCGCCCCGCTTCCCTCACCCGGGCCGAGTGCCAGCGGGTCGCCCTGGCCCGCGCCCTGGTCAACGAGCCCGCGGTGATCTTCGCCGACGAGCCCACGGCCCCGCTGCACCGCGCCGAGCGGGCCCTGCTGCTCCGGTCCCTCACCACCGCGGCGCGTTCCCACGAGGTCACCGTGCTGCTGGCCACCCACGACGAGGCCACCGCGGCCGTCGCGGACCGCCGGCTGGCCCTGCTCGACGGCCGTCTCGCGGGGGCCGCGGCCGTCTCCTCCCCCGCCGACGACACCCCGGAGGGCCAGGCCGCGTGCTCGCTCTCCGCCTAGCCCGCGGCTCCCGGCCGCTCGTCCAGCTGCGGCGGCTCCTCGTCGCCGCCGCCTCGGCCGGGACCGGGTTCCTGCTGCTCTCCGTACTCGCCGGGGCCGTGGCCCGGCCCGCCGGATCGTTCCCTCGCCTGCTCTGGGCCCTGATCCCGGTGGCCGTCACCGTCCACTTCGCCGTGGCCGTGGCCCGCGCCGACCCGGCGAACCGCCCCCGCGCGGGCCTGGACGACGTCGGGCCGGGACCCGTACGGCTCCTCCTCGTCGCCGCGATCTCCACCGCCGTCGCCTGCACCCTGGGCAGCGCCCTGGCCCTGGCCGTCTTCCTCCACCTGCGCGGGGACCTGGCCGGGCTGCCGTTCGACGGAGCCGGGGCCAAGCTGCTCCACGCCGACCAGCCGCTGCCCGTGGCGGCCGCCCTCACCCTGCTGGCCGTGGTCCCGGTGGCCGCCGCGGCCGCCACCGCCCTCGCGCTGCGCCCGCACCGGCCGCTCGCCCCGCAGACCGGGCTGCCCTGGGGGATCGCGCTGACCGCCTGCGGGTTCGCCGCCGAGGCCTACGCGGGCCGGAGCGCCCCCGGGATGCTCGCCGGCTGGTCACTGACCGCGATCGGCCTCGCCCTCGCCGGGCCGGGGTTCGCCTACGCCTCCGGGAGCCTGGTCCAGGCCGTGCGCCCGGGCGCGCTGCGGCTGCTGGCCGGGCGGGTCCTCCAGGAGGAGGCTCCCCGGATCGGCCCGCCGCTCGGCGTGCTGTGCTCGGTCGGCGCGGGCGCCCTCACCGCCGTGGCCCTGCGCGAGCAGGGCGGGCCGCTCGTCCCGCTGGGCCCGCTGACCGGGCCGGCCGCCGCGCTGGTGGCCCTGTGCGCGGGCGCGACCCTTCTCACATCCGCGGTGGAGGCGCGCCGCAGCCGGGGCGCCGCGCGGGAGGCCCTGCTCGACCTGGGCGCTCCCGCCAAGGTCCTGCGTACGGCGGCGAGTCTGCGGGCCGGCGCGCTCGTGGCGGTGTGCGTTCCGCTCAGCTGGGGTGTGGCGCAGCTGACGTCGCTGGCACTGACCCGCTGACGCGAGCAGCCCTTAGTGTGGGCCGAATGGTCAACGGATACATCGACACCGAGATCGAGACGCTCGCCGAATTCGACCAGGTCGTGGCACGCGGCTCGCTCAGCGGCTACCGGATCCAGTCGGTCAACCTGCTGGAGCGGACCTTCGCGCTGCTCTCCGCAGACACCTCGGCAGCCGTGTTCCTGGGCTGCGCGATGGAGCCCGATGCGTCGGTGAAGGTCCGCGCCGACGGCGCGCTGGTCTTCCCGCCCGTCCCGGACCTGCCGTTCAACCCGTACCGGGGGCTGCTCTACACGCCGGAGGAGCTCTTCGCCGGACTGCCCGACGGGTACGAGGCCACCCCCGACGCCCTGGCCTACGCCTGGTTCCAGGAGACCAAGGCCGACGGCGACATCTACTCCTCCATGCTCCGCTCCATCCACGACGACGCCGTCTCCGACGCCCTCGACGAGCACCTCGTCGGCGCCAGGGTCGTCGGCGTGATGGGCGGCCACGCCATGTCCCGCGGCGGTACGGACTACCGCGGCGCGGCGGAGCTGGGCCGGGCCCTGACCCGGTCCGGGCTGACCGTGGCCACCGGCGGCGGCCCCGGCGCGATGGAGGCCGCCAACCTGGGCGCCTACCTGGCCCCGGCCCCCGACGAGGCCCTCGCGGAGGCCCTGGAGCTGCTGGCCAAGGCCCCGTCCTTCGCGCCGTCGGTGTCCGACTGGGCGCGCGCGGCCTTCGCCGTACGGGACCGCTGGCCCACCGGCGGCGACTCGGTGGGCATCCCGACCTGGTTCTACGGGCACGAGCCGCCGAACGCCTTCGCGGGGCACATCGCGAAGTACTTCGCGAACGCCACCCGCGAGGACGGGCTGCTGGCCCGCTCCACCGCGGGCGTGGTCTTCCTGCCCGGCGCGGCGGGCACGGTCCAGGAGGTCTTCGACAATGCCACGCCGAACTACTACGGGTCCCGGGGCGAGCCGGCGCCGATGGTCCTGGTCGGCCACACCCACTGGACCGAGCACCTCCCGGTCTGGCCGCTGCTCCGGGCGCTCGCCCGCGGCCGCGCCATGGAGTCCCGGATCGCGCTGGTCGACTCGGTGGACGAGGTCCCCGGCGTCCTCGCGTCAATGAGCTGAGCTCCGGAAGCAACTTCGCAGCCCGTTCGCACGTCTGGCAGAGGTACCGCAAAACCTGCCAGACGTGAACGGAGCCCTTGGTGCTCATAGGCCTGCTGACCGCTGTCGCGGCGTCCATCTGCTACGGCACGGGATCCGTGCTGCAAGCCGTCGGATCGCGCCGCGCCGCCCGGATGTCCCCCACCGCCGCCGGGGTGACCGCCCATGGCGGACCCAATCTGTCGTCCACCGCGAAAGCGGCGATGACCTGGGAGTTCATCGTCGGCACCATCCTGGACTTCGTGGGCTTCGGGCTCGGCGCCCTGGCCGCCCGCCTCCTTCCCCTGTTCCTCTCCCAGACGGTGATCAGCGCCAACCTGGTGATCACGGCAGTGCTGAGCGTGAAGATGCTGGGCATCCGGCTGAGCCGGAAGGAGTGGACCTCGATCGGCGTCGTCTGCACGGCGCTGGTGCTGCTCGCCACGGCGGCGGGCCACGAGGGCGGCCACCACGCACCCATGTCCACGCACTGGTGGCTGCTCGGGATCACCCTGCTGCTGATGGTCGGCGGCACGGTCGCGGTACGCCTCCTCGGCGGCGGGGCGGCGATCCTGGCGGGCCTGCTCTCGGGCCTGGGCTTCGGCGCGCTCGGCGTCGGCGTCCGGATCCTCGACGGCGTGGACCCGTTCGACCTCGGCACCTTCCTCTCCGACCCGGCCCTCTACGCCATTCTGGTGGCGGGCATCGGCGGCATGTACCTGCACACGATCGCCCTCCAGATCGGCTCGGTGAACGGCGCCACGGCCGCCCTGGTCGTCGGCGAGACGGTGCTCCCGGGCGCGATCGGCGTGCTCTGGCTCGGTGACGCCTCCCGTCCGGGCCTCGCCTGGCTGGCGGTCCTCGGCTTCGTCCTGGCCGTCGCCGGCGCGGTGGCCGTCGCCTGGTACGGCAAGCACGAGGGCGCCGAGGAGCAGGCCCCGGCGCCGGTGCCGGAGGCCGTCGGCTGACCCGGGCCCGCCGGACGGGCATTCACCCGGTCGGCCGCCCCCGGTGGTGGCGCGGCGGCGGCTGCCGCTTGCTGGACCGGGGGAGAGAGCGAGGGGCTTATGGAGCCCACGACCGATCCGCTGAAGACACCGCGCGCCGCCGGAATGGCCGGAGTGGCCTTCGCCCTGCTGCTCGGGGTGGCGATCGTCCTGATGCGGATCTCCCTCCCCGGCGACGCCGCCGACGCGGCCATCGACCCGGACAAGCGCTGGGCGGTCCAGGTGGCCCTGGAGATCGTGCCCTTCGCGGGCATCTTCTTCCTCTGGTTCATGGGCGCCCTGCGCGCGCACACCGGTGAAGCCGAGGACCGGTTCATCGCCACCGTGTTCCTCGGCAGCGGATTCGTCTTCGTGGCCACGCTGTTCGCCTCCGCCGCGGCCGCCGGCACCGTGCTCAACGAGGGCACGCCCTCCGACTTCGGCCGCCACTACGCCTATACGCTCCTCGCGACCTACGCCATGCGGATGGCGGCCGTCTTCGTCCTCGCGACGTCGACCATCGGGCGGCTGCTCGGGGTCTTCCCCCGCTCGCTGGCCGTACTGGGCACCGTCGTCGGCCTGGTCCTGATCGTGGTGGGTTCGGGCGTGCCCTGGTCCGAGATGCTGTTCCCGGCCTGGGCCCTGGTCATCAGCGTGCACATCCTGCGCGCCCGGCGCGGCACTGCCCGCACGGGCCGGTCCGGACCGCCCTGAACCCGCGCTGACCTGGGGGTGCGTACTCCGGCAGGCGGCCTGCGGGTCCCGCGTGCATGCTGGGGTGCAGGGGAGGATCCGGGGATTTCGGGGGTGACGGGACACCCAGCCGAGGGAAAGGCAGAACCGTCATGAGGCTTGTCGTCGACCTCAACCGATGCCAGGGATACGCCCAGTGCGCGTTCCTCGCTCCCGACGTGTTCGCCATGCACGGCGAGGAGTCGCTGCTCTACAACCCGGAAGCGGCCGCCGAGCAGCGCGAGAACGTCGAACGCGCCGTGGCCGCCTGTCCGGTCGGTGCGATCCTCCTGGAACTGACCGACGAGGACATGGCGAACGTGCCGGCCCCCGATGCCGTCGCCGGATCCGGCTCCCGTTCCGGAGGCGCGCGGTGAGCGGTGAAGGAACACGTGACGGAGCCCTTGAGCGGCTCAAGCGCGAGGGCCGCATCGTCGTCGTCGGCGCTTCGCTGGCCGGGCTGCGGGCGGCCGAGACCATGCGTGCGAAGGGCTTCGCCGGTTCGCTGACGATGATCGGCGACGAACCGTACGAGCCCTACGACCGGCCCCCGCTGTCCAAGCAGGTCCTGCTGGGCCACGCGGTGGCCGACCACACGGCGCTCCCCCGCCGCCGCGCGATCGACGCCGAATGGCGCCTCGGGGTCCCCGCCACGGGACTGGACATGGCCGCCCGCCGGGTCCGTCTCGGCAACGGCGACGAGGTCGAGTACGACCGGCTGCTGATCGCCACCGGAGTCCGGGCGCGGCCCTGGCCCAACGCGGAGGAGGGCGCCCTCAAGGGAGTCTTCGTCCTGCGCACCCGCGACGACGGCGAAGGCCTGCAACAGGCCCTCGCCGCCGGCCCCCGCCGGGTGCTCGTCATCGGAGCCGGCTTCACCGGGTCCGAGATCGCCTCCGCCTGCCGGGAACGCGGCCTGGACGTCACCGTCGCCGAACGGGGCGCCGCGCCGCTGGTCGGCGCGCTCGGCGGAGTGATCGGCGAGATCGCGGCCGGGATGCACCGCGAGAACGGGGTGGACCTGCGCACCGGGGTCATGGTGACCGGGCTGGAGGGCGACCCCGCCGGACGGGTCCGCGCCGCCCACTTCTCCGACGGGTCCACCGTCGAGGCCGATGTGGTGGTCGTCGGGCTCGGCGCGCAGCGCAACACCGAGTGGCTCGCCGGGTCCGGACTGGGTGCCGGCCCGCGCGGCATCGCCTGTGACGCGGGCTGCCGGGCCTTCGACATCCGCGGCATAGTCACCGATGACATCTACGTGGCGGGTGACGTGGCCCGTTCCCCGCACGCCCTGTTCGGCTACCAGTTCCTCTCCCTGGAGCACTGGGGCAATGCCGTCGCGCAGGCCGACACCGCCGCGCACAACATGCTCAGCGAGAGCGCGGACCGCCGCCCCCACCTGTGGGTCCCGGCGTTCTGGTCCTCGCAGTTCGGGGTGAACATCAAGTCCGTCGGGGTACCGCCGATGGGGACCGAGCTCCTCGTCACGCAGGGCTCGCTCGCGGAGCGCCGGTTCGCGGCCGTGTACGGGTACCAGGGGCGCGTGATCGCCGCCGTGACCTTCGACAACTGCCGGTGGCTGCCGTTCTACGAGCACCAGATCGAGACCACCGCGCCGTTCCCCCCGGAGTTCTCCACGGTGGACCGCAGGCCGGAGGGAAGCAAGCCGGTACCGGCGGACTTCCCGGACCCCTCGGTGCCGACGCACGCGCCGACCATCACCCTCAGCGGGTACTCGCCGGCCGACCGGAAGATGACCTTCGTTCCCGGGCGCTGACGGCGTCCGAGACCGCACCGCGCCCTCCCCCGAGGATCACGAGGATCACGAGGACCCGTCATGACACAAGCCCTCCTGCGGGAGATCATCGACTACGCGAACCGCGCGAATCCGTATCCGCTGTACGAGGAGCTCCGCAAGACCCCGGTGTCCCACGACGGGGACGGCCCGTACGTGATCAGCACGTACTACGAGATCCAGAGCCTCCTGCACGACCCGCGGATCAGCTCCGACGCGAAGAACCTGAAGTCGACCGGGGACGACCCGCTGGGCCAGGCCGAGGACGAGGGGACGGGCACGGCGCTGCCGCCGGCCTTCCTCAAGCTCGACCCGCCGGACCACGACCGCCTGCGGCGGATGACGAACCGGCCGTTCGGGCCGCCCCACGCCCCCCACCGGGTGTACGACATGCGCGACGAACTCGGCGGCCTCGTCACCGGGCTCATCGACTCGATCTCCGAGACGGGCAACCTGGACCGGGTCGACCTGGTGGACCAGTTCGCGTACCCCTTCCCGGTCACGGTCATCTGCCGGCTGCTCGGCGTGCCCCGCGAGGACGAGCCGAAGTTCCACGTCTGGGCGGATACCCTCGCCGCGAGCCTGGACCCCGACCCGGACGCCGATCCCACCCAGCACGGCAAGGGCGCCATGGACGCCCGTATGGAACTGGGCATGTACCTGGCCGGGTTGATCGAGGAGCGCCGCAAGAAGCCGGGCACCGACATGCTGTCCCAGCTGGCGACCGACGACGGCCCGGACGGGTCGATGACCACCATGGAGGCGCTCAGCACCTCCGCGCTGCTGCTGATCGCGGGCCACGAGACCACGGTCAACCTGATCACCAACGGGATGCTGACCCTGCTGCGCCACCCGGACGTCCTCAAGAGGCTCCGCGAGGACCCCGGTCTGTCCGTCCCGATCGTCGAGGAGCTGCTGCGGTACGAGCCGCCCGTGCAGCTGCTCCCCCAGCGCACCACCCTCTCCGACATCGAGGTCGCCGGCGTCACGATCCCCAAGGGCGCCTCCCTGTGGCTGATCCTGGCCTCCGGGAACCGTGACCCGAAGCGGTTCGAGAACCCGGACCGTTTCGACCCCGACCGCAAGGACATCCAGCACCTCGGCCTCGGCAGCGGCATCCACAGCTGCTTCGGGGCACCGCTGGCCCGGCAGGAGGCGCAGCTCGCGCTGAGCGAACTGGCCCGCCGGCTGGAGAACCCGCGGCTGCTGGAGGACCCGCCGCCGTACCGTCAGAACGCGGTCCTGCGCGGTCCGCGCCACCTGCCGATCGCCTGCGACGGCATCCGTCCCTAGGCCGTCTCTTCCGGGCGGCTCCCCGATCGGGCCGGGTCCGCCGGGAGTACGACGACCTCGGACGGGGTGAAGGTCACCGCGACCCGGTCCCCCGCGGCCGGCGCCCCGTCCAGCCCGCACTCCGCCTCCAGGTCCGGCCCCGCCTCGGGCCGCAGCCGCAGCGCGACGTGCGTGCCGCGGAACGTGCGGGACACCACCTCGCACCGCAGGCCGGCCGCGCAGAGCACCACCCCCGCCGGGCGGATCAGCAGCCGCTGCTCCCCCTCGGGGGATCCCTCGGGGACCGGGACCTTGCCCCACGGGGTCCCGGCCGCCCCGCCCGAGACCACGGCCCGGACCACGTTCTCGAAGCCGAGGAACCGCGCGACGAACTCCGACGCGGGCCGCTGCCACACCTCCAGCGGGGTCCCGGCCTGCGCGATCCGGCCGTCCCTCATCACGATCACCCGGTCGGCCAGCGCGAAGGCCTCCCCCTGGTCGTGGGTGACGGCGAGCACCGTCGTGCCCAGCCGGGAGAACAGCTCCTGGAGTTCCACCACGAGCCGCTCCCGCAGCCCGCGGTCCAGCTGTCCCAGCGGTTCGTCGAGCATCAGCAGCCGCGGCGACGGCGCCAGCGCCCGGGCCAGCGCCACCCGCTGCTGCTCGCCGCCCGACAGGGAGGCCACCGCCCGGCCCTCCGCCCCGGGCAGCCCGACCAGCTCCAGCAGCTCCGCGACCCGGGACGCGTACGAGGCGCGCGCGCCACCGCGCATCCGCAGGCCGAAGGAGACGTTCCCGCCGACGTCGCGGTGCGGGAAGAGCTGGTGGTCCTGGAACATCAGGCCCACGCCCCGCCGGTGCACGGGCACGCCGGACTGGTCGTCCCCGCCCAGCCGCACCCGGCCCGCGGACACCTGCTGGAGCCCGGCGATCACCCGCAGCAGCGTGGACTTGCCGCTTCCGCTCGGCCCCAGCACGCACACGATCTCGTGCTCGGCGACCTCCAGGTCCACGGAGTCGACGACCGCGCGCTCACCGAAGCGGACCGACACCCCTTCCAGCTGAAGCAGTGTCATCAGAACTCCCCGGAGGTCTTGTCGGGTCGCAGTCGCTCCAGCACCAGCAGGGACACCGCGCACACCAGCATCAGGATCGTGCTCAGGGCCATCGCCTGCCCGTAGTTCATCTCGCCGGCCCGCCCCAGCAGCCGCGCCACGGCCACCGGCAGCGTCGGCCGGTCCGCCCGCGCGATGAACACGGTCGCGCCGAACTCGCCCAGCGAGACGGCGAAGGCGAATCCGGCGGCGATCAGCAGCGCCCGCCGCACCAGCGGCAGGTCCACCTCCCGCCAGGCCCGCAGCGGCGACGCGCCGAGCACCGCGGCCGCCTCCCGCAGCCGCCCGTCGACCGCGCGCAGCACCGGCAGCATCGTCCGTACGACGAAGGGCACGCCCACCAACGCCTGCGCCAGCGGCACCAGGATCCACGAGGTCCGCAGGTCCAGCGGCGGCTTGTCGAGGGTGATCAGGAAGCCGAAGCCCACCGTCACGGCGGACACCCCGAGGGGCAGCATCAGCAGCGCGTCGAAGCCGCGTACGAAGCGGCCCGCGCGCCGGGTCAGCGCGGCGGCCGCGAGTCCCCCGATGAACAGGGCGATCGCGGTGGCGGCGAGCGCGTACCGCAGGGAGTTCCCGATCGCCTCCAGCGGCGGCACCAGGAAGGTTCCGCCGCCGGCGCCCGCGTCCTGGAGCGCGCGGTAGAAGCCGAGGCCGTATCCGCCGGGGGCGTCGAAGGACCGCTCGACCAGCACGCCCAGCGGGAGCACGATCAGCAGCGCCACGGTCAGCAGCACCGCGCCCAGCAGCGTGCGCTGCGCCCAGCCGCGCGGCCGGTGCGTGGTCCGGCCCGGGTCCACCAGCCGCAGTGCGGTCTCCCGTCGGCGCACGGTCCGGGCGTGCACGGCGAGGATCCCGCCGATCGCCGCGAACTGCACCATCGTCAGCACGGCGGCCGTCGGCAGGTCCAGGAGCTGCGCGGTCTGCCGGTAGACCTCCACCTCCAGGGTGGAGTACGCGGGCCCGCCCAGGATCAGTACGACGCCGAAGGAGCTGAAGGTGAACAGGAAGACCATCAGCGAGGCGGCGGCCACCGACGGAACCAGCGCGGGCAGGGTCACGCGCCGCCAGGCGGCGAACCGGCCGGCGCCCAGCACCCGGGCGGCCTCCTCCTGGCGCGGGTCCAGCTGGGCCCACAGCCCGCCGACCGTGCGGACGACGACCGCGTAGTTGAAGAAGACGTGCGCGAGGAGGATCGCCCAGACGGTGGTGTCGAGCCGGACCCCCATCGTTTCGTCCATCAGCCCGCCGCGCCCCAGCAGGGCGAGGAAGGCGGTGCCGACGACCACGGTCGGCAGTACGAAGGGAACGGTGACCACGGCCCGCAGCAGCTGCTTGCCGGGGAACTCGAAGCGCGCGAAGACGTACGCGCCGGGGAGTGCGATCAGCAGCGTGAGCGCGGTGGAGGCGAGCGCCTGCCAGGTGGTGAACCACAGCACGTCGGCGATGTCGGGCCGGCTCAGCACCTCGCCGATCCGGCCGAACTGCCAGCCCTCGTCGGTCTTGAGGCCGCGGCCGACGATCGCGGCGACCGGGTAGGCGAAGAACAGCCCGAAGAAGGCCAGGGGCACGGCCATCAGGGCGAGCCGGACGGCGGTCGCCCGGCCGCCCTCGCGGGGGCCGGGGCCCGGCGCGGCGCCCCCCGACGCCGCGCCCGACCCCTTGGTACCGCTTACTTCACGACGAGCGAGGTCCATGCCTTGACCCACTGCTCACGGTTCTTGGCGATGGTCTCGGGAGCCACGTTCTCCGGCTTCTCGACCACCACTCCGTGCTTGGTGAACAGCTCCGGCAGGGAAGCGTCCTTCGTCACCGGGTTCACGAACATCTGGAGCGGCATGTCCTCCTGGAACTTCTTGCTGATCAGGAAGTCCACGAGGGCCTTGCCGCCCGCCTCGTTCTTCGCGCCCTTGAGCAGGCCGGCGAACTCGACCTGGCGGAAGCAGGTGCCGGTGGCGACGCCCGTGGGGGCCTCGGCCGGCTGCGGCTCGCCGTACAGCACCTCGACCGGCGGGCTGGAGGCGTAGGAGACGACCAGCGGGCGGTCGCCCTTGGCCTTCTTGCCGCCCGCGGAGCCGGAGAACCGCTCGTTGTAGGCCTGCTCCCAGCCGTCGACGACCTCGACGCCGTTGGCCTTGAGCTTGCTCCAGTAGTCCTTCCAGCCGTCCTCGCCGTACTTGCCGACGGAGGCGAGCAGGAAGCCGAGGCCGGGCGAGGAGGTCGCGGCGTTCTCGGTGACCAGCAGGTCCTTGTACTCGGGCTTGACCAGGTCGTCCAGCGTCTGCGGCGGGGCGATCTTCTTGTCGGCGAAGTAGGCCTTGTCGTAGTTGACGCAGATGTCGCCGGAGTCGATGGGGGTGACCCGGTGCTCCTTGTCGAGCACGTACTCGGGCTTGACCGCGTCCAGGCCCTTGGCCTCGTACGGCGTGAAGATGCCGTTGTCGAGGGCGCGCGAGAGCAGGGTGTTGTCGACGCCGAAGAACACGTCGCCGCGCGGGGAGCCCTTGGTGAGGATCTCCTGGTTCAGGGCGGCGCCGGCGTCGCCGGACTTCAGCACCTTGACGGTGTAGCCGCTCTGCTGCTCGAACTCCTTGAGGACCGTGTCGGTCACGTTGAAGGAGTCGTGGGAGACGAGCGTGACGGTCTTGTCGGTCGTGCCCGCGGACTTGTCGTCGGAGCCGCCGCATGCGCTCAGCGTGGTGACGCCCAGCGCGGCCGCGAGCGCGGCGCCCGCGATCTTCTTGGTGGTGCTCACTGGTGAATTCCTCCTGGGATGTCCAGGAGAAGACGCGGCCCTGTCCGGCGCTCTGTGGGAGCGGACGCCGGGCAGGGCGCAACAGCTTGAGTGGTGACCGAACTTCCTACCCCGAATGACCGGGGCGAGGTTCAGAGGGTCTGCGGATGACGGATACCGCACTCTCAGCGCTGTGGCGCTCCCCTGTCGGAATATGAAATTGGTTCGGCCACAGGGTACCCCGTGGCCGAATATGACCTCCGCTGACCGGAACCTAGCGCTCCGAGGCCGCGAGCTGGCCGCACGCGCCGTCGATCTCCTGGCCGCGGGTGTCACGCACGGTCACGGGCACGCCGTGGCGGGCGATGGCCTCCACGAAGGCCTTCTCGTCCTCGGGCCGCGAGGCGGTCCACTTCGAGCCGGGCGTGGGGTTCAGCGGGATCAGGTTGACGTGGACGCGCTTGCCCTTGAGCAGCTTGCCCAGCAGGTCGCCACGCCAGGCCTGGTCGTTGATGTCGCGGATCAGGGCGTACTCGATGGAGATCCGGCGGCCGGACTTCTCCGCGTACTCCCAGGCCGCGCCGAGCACCTCGCGGACGTTCCAGCGGGTGTTCACGGGGACCAGCGTGTCGCGCAGCTCGTCGTCGGGCGCGTGCAGCGAGACGGCGAGACGGCACTTGAAGCCCTCGTCGGCGAACCGCAGCATGGCCGGGACCAGGCCGACGGTGGACACGGTGATGCCCCGCTGCGACAGGCCGAGGCCGTCGGGCTCGGGGTCGGTGAGCCGGCGGATGGCACCGACCACGCGGTTGTAGTTGGCGAGCGGCTCGCCCATGCCCATGAAGACGATGTTCGACAGCCGCGCCGGGCCGCCGGGGACCTCGCCGTCGCGCAGCGCGCGCATGCCGTCGACGATCTGGTGCACGATCTCGGCGGTGGAGAGGTTGCGGTCGAGGCCCGCCTGGCCGGTGGCGCAGAACGGGCAGTTCATGCCGCAGCCGGCCTGCGAGGAGATGCACATGGTGACCCGGTCGGGGTAGCGCATCAGCACGGACTCGACGAGCGTGCCGTCGTGCAGCTTCCACAGGGTCTTGCGGGTGGTGTCGTCGTCGCACGAGATGTGCCGGATGACGTTCATCAGGTCCGGCAGCAGCTCCTGCTGGAGCTTCTCCCGCGAAGCCGCCGGGATGTCGGTCCACTCGGCCGGGTCGTGCGCGTAGCGCGCGAAGTAGTGCTGGGAGAGCTGCTTGGCCCGGAACGGCTTCTCGCCGATCGCGGCGACCGCCTCACGGCGCTCGGCCGGGGTCATGTCGGCGAGGTGCCGGGGCGGCCGCTTCGCTCCGCGGGGGGCGACAAAAGTGAGCTCACCCGGGACAGGACGGGGGGCCATGCGGTACTCCTCAGTACGACGAGGTGGGGGTCACCCCGCGCATGCAGGGCCGGTCTGCGGCTCGGCCGCGAGACGGAAAGGGCGCGCCGCGTACACGCGGCGCGCCCTCCAGGATAACCCGAGCCCTGTCTCAGCCGGTGCCGACGAAGGCGGCGAGCAGCAGCCACACCACGGGAGCGGTCGGCAGCAGCGAATCGAGCCGGTCCATGATGCCGCCATGGCCCGGCAGCAGGGTGCCCATGTCCTTGATGCCCAGGTCCCGCTTGATCATGGACTCGCCCAGGTCGCCCAGTGTGGCGCTGACCGCGACCGCGAGGCCGAGCAGGAGGCCCTGCCACCAGGCGCCGCCCTCGATCAGGAACTCCATGCACAGCGCGCCGGCCGCCATCGCGAAGGCCACCGCGCCGAAGAGTCCCTCGCGGGTCTTTCCGGGGCTGATGCGCGGCGCGAGCTTGGTCTTCCCGAAGCGCCAGCCGACCGCGTAGGCGCCGGTGTCGCTGACCACGGTCAGGAGCAGGAAGGTGATCACGCGCTCGGGGCCGTCGTCGGCGGTGAGCAGCATCGCGACGAAGGTGGCGAGGAAGGGCACGTAGAACGCCGCGAAGGCGCCCGCCGTGACGTCCTTGAGGTAGTCCTCGGGCGGTTCGGTCATCCGCCACACCAGGACCGCCAGCACGGTCAGGGCCATGGCGACCCAGGCGCCCTCGGCCCCCCGGACGTACCCGGCGATGACCATGGCCGCGCCGCCGACCGCGAGCGGGACCAGCGGGGCCTTGATGTCCTTCTTCTCCTGCAGCCGGGAGGTCAGCTCCCACAGGCCCACGACGACCGCGACGACGATGACGCCGACGAAGACGGCCTTGACGATGAGCAGCGAGGCGAAGATCACCGCGCCGAGACCGACGCCGACCCCTATGGCGGCACGCAGGTCCCGGCCCGCGCGCTTCTTGGGCGGCGGCGAGGCGTCCTGCGGCTGCGGGGCATGCGGAGGCGGGGGGCTGGGCATGGGCTCCTGCGGCGGCGTATCGGCGCGGAAGAGGGGGCCGCCGTCCAGGGCGGCCCCCCGATCGCGTGCTTCCCGGTCGTCGAAGTCACGGCCGGCGGCATCGGGCACGATGGGCATGGGCCGAGTGTGCGGGCCCACCTGCGCATCGTATGCGGGACCCGCCGGAACCGGCTCCGGCTGCCAGGAAGTGTCGTTCATCAGACTTCGAGGAGCTCGGCTTCCTTGTGCTTGAGGAGCTCGTCCACCTGCGCGACGTACTTCGCGGTGGTGTCGTCGAGCTCCTTCTCCGCGCGACGGACCTCGTCCTCGCCGGCTTCCTTGTCCTTGACGAGCTTGTCGAGGGCGTCCTTGGCCTTGCGGCGCACGGCGCGGATGGAGACCTTGGAGTCCTCGGCCTTGGTGCGGGCGACCTTGATGTACTCCTTGCGGCGGTCCTGCGTCAGCTCGGGGAAGGTCACCCGGATGATGCTGCCGTCGTTGCTCGGGTTGACACCGAGGTCGGAGTCGCGGATGGCCTGCTCGATGTTGCGCAGGGCGCTCTTGTCGAACGGGGTCACGATCGCCATGCGCGGCTCGGGCACCGAGAAGGACGCGAGCTGGTTGATGGGCGTGATGGCACCGTAGTAGTCCGCCACGATCTTGTTGAACATCGCCGGGTGCGCACGGCCGGTGCGAATCGCGGCGAAGTCTTCCTTGGCGACGACGACGGCCTTTTCCATCTTCTCCTCGGCCTCGAGGAGGATCTCTTCGGTCACCACGTGCTCCTGCATGTCTTGAATGGATGGTTCAGGCGGGCGGGGCCGGCGGGGCCGGTCCGGGCTCGGTCCGGCGGCGGACCGCTCAGGCCCGGGTTTCCTGGTCGCTGACGAGCGTGCCGATCTTCTCACCCTTGACGGCGCGGGCGATATTGCCCTCGGCGAGCAGCTCGAACACGAGGATCGGCAGCTTGTTGTCGCGGCAGAGCGTGATCGCGGTGGCGTCGGCGACCTTGAGGTCGCGGGAGAGGACCTCGCTGTACTCCAGCGCGTCGAACTTCACCGCGTCCGGGTTCTTCTTCGGGTCGGAGTCGTAGACCCCGTCGACGCCGTTCTTGCCCATGAGCAGGGCCTCGGCGTCGATCTCCAGGGCACGCTGGGCGGCCGTGGTGTCGGTGGAGAAGTACGGCATGCCCATGCCCGCGCCGAAGATGACGACGCGACCCTTCTCCAGGTGGCGCACGGCACGCAGCGGGATGTACGGCTCCGCGACCTGGCCCATGGTGATGGCGGTCTGCACGCGGGAGTCGATGCCCTCCTTCTCCAGGAAGTCCTGGAGCGCGAGGCAGTTCATGACGGTGCCCAGCATGCCCATGTAGTCGGACCGCGCCCGGTCCATGCCGCGCTGCTGGAGTTCGGCGCCGCGGAAGAAGTTGCCGCCGCCGATCACGACGGCGATCTCCGCGCCGTCGCGGACCACCGCGGCGATCTCGCGCGCGATGGCGTGGACGACGTCGGGGTCGACGCCCAGTCCTCCGCCACCGGAGAAGGCCTCGCCCGACAGCTTCAGCATGAAGCGGCGGCCCTTCTTGTCCTGGTCGCTCTTGTCGTCGGATGCGGTGTGGGGGTCCACGCCCTGATTCATGGAGATCTCCTCGTGCACATACGAAGAAGGCCATTGCCGGTGGGTCCTTGCGGTTCCCTCTACGGCAATGGCCTCCTCGTCAGATCTGCGGTCGCCTCGCGCAAGCGCGGACGACTGCTTCAGACCCTACCGGGGTCCGGTGTCCGTCGCGTACGGACGGACTCAGATGCCGACCTTGATGCGGGTGAAGCGCTTCAGGGTGACACCGGCCTCGTCCAGAACCTTCTGGACGGACTTCTTGTTGTCCAGGGCGTACGCCTGGCCGAGCAGCGTGGCGTCCTTGAAGAAGCCGTTGACGCGACCCTCGACGATCTTCGCGATGGCAGCCTCGGGCTTGCCCTCCGCGCGGGTGACCTCTTCGGCGATGCGACGCTCGGACTCGACCTTCTCGGCCGGGACGTCCTCGGCGGACAGCCACTGCGGGGCGAACGCGGCGATGTGCTGCGCGACGCCGCGGGCGACCTCGGCGTTCTCCTTGTCGAGCTCGACCAGGACGCCGATCTGGAACGGCAGGTCGGGCATCGTGCGGTGCATGTACGCGGTCACGTAGCCGCCGTTGAACTGCGCGAAGCGGTCCAGGACGATCTTCTCGCCGAGGTTGGCGTTGGCCTCGTCGACGAAAGCGGTGACGGTCTTGCCGGGCTCGATCTCGGACGCGAGGAGCGCCTCGATGTCGGCCGGGGAGGTGGCGGCCACGTGGGCGGCCAGCTGGTTCGCGACGGCCACGAACTTCTCGCCCTTGGCGACGAAGTCGGTCTCGCACTTCAGCTCGACGATGACACCGGAGGTGTTGTCGTCGGCGATGAGGGAGACGACCGCGCCGTTCTCGGCAGAACGGCCTTCGCGCTTGGCGACGCCCTTCTGACCCTTGATGCGGAGCGCTTCCTGGGCCTTGTCGACGTCACCGTCGGCGTCCACGAGCGCGTTCTTGCAGTCCAGCATGCCGGCGCCGGTGAGCTCGCGGAGCTTCTTGACGTCAGCGGCGGTGTAGTTCGCCATGAGTCTGTGATTCTCTCTCGAAGTCGTAGATCTACGGGTGAACGGCGGAGGTGCCGCGCTCGTGGCGCGGCTCCCCCGCCGTCATCGTCCGTGCTGTGAGTGCCCGGCGTGTGAACGCCGGGCGCTCTCAGTGGGTCAGGCCTGCTCGGCGTCGGCGGCCGGGGCCTCAGCCTCGGCGGCCGGGGCCTCGACGACCTCGGCGACGACCTCGGCGGCGGCCTCGGCCGGAGCGGCCTCAGCGGCGTCGTCGGCCTTCTTGTCGCCCTCGAGCAGGTCGCGCTCCCACTCGGCGAGCGGCTCGGCGGCGGCCTTCTCGCCCGGCTTCGAGTCGCCGGTCGCAGCGCCGGAGCGGGCGATGAGGCCCTCGGCGACGGCGTCGGCGATCACGCGGGTGAGCAGGGTGACGGAACGGATCGCGTCGTCGTTACCCGGGATCTTGTAGTCGACCTCGTCGGGGTCGCAGTTGGTGTCGAGGATCGCGACGACCGGGATGTGCAGCTTGCGCGCCTCACCGACGGCGATGTGCTCCTTCTTGGTGTCGACGATCCAGACGGCGCTGGGGACCTTCGACATCTCGCGGATACCACCGAGGGTCTTCTCCAGCTTGATCTTCTCGCGCGAGAGGACCAGGAGCTCCTTCTTGGTGAGACCCGAGGCCGCGACGTCCTCGAAGTCGATCGCCTCAAGCTCCTTCAGACGCTGAAGGCGCTTGTAGACGGTGGAGAAGTTGGTGAGCATGCCACCCAGCCACCGCTGGTTGACGTACGGCATACC
The DNA here is from genome assembly GCF_042894695.1 of Streptomyces sp. NPDC001513. Lineage (NCBI taxonomy): Bacteria > Bacillati > Actinomycetota > Actinomycetes > Kitasatosporales > Streptomycetaceae > Streptomyces > Streptomyces sp. NPDC001513. The sequence continues at coordinate 115,570 of NZ_JBIAVU010000008.1, forward strand.
AACGCGCGTCGCCTGCTCGGCGATGGCCTCCTGGGCCTGCTTCTTGGTACCGACGAACATGATGGAGCCACCGTGCGCGACGGTCTCCTTCACGAACTCGTAGGCGCGGTCGATGTACGACAGCGACTGCAGCAGGTCGATGATGTAGATGCCGTTGCGCTCCGTGAAGATGAAGCGCTTCATCTTCGGGTTCCAACGACGGGTCTGGTGACCGAAGTGGACGCCGCTTTCCAGCAGCTCCCGCATCGTGACGACGGCCATGGCCATCTCCTTGGTTTCTCGGTTTGATTCCTGACGCCCCACCGCGCCCTGCCCCCATGAGGGACCGAGAGACGCTGCCACCTGGCCGTTTCGGGCTGGTGTTGGGGCGTGCGAAGTCGACCCGGTGACCCGGATCGCCACAAGAAGTGTACGGGACCCGGCGGTATGCCGGGTGACGCCGTTGTCCACAGGGCCCGGACCGTCCACAGGCCCGCTCCCGGCCGCGTACGTGCGCGGGACGCTACGACCCATGACGACCTTGCTGCTCAGCCTGCTCCTGGCCCTGGCCCAGACGGTCCTTCCGGGACCCGCCCCCGGGCCCGTTCCCGGCGTCCGCCCGCTGCCCGCACCGCTGAGGGTGGCCCGCTGGTGGGACCCGCCGCCGACCCCGTACGCGGCCGGGCACCGCGGCGTGGACCTGTCCGCCCCGGTGGGCGCGGAGCTCCGCGCGGTCGGCCCCGGCCGGGTCCACCACGCCGGGCTGGTCGCGGGCCGCGGGGTGCTCTCGCTGACCCTCCCGAACGGTCTGCGCACGACCTACGAACCGGTCCGTCCACTGGTCACGGAGGGCGAGGAGGTCACGGCGGGCCAGGTGGTGGCGGTCCTGACGGAGGGCTCCCACTGCCCGCAGCCCTGCCTCCACTGGGGCCTCCTGTCAGGCGAGACCTACCTCAACCCACTCACCCTGGTCCCCCACCCAACCCCCCGCCTGCTGCCCACCTCAGCCCCCGCCGGCGTTTGAGGCGCGGAGCCTCGGGGCGGCGGAGCCCCAGGGGCCTCAGCCGCGCACGCCCCGCAGGGCCATGGCCACGGCCGCCTCCGTCACGACGGCGGGATCCTCCGCCGCGCCGAGCTCGATGCGCCGGACCGCGGCGTCCACCACGCCCTGGAGGAGCATCGCCGCGAGCCGGGGCTCCTGCTGCCCGAGGGCGGCCAGCGCCTCGACGATCATCGCGACCAGTCCCCCGTGCGCCGCACGGATCTTCTCCCGCGCCCCGGCGTCCAGCTCGCTCGCCGAAATGGCCACCACCGCCCGGTGCCGCCGGTCCCCGACGAGCCCCAACTGGCTCCGCACGTAGGCCTCGATCTTCGCCTCCGGCGACTCCGCCTGCTCCATGGCCGCCTCGATCTCGGCGGCCCACACGGGGAAGTCCACCGCGCACAGCTCTTCGACGACGGCCGCGCGGGAGCGGAAGTATTCGTACACGGAGGACCGGGCGAGCCCGGTCCGCTCCGCCAGGGCGGGGAAGGTCAGCGCCTCCGTCCCGCCTTCGGACAGCAGGGAACGCGCGGCGTCCAAGAGGGCGCCGCGCTGCATCGACCGGTGCTCGGCCACGGAGGCCGCTCGAATCCTGGGCACGCATCCACTCTACGGAGGTGGCGCAAGCTCACCGTCCTACATCCGCCAACTTCGCGCGCAGCTGCAGGACGGACTTGGTGTGGATCTGACTGACCCGGCTCTCGGTGACGCCCAGCACGTTCCCGATCTCGGCGAGCGTGAGGCCCTCGTAGTAGTAGAGGGTCACCACGGTCTTCTCCCGCTCGGGGAGCGTGTTGATGGCCCGCGCCAGCAGGCGCCGCAGTTCGCGGTCCTCCGCCACCTCCACCGGGTTGTCGGCGGCGGTGTCCTCCAGGGTGTCCATCAGCGAGAGGCGGTCGCCGCCCTCGCCGCCGACGTGCAGCAGCTCCTCCAGCGCGACCACGTTCGCGAGGGACAACTGGCTGAAGACGGTGTGGAGGTCCTCGACCCCGATGCCCATCTCCCCGGCGACCTCGCTCTCCGTCGGGGTGCGCCGCAGCTGGGCCTCCAGCGTGGCGTAGGCCCGTTCCACGGCCCGCGCCTTCTGCCGGACCGAGCGGGGGATCCAGTCCAGTGCCCGCAGTTCGTCGATCATGGCGCCGCGGATCCGGGTGATCGCGTACGTCTCGAACTTGATCGACCTGTCGATGTCGAACTTCTCGATGGCGTCGATCAGCCCGAAGACCCCGGAGGAGACGAAGTCGGCCTGCTCCACATTGGGCGGCAGGCCCACGCTGACGCGGCCGGCGACGTACTTCACCAGGGGCGAGTAGTGCAGGATCAATTGCTCCCGCAGCCGCTCGTCACCCGATTCCTTGTACGAGCGCCACAGCACCTCCAGGGACGAGGGCGCGGTGGACCGCACGCTGCCGCGGGCAGCGGGGGGCACCGCAGCGCGGTCAGACCCTGAGGTGTGCTGGGGCATGCTTCGCCTTTGCCGGAGCCGGATTCCTTGGGAGCGTAGCGTGACGGAAGTGTCGCGGTGCGCGAAGAGTACGGGATGGCGCGGGGGCGCAGGCGCGCCCCGGCTCGCACGGGCCGCCCGGGACCGGCGCCGCGCGCACGGTCCCGGCGGCTGCCATCGGGAAGGCCGCGTCTCTCATCGGTTTCACTCTTTCACCGGAACTCCCCAGGTCAACGACCGCCTCGCCGGGTGGACCGGGTTTGTATGTCCCCTCCAGCCGTTTGTCTGCTCAACTGCCAGCCGTCGCCCTGCCGTTCGACGAACCCCAGAGAGTGAAGTTCGTACAGTCTGCCGATGACTTCATCGGCGCCGGTGCCGGAGGCAAGTGCCAGCTCGGCCGCGTCCGCCGGGCGTCCGGCCGGAAGTGCTTCGAGCACCCGGGCGGTGTCCCGGTCCAGCAGGTCGCGGGCGAGCACCGGGCCGCGCCGCTCGGGCGCCAGTTCGCCCATGGCGCCCACCAGTTCGACGACTTCCGCCGCGTCGGTGACGAGCGCGGCCTCGCCCCGCAGCAGTTCGTGCACCCCGGCCGAGAGCCCGCTGGTGGCGGGCCCCGGAATGCCCATCGTGATCCGCCCGAGCTGCTGGGCCCGCCGGGCGGTGACCAGGGAGCCGCTGCGGTGGGCGGCCTCCACGACGACCGTGCCCCGGGTGAGGGCCGCGATGACCCGGTTGCGCAGGACGAACCGGCTGGGGGTGGGGTGGCTGCCGGGCGGCAGCTCCCCGAGGATCAGCCCCTGGCCGGCGATCCGGTCGAGGAGCCCGGTGTGTCCGCGGGGGTAGGCGACGTCCACCCCGCAGGCCAGCACGGCCGCGGTCGCGCCGCCGGGGGCGAGGGCCCCGCGGTGGGCGGCGCCGTCGATCCCGAACGCGGCCCCGGAGACCACGACCCAGCCCCGCTCGGCGAGCCCGGCGGCCAGGGTCTGGGCCATGTGCGCGCCGTACGGGGTGCAGGCCCGGGCGCCGACCACGGCGACCGAACGCAGCGCCCACGTCCGCAGGTTCGGCCGGCCCCGCAGCCACAGCCCGACGGGGCGGGCGTCGCCGAGGTCGTCGAGCTGGGTCGGCCACTCCGGCGATCCCGGGAACACGAACCGGCCGCCCGTCGCGGCGGCCCGTTCGAGGTCGCGCCGCGGATCGGCGAGCGCCGCCCGTCTGCGGTATCCGGCGAGCCGCTCCGGTCCCACTCCTGCCAGGGCCTCCGCTCCCGCCTCGGGGCCGGTGAGCAGCCCCATCAGCCCGACCGCGCCGTGCTCGCGCAGCCAGCGCCCGCCGTGCTCGTCCCCGGGCTCCAGCACCCGCGTGAGCGCCGCCCGCGCCGGCAGTTCCCCTTCCCCGGCGCCGGTCATGTCCCGCCTCCCGTCACCGGGATCGCCCCGCGGGTGATCCCGGTCCGCAGCTCCAGCGCCACGGCCACGTCCAGCGCGTCGGGCCGGTCCCGTCCCCGCAGGTCGGCCACGGTCCAGGCGACCCGCAGGACCCGGTCCAGCCCGCGCGCGGTGAGCAGCCCCCGTTCCAGATCGCGCTCGGCCTGCGCCAGTGCCCCGGGGCCCGCCTGCCACCGGGTGCGCAGTTCCTGTCCGGGCACCTCGGAGTTGAGCCGCCAGGGGGTGTCGGCGAGCCGGGCCGCGGCGCGCTCCCGGGCCTCCCGCACCCGCTCGGCGACGACAACGGTGGCCTCTCCCCGGCCGCCCTGCCCGAGCAGATCGGAGCGGGTCACGGGCTCGACCTCCACCCTCAGGTCCACCCGGTCGAGCAGCGGCCCGGACAGCCGTGCCTGGTAGCGCCGGATCACCGAGGGCGGGCATTCGCACCCGGCTCCCAGCAGGGAGTGGCGCCCGCACGGGCAGGGGTTCGCGGCGAGCACCATCAGGAACCGGGCCGGCAGCCTCACCACCCCGGCCGCACGGGCGATGACCACGTGTCCCGATTCGAGGGGCTGGCGCAGCGCGTCCAGGGCCCGGCTGTGGAACTCCGCGGCCTCGTCCAGAAAGAGCACGCCGCGGTGGGCCAGGGAGACCGCCCCGGGCCTGGGGACTCCGGTCCCGCCTCCGACCAGTGACTGCATGGTCGCCGAATGGTGCGGTGCGCAGTACGGCGGCCGGGCGACCAGCGGTTCGCCGGGCGGCAGGATGCCCGCGACCGAGTGGACGGCCGTGACCTCGACCGAGTCCTGGCGGGTGAGCGGCGGCAGGATCCAGGGCAGCCGCTCGGCCAGCATCGTCTTGCCCGCGCCCGGGGGTCCGCTGAGGAACAGGTGGTGCCCTCCAGCGGCCGCCACCTCCAGGGCGCGGCGCGCCGTGTGCTGCCCGGCCACGTCGGCGAGGTCGGGGAAGTCCGCGGCGTCCGCCCGGCCGGAGCGGCCGGGGGCGAGCCCCGTGCCCAGCCCCGCCCCGGGGACGAGCAGGCCGGCCAGTATCGGATCGGGGCGCCCCGGCGGTTCGGGCGGATCCTCCTCGGGGACCACCCCGTCGGTCAGGACCGCGATCAGCTGGCGCAGGCTGCGCACGCCGAGCACCGAGACGTCCGGCACGAGGGCGGCCTCGGCGGCGCACTGCTGCGGCACCACCACCTGCCGGTATCCGGCCTCCGCCGCGGCGAGGACCGCGGGCAGGATCCCTCGGACGGGACGCACCCGGCCGTCCAGTCCCAGCTCCCCGATGAGGACGAGGTCGGCGATGGCGCCGGGGTCGACCACCTCGGCGGCCCCGAGCACCGCCACGGCGACGGCCAGGTCGAATCCGGCGCCGGACTTCGGCACGGAGGCCGGACTGAGCCCGACCGTGAGCTTCTTCTGCGGCCAGGCCGCACCGGAGTTGACCACGGCCGCCCGTACCCGGTCCCGGCTCTCGACGAGGGTCTTGTCCGGCAGCCCCACCAGGGTGAAGGCGGCGACCCCGGGCTCCAGATCGGCCTGGACCTCGACCACCACCCCGTCGACGCCGACCAGGGCCACCGAGCAGGCGCGCGCGAACCCCATCAGGCCACCCCCCTGACGTGTTCCACCAGGGGAGCGCCGCGCCGCGGCAGCAGGACTCCGACGAGGTCGATGCGCACGCCGCCCGGGGGTGGTCCGCCGTGGTCGGCGAGCCACCGCCCGGCGAGCCCCCGTAAGCGCTCGGCCTTGGCGGGCCGCACGGCGGCCATGGGATGCTCGAAGTCACCCGCCCGGCGGGTCTTGACCTCGCACACGACGAGGGCGTCCCCGTCCCGCGCGACGATGTCGATCTCCCCGCCGCGGCACCGCCAGTTCCGCGCGATCACGGTCATCCCGGCCTCGGTCAGCCGCCGCGCCGCGAGTTCCTCGCCGTACCGCCCCAATGCCTGCTGTGCCACGCCCTTCGCGTTCATCCGGCACCACCTCCGGCACCGACGGTCCCGCGTCCCCGCCCACCTTGTGGATCTTGGTGGACAAGCCGGCCGTTGTGGACAACCCCCTCACCCTCCCGGGTGAGGAAGCTCAGCTGCCGGGCAGTTCGAGGTCGCTCTTGTTGAGCTCCTCGATGTTCACGTCCTTGAAGGTCAGCACCCGGACCTGCTTCACGAAGCGGGCCGGCCGGTACATGTCCCAGACCCACGCGTCGGCCATCGAGACCTCGAAGAAGACCTCACCCTGGACCGAGTGCACCTGCATCTCGTAGTCGTTGGTGAGGTAGAAACGGCGTTCGGTCTCGATCACATACTTGAACAGCCCGACGACGTCGCGGTACTCCCGATAGAGCTTCAGCTCCATCTCGGTCTCGTACTTTTCGAGGTCCTCGGCACTCATGGCATGTTCCCCTTCAGCCGTGCGTCCCCCTATTGTGCGCCAGGCCCATGCGCCCCTAAACGATTTCCGGGGCCAGGACCACCGGCGCACCCGGAGGACCGTCGTCGAGCAGCGTACGGAGCAGCTCGGCGAGTCTGGTCGGGTACACCGTCTCATGGGCCGAGAGAAGTTCCTCGGAGGTCCACCACCTGGCTCCGGTGACGCTGCGCCGCTCCAGCTCGGTGAGCCCGCCCATCTCGGTCGCCGTCTGGCTGGTACGTGCCAGGAAGTACCACTCGTCCTGCTCCCAGCGGCGCCCGTCGAAGGGGAAGGAGCAGTAGCGGTGCCACAGCACCGGCCCCAGCTCCACCTCCGTGATCCCCGTCTCCTCCGCGAGTTCGCGCAGTGCGGCCTGTTCCCGGCTCTCGGTGCCCTCCAGCCCGCCGCCCGGGGTGAACCACCAGTCGTCCGAGGGGTCCGCCGGCTCGAAGCCGTGCAGCAGCAGGATCCGGTCGTCCGGGTCCAGCAGGATCACCCGCGACACCTTCCGGTGGCTCGTTCCGGCCCGGTCAGCGGACACCGGCCCGCTCCTGCCGCCGGGCGCGCCCCAGGACCCGCGCCAGGGGCCCGTACGCGGCCCCCAGCAGGACCAGGGCGGCGCCGGCCACCACCGCCACCAGCTGGAGCCGCAGCGGCCCGGGCTGCGAGATGCCGCCGGGCAGGGCGGCGTACGTCGCCGGCCGCTCCAGCATCTTCGCGTCGGGCCACGCCAGGGCGTCGACGCGGGCGCTGACGGCCGACCGGGGCACGGTCCCCTGCCCGGCCTCCTGCAGGTGGGCCCGGGAGTCGAGCGACGCGGCCCGCCGGTCGCCCAGCAGGAAGAGGTTGCCCTCGGGGACCGTCACCTCGAAGGGGGTCCCGGGCGGCGGGGCCTGCCCCGGCGGCGTGGCGAGACCCGTGTCCGGCCGGGTGGTGTCGGCGTACGGCTCGTCCAGCGGCGTGCCGTTCACGGTGAGTTCGCCGCCCGCGCCGCAGCACTTCACGGTGTCGCCGCCGATGCCGACGACCCGCTTGACCATGGGCGAATCGCTCCACATGGAATCAGTGAAGATGACCACGTCCCCGCGGCGCACCTCGCCGCCGTCGATGCGCTGCGCGAGCACCCGGTCCCCGGGCCGCACCGTCGGCATCATCGAGTCGGTCGGCACCGTGTAGGGCCGGTAGAGGAACGCCCCCCACACGAAGCCGCCGAGGAAGAGGGCAAAGCCGATGGCCACGGCGAGTCCCGACAGCACATTGCCGAGACCGCCGCGGCCATCCTTGCCACTGCGTATCGCTTGTGTTCCGCCCATTGCAGCGCCCCCACACTCCGGGATCGTCGACCTGGGCGGCACCCTACCGGGCGGTACGACCGCTGGTCAGCTTCTGCCTGCGCCACATGACGAGCGGAACCGCCCCGACGAGCCCCAGCGCGGCCGGGCCCAGCCCGACCGGCGCCAGTCCGGCGGCCCCGAGACCGACCGCGGTGGCGGCGGCCTGGTTGCCGATGCCCGGCTGGTCGAAGGTGTCCGGGATCGGCAGGGTCGACCAGCGGGTGAGCGGCCACGCGATCACGACGGCGCGTCCGACGACCTTGTCGACCGGAACGAAGCCCTGGGTGGAGTCCTGCATGTGGTAGCGGGAGTCCTGGGAGTTCTGCCGGTGGTCGCCCATCACCCAGATCTTGCCCTTGGGCACGGTGATCGGACCGAAGGGAGCGTCGTCACAAGGGGTGTTGCCGGGGAAGATGTACGGCTCGTCAAGCTCCTTGCCGTTGACGATGACCGGTCCCCCCTTCTTGCACTCGACCGTGTCACCGCCGATGGCGATGGTCCGCTTGATCAGGTCCTTCTCCTCGGCGGACGGCATCAGGCCGATCCAGCTGAGGGCCTTCTGCGCGAGGTTCGGCTCCGGGGTCGGCTCCCCCGAGAGCCAGTTCGCCGGGTCGTGGAAGACCACGACCTCGCCGCGCTCCGGCTCGGAACCGAACCACGGGGTCAGCTTGTCCACGAGCACCCGGTCACCGCGCTGCAGCGTGTCCTGCATCGAGTCGGACGGGATCGAGAACGCCTGGACCAGGAAGGTCTTGATCAGCAGGGCCAGCAGCAGGGCGATGCCGATGAGGAGCGGAAGCTCCTTCCAGAACGAGCGGTGCGCACGCGCCTCGGTACCGTCCTCGTCGGCCTCGCGCTCGACTGCATCGTCCGGCCGCTCCTCGCCCTCGTCGCGTCCGGATCGTGCGCCTACCGCCACATCCCCCACATCCACTCCTCACTCGCGATCGCCGCCCGCGCCGAAACAGGCACGGGCCCTCCCCTCCCATAACGAGCGGGAGTTCCCTAAGGCGCGGGAGACCGAAGACACACTATGCGAACGGCACGCCCCGACGGCGCCCACGCCGTCCGCGTCGTTCGCTCCGTGCCTGATCGGGCACCATGCGGAAGGTCGCGGGCTGTTCCAGTCGCTTCCAGTGCCCGAACGGCCAGGCGATCACCACGGCTTCGCCGACGACCCCCTTCTCGTCGATGGTGCCCTCGAACGCCTCGTCGAGATGGAAGCGCGAGTCCGCCGAATTCGCCCGGTGGTCGCCCATGACGAAGAGCCGGCCGGGCGGCACCTCGACCTCGAAGGTGATCTCCGAGGGGGCGTTGCCCGGGTTCACGTACGGCTCGTCGAGCGGGGAGCCGTTGACGGTGACCCGGCCCCGGCTGTCGCAGCACTTGACGGTGTCCCCGCCCACGCCGATGACGCGCTTGATGAGGTCCTGCTCGTCGGCCGAGGGCAGCAGGCCGATGAAGGTCAGGGTCTGCTTGATCTGTTTGACGCCGACCGGGTCCGGGGCGGGCCGGGCCGCCTCGCCCTTGAGCCAGCCGCCGGGGTCCTTGAACACGACGACGTCGCCGCGCTCGACCTTGGAGCCGAACCACGGGGTCAGCTTGTCGACGAGGACCCTGTCGCCGATCCGGATGGTCTGTTCCATCGAGCCCGACGGAATGAAGAAGGCCTGCACCAGGAAGGTCTTGAGGAGCAGGGCTATGCACAGCGCCACCACGACCAGCAGCGGCAGTTCGCCCGCCCGGCGCGTGCGGCGGCGCCTGCGCACCTTGCGGGCCGTCCGGCGCCGTTCGGCCCGGCCGCCCTCGACCACCGGTGCGGGTGTGGGTTCCGGCTCCGGTTCGGGCTCCCACTCCCGGCCGCCGCGCGGCCGTCCCCGGTTACCCATGACCGCCGCCGACCGCGCCCCAGCGCGAGACCGGCCAGCCGATCCAGTCGGCCCGCCCGATCACCATCTCCACCGGCACCATCCCCCCGCCCGGTTCCCCGAGGTGGTCCCGCGAGTCCCGGGACTGGGACCGATGATCACCCATGACCCACAGGCTCCCCAGGGGTACGACGATCCGGAACGGCACCTTCGAGGGCGCGTCACCGGGATACAGGTACGGCTCGTCCAGCGGCACGCCGTTGACCTCGACCCGCCCGGCGGCGTCGCAGCACACCACGTCGTCGCCGCCCACACCCACGACCCGCTTCACGAAGTCGGTGTCGGACGGCTCCGCGAGCCCGAGCGCCGAGGCCGCGCCGTGCAGCAGCACGCCGACCGGATTGCCGGCCGGGCGTTCCCGTACGAAGGAGCCCGTACCGTCGAAGACCACCAGGTCCCCGCGGCTCGGCCGGTCGCCGAAGCGGTACGCCAGCTTGTTGACCAGTACCCGGTCCCCCACCTGGAGCGTCGGCTCCATGGAGCGGCTCGGGATCAGGAAGGGCTGGACCACGAAGTTGCTGAAGAGCAGCAGGAAGACGGTGCAGATCACACCGAGCACTCCGGCCCGCCGCCAGGTGAGCGGCCCCCGGGCCGGCGCCCGCCTGTCTCCGCGCGTGGAGAACGCAAAACGCGGCCGCTCCTCCCCCTCGCCGGGGGAAGAGTGGCCGCGCTGCGTGTGAGGTGCTTCGGTGTCCATCGGGGGCGAGCCTATCCGGCCGACCCCGAACACCGGAGGCGACCTTACCTGTCGCGCTTCTCCTTGATCTTCGCGGCCTTGCCGCGGAGCTCACGGAGGTAGTACAGCTTCGCACGGCGAACGTCACCGCGGGTGACGAGCTCGATCTTCTCGAAGATCGGGGAGTGGACCGGGAAGGTACGCTCCACGCCGACGCTGAAGGAGACCTTGCGGACGGTGAAGGTCTCGGAGACCCCGGCGCCCTGGCGACGGATGACGACGCCCTTGAACTGCTGGATACGGGAGCGGTTGCCCTCGATCACGCGGACGTGCACGTTGATCGTGTCACCCGGGCGGAAGGCCGGGACGTCCGAGCGGAGCGCGGCGGCGTTGACGCCATCGAGCAGGTGAGACATGTTCTTCGTCTGCTTTCTTCGCACGACGCCACAGGCCGCCGGGCGGGTTTCCGTAGAGAATTCGGGAGCTGTCCCACCCGGCGGGCGACGGTCCCCCTGTGGCAGGGGCGCTCGCGGGCGTACAGCAGCCGCCTATTCTTCCACGGTCTGCGGCCTGCGCCAAAATCGGCCGTCCGGGGACGGCGTCCAGCCCAGGACGGAGAGGATCTCCCGGTCCTTCTTGTCGAAGGCGGCGGCCTCGCAGCGCTCGATCAGGTCGGGCCGGTTCCGCGCGGTCCGGCGGAAGGCCTCGTCCCGCCGCCAGCGGGCGATCTTCCCGTGGTGGCCGCTGAGCAGCACCTCGGGGATGTCGCGGCCGCGCCACACCGGGGGCTTGGTGAAGACGGGCCCCTCCAGCAGGTTGGCCATCTCGCCCGGCGCGAAGGAGTCGTCGCGGTGCGATTCGGCGTTGCCGAGGACCCCGGGCAGCAGCCGGGCCACGGCCTCGGTGACGACCAGGACGGCGGCCTCGCCGCCCGCCAGGACGTAGTCGCCGATGGAGACCTCGTACACCGGCATGCGCGTGGCGTACTCGTCCATGACCCGGCGGTCGATGCCCTCGTAGCGGGCCGGGGTGAAGATCAGCCAGGGCCGCTCGGAGAGCTCCACGGCCAGTTCCTGGGTGAAGGGCCGGCCGCTGGGCGTGGGGACGACCATGACGGGCCCGCGCGCGCCCGCCTCGTAGCCGTCGGCCAGCGCCGCGTCCAGGGCCTCGCCCCAGGGCTCGGTCTTCATGACCATGCCGGGACCGCCGCCGTACGGGGTGTCGTCGACCGTGTTGTGCCGGTCGTACGTCCAGTCCCGCAGGTCGTGGACGTGCACGTCGAGCTGCCCGCGGGCACGGGCCTTGCCGACGAGGGAGACGTTCAGCGGCTCCAGGTACTCGGGGAAGATCGTGACGACGTCGAGTCGCATCAGACGTCGTTCCCGGAGTCGGCGGCGTCCGCGGAGTCCGCGTCAGGAGCCGGGTCCTCGTCACGGGTCGAGGCGATGACCGCTTCGCGCTCGTCGATCAGCCCGGGCGGCGGGGTGATGACGCAGCGCTGCTCCTCCAGGTCGATCTCCGCGACGATCTCCTCGACGAAGGGGATCATCACCTCGGAGCCGTCCGGCCGCTCGACGATGAAGAGGTCCTGCGAGGGCAGGTGGGAGATCTCGGTGATCCGGCCGATCTCGGTGCCGTCCTCCAGTACCACGTCCAGGTCCATCAGCTGGTGGTCGTAGTACTCGTCCTCCTCCTCCGGCAGCTCCGCCGGGTCCACCTCGGCGATCAGCAGGATGTTGCGCAGCGCCTCGGCCCCGGTGCGGTCCTTGACGCCGGCGAAGCGGAGCATCAGCCGGCCGCTGTGCACCCGGCCCGTCTCGATGGTCAGCGGTCCCGCCGCGGCGGGCTCCGTCTTGAGCACGGCGCCGGGGCCGAGCCGCAGCTCCGGCTCGTCCGTGCGCACCTCGACGGTGACCTCACCCTTGATGCCGTGGGCGCGGCCGATCCGCGCGACTACCAGCTCCACTGTGTCTCTCTCCTGGTCAGACGACGACGGGCCGGGGTGGGCACGAATGCCCTCCCCGGCCCGTGCCGGTGATTCAACTGCTCAGCGGACCTGGTCCACGTCGACGAGGTCGACACGGATCCCACGGCCGCCGATGGCGCCCACGACGGTACGCAGAGCACGCGCGGTGCGGCCGTTGCGGCCGATCACCTTGCCGAGGTCGTCGGGGTGGACCCGGACCTCGAGCACCTGCCCGCGACGCAGGTTGCGCGAGGCGACCTGCACTTCGTCAGGGTTGTCCACAATGCCCTTTACGAGGTGCTCAAGAGCCTCCTCGAGCATGCTCAGGCCTCGGTCGACTCGGCGGCGGCCTCAGCCTCGTCCGCCTTCTTGTCGGCCTTCTTCGCCTTCTGCGTGATGGCCTCGCCCTTGCCCTCGCCGATGCCCTCGAGGGCCTTGGCGAACTCGTCGAAGGAGCGACGCTTGCTCTCCTTCGTCTCCGGCTGCAGGAGCGGCGCGGGGGCGGGGAGACCCTTGTGGGCCTGCCAGTCACCGGTCAGCTTGAGGATGGCGAGCACAGCCTCGGTGGGCTGGGCGCCGACGGACAGCCAGTACTGCGCACGCTCGGCGTTGACCTCGATGCGCGACGGGTTGTAGGTCGGGTGGTAGATACCGATCTCCTCGATCGCGCGACCATCCCGGCGGGTGCGGGCGTCGGCGACGACGATGCGGTAGTGCGGCTGGCGAATCTTGCCGAGGCGCTTGAGCTTGATCTTGACTGCCACTGGAGTGGTGTCTCCTGAACTTGACGTGGTTGGGCACATGAGATGCCACGTGGGGTTGCGGTACTCGGGTGCCCGATGGACGCGTCAGCCGGAGGAGAGAGGGGTCCTATGCGACTGTCGAGTACAGCTAGCCATTGTGCCATACGCCCGCGGCGCGCTCAGCCGGGCGGGACGGTCCGGCTCCCGCGGGCGGCCCGCTCCCGTCCCCGTGCGGACATGGCGTGCCGCGGGGACGGCGGTGCGGGGCGCGGGGCACGGCCCGCCGGTGGTGCGGGCTGCCCGCGTGCACGCCGTCGGCGGTCGCCCCGGTGGGGGCGAGGGCCCGGCGGCCGGTTCGCCGTGGGGCGGTGGCCCCGGTGGCGGCGGTGACGGCGGTCAGGAGGCCGCCGCGATGGCGACTTCGGGGATGCGGAAGGGCTTCATGCACCCGCCGCACACGATCGGCGCCTGGGCCAGTACGGAGGGGACCACCCGCACGTTGCGCCCGCAGTCGCAGACCGCCTTGACGCGCACACCGCCGCCGGAGGACCCGTGCCGGGCGGCCGGTCCGCGGAAGCTGCGCTTGGTGTCGGCGGCCGTGGCCGCGGTGTGCGCCTTGAGGGCGCGCTGCAGCCGTTCGATGGTGGGGCGGTAGCGCCGCTTCGCCTCCGGATTGAGCGTGACGAGCGAGAAGCCGCTGCTGGCGTGTGGTTCCTCGGAGTGGTCCAGCCCCAGCTCCTCGGCGATCGCGAGGAATCTGCGGTTGTGGTAGCGGCCGGCGCGCGAGGTGTCTCGGACTCCGCGGGCGGCGGCGATGCCGTGGACTGCCTCGTGCAGCAGTCGCTCGAAGGAGAGCTCGGCGCCGCAGGCGGACGAGGACTCTCCGATCAGGGACTCGGGCGCGGCAAGGTCAGGCAGCTCGGGGTGGTGCCGCTGAATATCGGCCCACGCCTGCGCCAGCTCTGCGGCGAGAACAGGTGGTGTCGTGCTCACGTCGTGACAACGAGCCGAGGTGCCCGGGTGTTCCGATTCCGGGCCATTCCAAATTTTTTGCACGTACCAGTCAGTTCAGTCTCATGCGTCCTGACGAGGACGGGTGCGCCGATCCCAGGAGGAGTCGGTACTTAACGAGGACCACCGACGAAGCCGCCCCGGCGCGCGGCACGAGCCGCACGCCGGGGCGCAGGAGCCTTCGGGGCCCGATCAGTACGAGCGCGCGACGATCGCGAGGGTACCGGGAGCGTCGTCCGCCTCGGGAACCGACCCGTCCTCGGCGATCAGGCAGCGCACGGAGACGGCCTGCTCGGCCAGCTTCGCCTCGCCCTCCGGACCGAGGTCCGCCCACGGGATCCGCGCCCAGCCACCGGCGATGGCGGCCTCGGCGGCCTCCTCGATGGTCGCGACGTCGGAGGTGCGGGACTCGCGGCGCTCACGGGACTCGCGCAGCAGCTGCGCCTGGTCCTCGTCGAGCACCTTGGGCAGCAGGTCGGCGAGCGCGTCGATCTGCACCGGGGTCTTCCCGCCCGGGATCCGGCGGGCCAGCATCGCGGTGCCGGCCTCCAGGTCGCGGGGGCCGATCTCGATGCGCACCGGTACGCCCTTGAGCTCCCAGTCCACCGCGCGACGGCCGAAGGGGGTGTCCACGCGGTCGTCGACCTGGACGCGGAGTCCGGCGGCCTTCAACTGGGCGCCGAGCTCGCGGACCTTGGTGACGGCCTCGTCGCCCTTGATCGCCATGACGACGACCTGGACGTGTGCGAGGCGCGGCGGGACACGGAGGCCGTTGTCGTCGCCGTGGGACATGATCAGGCCGCCGACCATGCGGGTCGAGACGCCCCACGAGGTCTGCCAGACGAGCTCCTGCTTGCCTTCCTTCGACAGGTACCGGGTGTTGAAGGCCTTGGCGAAGTTGGTGCCGAGCTCGTGGCTCGTGCCCAGCTGGAGGGCCTTGCCGTCGCCCATCATGCCCTCGAGGGTGAGGGTGTTGATGGCGCCGGCGAAGCGCTCCTTGGCGGTCTTGCGGCCGAGCACGACGTCGATGCCGAGCACGTTCGTCATGAAGTCGCCGTAGACGTCCGTGTGGATCCGGGCGGCGTAGTCGCGGGCGTCCTCGTAGGTGGCGTGGGCGGTGTGGCCCTCCTGCCAGAGGAACTCGCTCGTACGGAGGAACACGCGCGGGCGCATCTCCCAGCGGACCACGTTGGCCCACTGGTTGATCAGCAGGGGCAGGTCACGGTAGCTCTGGACCCACTTGGAGAAGTAGTCGTTGATGATCGTCTCGGACGTGGGCCGGACGACGACCGGCTCTTCCAGCTCCTTGCCGCCGCCGTGCGTGACGACCGCGAGCTCGGGGGCGAAGCCCTCGACGTGCTCGGCTTCCCTCGTCAGGTACGACTGCGGGATGAAGAGCGGGAAGTACGCGTTCTGGGCGCCCGCGTCCTTGATGCGCGCGTCCATCTCCTGCTGCATCCGCTCCCACAGGCCGTAGCCGTACGGTCGGATGACCATGGTGCCGCGGACCGGACCGTTGTCGGCCAGCTCGGCCTTGTTGATCAGATCCTGGTACCAGCGGGGGAAATCCTCCGCCTGCGGGGTGAGAACGGGTGCCTTTGCCATGCCGCGAATCGTACGGCGCCGGGCACACGATGCGTGAATCGGGTGCCGCGCTCCTCTGGACGCGGGGGCGAATGGGGAGTTCTCTGGCAACGGGGGCAAGGGGGCGACACGGAATCAGGAGCGCTCTTTCGATGACACCGACGCCGACGGCGACGCTCGTCGCCCGGGACTGGGCGGAGATCCAGGAACGGATGCTGGTACCGCTGTACGAAGCGGTCTACGACCGACTGGAGGTAGGGCCGGGTGACCGGCTGCTGGGCCTCGACTGCGGGGCCGGTCTGCCCCTGCTGCTCGCGGCCGGGCGGGGAGCCGTGGCCACGGGCGTGGAGGCGGATCCGGCCCGGCGGGCACTGGCCCGTGAGCGGCTGCTGGAGGTGCTGGCGGCCCCGCCTTCGGCGCCTCGCCCGTACGACGCCCTGCTGGCCTTCTCGCCGTCCCCGGCGGCGCTGGCCGCGGCCCTGCCCGCGGTGCGCCGCGGCGGGGCGGTGGTGCTGGCCGACTGGGGCCCGACGGAGCGCTGCACCGTGCCCGCGGTCCTGGGGGGCGGGCCCTCACCCCGCGACCTGGACGCGCTGGTGGAGCGGGCCGGGCTCAGACCGGACGGATCGGGGCGGGTGTTCTGCCCGTTCGGGTACGCCGACGTGGACAGCGCGGTGCGCGGGCTGGTGTCGACCGGGCTCTACGACGGCGCGGCCGACCCCGCGCTCGCGGAGAAGGAGCTGGCCGAGGCGCTTCACCCGTTCGAGCGGTCCGATGGCGCCGTGTGGCTGCCGAACATCTTCCGGTATGTGATCGCCCGGGTGGGCTAGCCTCCGCGCGGCCGGGCGGCCGTCAGTCGGTGTCGTGCGCCTTCGTCAGGCGGGTGATCCCGGCGGCGGCGTAGGCGGCCTTCTCGTCCAGGGTCTCGTTGGCGAGCAGGGCCTCGGCGAGGGCGTCGAGCTGCGGGCGGTGTTCGCGCAGGAGGCGGCAGGCGTCCATGTAGCACTCGTCGACGATCCGCCGCATCTCGTGGTCGACCGCGTCGAGGGTGGCGGGGGCGGCGGACAGGCCGTACGGACCCCCTCCGTCGGAGGGGATGGCGGTGAGCTTGCCGACGCGGTCGCTCATGCCCCAGCGGCCGACCATGCCGCGCACGATGTTGGTGACCTGTTCGAGGTCGTTCTCGGCGCCGGTGGTGATGACGTCGTAGACGACGTGTTCGGCGGCCATGCCGCCGAGCGCCCCGATGATGCGGCCGCGCAGGTACTCCTCGGTGTACGCGTACCGGTCGGCGTCCGGGGTGGAGAGGGTGACGCCGAGGGCGCGTCCGCGGGGCACGATGGTGATCTTGCGGACCGGGTCGGCGCCCGGCTGGAGCATGCCCAGGAGGGCGTGGCCGCTCTCGTGGTACGCGGTGCGGCGGCGCTCCTCCAGCGGCATCACCAGGGACCGCTCCGCGCCGAGCTGGACCTTCTCCAGGGCGTCGGAGAGGTCGGACTGGGTGACCTGGTCCTGCCGGCGCTTCACGGCGAGCAGCGCGGCCTCGTTGGCGAGGTTGGCCAGTTCGGCGCCGGTCATTCCGGGGGTGGTACGGGCCACCTGCGCGAGGTCGACGCCCGGGTCGAGCGGGATGTCGCGGGTGTGGATGCGCAGGATGGCCTCGCGGCCGGCCCGGTCGGGCGGGGCGACGACCACCGTGCGGTCGAAGCGGCCGGGCCGGGTCAGGGCGGGGTCGAGGACGTCGGCCCGGTTGGTGGCGGCGAGGACGACCACTCCCTCCGAGCCGGAGAAGCCGTCCATCTCGGTGAGGATCTGGTTCAGGGTCTGTTCGCGTTCGTCGTGGCCGCCCATGGCCGCGCCGCCGCCGCGCACGCGGCCGATGGTGTCGATCTCGTCGATGAAGATGATCGCGGGGGCCACCTTGCGCGCCTCGGTGAAGAGCTCGCGGACCCGGGAGGCGCCGACGCCGACGATCATCTCGATGAACTCGGAGGCGGAGGCGGAGAAGAACGGCACCCCGGCCTCGCCCGCGACCGCCCGTGCCAGCAGGGTCTTGCCGGTGCCGGGCGGGCCGGACAGCAGGACGCCGCCGGGCATGCGGGCGCCCAGCTTCCGGTAGGCCTGCGGGTTCTTGAGGAAGTCGACGACGTCGTTGAGCTCGCCCTCGACCTCGTCGATGCCGGCCACGTCCTCGAAGGTGGTGCGCTTGTCGCCCGTCTCCAGTTCCACCGGCTTGGGCGGGGCCTTGCGCCCGAGCGCGCCCATGCCTCCCATCCCCGAGCCCATCCGGCGGGCGATGACCACCCAGAGCAGGACCAGCAGGAGCATGGGGGCGAGGGAGAGCAGCAGGTTGGCGAGGAAACTGCGCTGCACGACGACCGGGGAGGCCGTCACGGTCACGTTCTGCTTGGTGAGGTTGGCCCACAGGTCGTCGTCGGCGAAGGCCGGGCGCTGGGTGACGAATTTGGTGTAGTCGCCCTTGTCCCCGTCGGGCAGCGGCTGCTTGGCCTTCAGCTCGCCCTGGATCGCGTCGCCCTTGGAGTAGATCTTCGAGACGTTGCCGTTGGCCACCTGCTTGCTGAACTCGGTGTACGAGACGGTCGGCTCGTCCCCCTCGTTGAAGAAGGACAGCACGAGGTTGGTCACCAGGTAGACGATCAGGGCGGCGAGGATCAGTCCCCTCCAGCCGCCCGGCATCCTCTTCTTCGGCGGAGGCGTGGGCGGGGCGCCTTCCGAGCGCCAGGGCGTGTCGGCCCGGTCTCGGGGAGGTACGGGGGTGGGGCTGGGCACGGGGCGCCTCCTTCTGCCATCCTCCCGGCCGACAATAAGCGACAAATCGACCCGTTGCCCCGCAAAGAACGGAGGGCCCCGGCCGTGGGATCACGACCGGGGCCCTCCGCTGCCTGCCTGCGCAGGTGCTACTTCATGAACTTCTTGAACTCGTCCGGAAGGTCGAAGTCCTGACCGTCCTGGCCGCCCGCCGGAAGGCCGAAGGGGCTGCCGCCGGCCGCGGGCTCGATCGCCTGCGGGCCTGCTTCGCGCCGGGCCGCTGCCGCGGCCTCCTCTTCCTTGCGCTTCATCGGGTTGCCGCTCTTGCGCTTGCCCTTGGCCTGCTTGATCTGCTTCTTCTGCCGGCCGGGGCCGCCGCCCATCCCGGGGATGCCGGGCATGCCCGGCATGCCGCCGCCCTGGGCCATGCGGGACATCATCTTGCGGGCCTCGAAGAAGCGCTCGACGAGCGACTTGACGGCGCTGACCTCGGTGCCGGAACCCTTGGCGATACGGGCACGGCGCGAGCCGTTGATGATCGTCGGGTCCTGGCGCTCGGCCGGGGTCATCGACTTGATGATCGCGGCGGTGCGGTCCACGTCGCGCTCGTCGATGTTGTTGATCTGGTCCTTGATCTGCCCCATGCCGGGCAGCATGCCGAGCAGCTTGGAGATGGAGCCCATCTTGCGGACCTGCTCCATCTGGGCCAGGAAGTCGTCGAGCGTGAACTCCTTGGGGCCCTTGGCGAGCTTGGCCGCCATCTTCTCGGCCTCGGCCTGCGAGAAGGTCTTCTCGGCCTGCTCGATGAGGGTGAGCATGTCACCCATGTCGAGGATCCGGCCCGCCATGCGGTCGGGGTGGAAGGCGTCGAACTCGTCGAGCTTCTCACCGTTCGAGGCGAACATGATCTGCTTGCCGGTGACGTGCGCGATGGAGAGCGCAGCACCACCGCGGGCGTCGCCGTCGAGCTTGGAGAGCACGACGCCGTCGAAGCCGACGCCGTCGCGGAAGGCCTCGGCGGTGTTGACCGCGTCCTGACCGATCATGGCGTCGACGACGAAGAGGATCTCGTCGGGGCTGACGGCGTCGCGGATGTCCGCGGCCTGCTGCATCAGCTCCTGGTCGATGCCGAGGCGGCCGGCGGTGTCGACGATGACGATGTCGTGCTGCTTGGTCCGCGCGTACTCGACGGAGTCCTTGGCGACCTGGACCGGGTCGCCGACGCCGTTGCCCGGCTGGGGGCCGTAGAAGGCCACGCCGGCGCGGTCGGCGACGACGGAGAGCTGGGTCACGGCGTTGGGGCGCTGGAGGTCGCAGGCGACGAGGAGCGGGGTGTGGCCCTGCCCCTTGAGCCAGAGGCCGAGCTTTCCGGCGAGGGTGGTCTTACCGGCACCCTGGAGACCCGCCAGCATGATCACGGTGGGCGCGGTCTTGGCGAAGCGCAGCCGCCGGGTCTCGCCGCCGAGGATCGTGACGAGCTCGTCGTTGACGATCTTCAGGACCTGCTGGCCGGGGTTCAGCGCCTTGCTGACCTCCTCGCCGCGGGCCCTTTCCTTGACGTTCGCGATGAAGGAGCGGACGACCGGGAGGGCGACGTCGGCCTCGAGGAGGGCGATACGGATTTCCCGGGCCGCGGAGTCGATGTCAGCCTCGGACAGCCGGCCTTTGCCGCGCAGGCCCTTGAAGGTATTCGCCAAGCGGTCGGAGAGCGTATCGAACACGGTGGTCGCGATTCCTCGGGTCGGGGGCGTTGTGGTCGTCCCCCAGGGTATCGGGCCGTACCACGTGATGGACCCGTCGGTCCTTTCCCGGCCTCCGCCCGCCTGCCCAGCGCGGCTCAAAGACCGGGGCTCCGCCCCGCGCAGCGGCAATTCCAGCCCCTCCGGCGTTTGAGGAGCGGGGGTCCGGGGGCGGCGCCCCCGGCCCCCCGGCGCCGCGGGTTACGACAGGGCCACCTCCACCGACCCGGCCAGGACGGCCGCCTCCTGCGGATCCAGGGGCTTGCCCTCGGCGGTGGTCACGTACAGCGTGTCGACCGCGTTCGCGCCCAGCGTGGAGACGTGCGCGCTGCGCACCCGGACGCCCCGGGACTCCAGCGCCCGCCCGATCCGGTGCAGCAGGCCCACCGCGTCCGGTGCCCGCACCTCCAGGACCGTGGCCAGCGAGGAGACGTCCGGGACGACCGTGACCCGGGGCGGCGGCGGGACCACCCCGCGTCGGCGCGGGTACGCCGCCTCGCGGTCCGCCAGCTTCGCCGGGACGTCCAGCGAGCCGTCCAGGGCCCGGACCAGGTCGCTGCGCAGCCGCGCGGCCTCGGGCAGCGCGCCGTACTCCGCCGCCACCCGCCACCGCAGGACCAGGACCTCGCCCAGCCGGTCCGGGAGCTCCATGGAGCGCAGGTCCGCCGCCCGTACGGTGAGCCGGTGCAGGGCCAGTACCCCGGCCACCGCCGGGAGGACCCCCGGCTGGTCGGGTACGGCCACGACCAGTTCCCCGCCGACCGCGTCCTCCTCCTGCCGGACGTGGAGCGCGAGCACGGGCTCCCGGGTGCGCAGGGCCTCGACCGCCAGGCGTTCCTGTTCCGTGGTCGGGATCTCCGCCTCCCGCACCTCCGGGGCCGTGCCGCGCAGCAGGGCGGCGACCCGCGCGACGAGGTCCGCCACCAGCGAGCCCCGCCATGCGCTCCACGCCGCGGGCCCGGTGGCCAGGGCGTCCGCCTCCGTCAGGGCGTGCAGTATCTCCAGCGTGCCCACCGACCCGACGGCCTCGGCGACCGAGCGGACGGTGGCCGGGTCGTCCAGGTCGCGCCGGGTCGCGGTGTCGATCAGCAGCAGGTGGTGCCGTACGAGCGCCCCCAGCACGGCGGCGTCCTGCGCGTCGAAGCCCACGCGGGCGGCGACGTCGCGGGCGATCGTCTCGCCGGCCACCGAGTGGTCGCCCGGCCAGCCCTTGCCGATGTCGTGCAGGAGGGCCGCCATCAGCAGCAGGTCGGGGCGGCCGACCCGGCGGGTGAGGGCCGCGGCCCGCACCGCCGTCTCGATGAGGTGGCGATCCACCGTCCAGGTGTGGACGGGGTTGCGCTGCGGGCGGCACCGCACCCGCTCCCAGTCGGGGAGCAGCCGCGTGATCAGGCCTTCCGCCTCCAGCGCCTCCCACACGGCCACCGTGGGCTCCCCCGCTCCGAGCAGGGTCACCAGCTGTTCCCGCGCCTCGGCCGGCCAGGGCACCGGGAGCGGTTTGGCCTGCGCCGCGAGCCTGCGTACGGCGTGCAGCGATACGGGCAGACCCGCCTGCGCGGCGGCGGCGGCGAACCGCAGGGGCAGGACGGGATCGCGGTCGGGGCGCGCCGCCAGGGCCAGTACGGCCTCCCCGTCGGACTCCACCACGCCCTCGGCCAGCGGTGCCCGCGCGGCGGCCGCGGCGGCCCTGGCGCCCAGCAGCCCGCGCAGCCGGGGCCGGGCGGCGCGGGCCCGCAGCACCCGCCCGACCTCCCGCCAGGTCACGTCACCGGCGTACGCGACGACCCGCGCGGCCTCGTACACCTCGCGGAGCAGCGCGTCGGCGTCGAGCAGCCCGAGCTGCGCCGCGACCTGGTCCTGTTCCTGGAGCGAGAGCCGGTCGGTGGCCCGGCCGGTCACCAGGTGGAGGGCGTCCCGCGCGTCGAGGAGCCGCCGCCGGGCCTCGGCGAGGCCGTCGCGCGGGGCGTCGGCCAGCCAGGAGGCCGCGACGGCCCGCAGCGCGGTGACGTCGCGGAGCCCGCCACGGGCCTCCTTGAGGTCGGGTTCGAGCAGGAAGCGGAGCTCTCCGGAGCGTTCGGCCCGCTCGCGGCACAGGTCGTGCAGCTGCGGGAGCCGTTTGGCGGCCTGGTTGCGCCAGTCGGCCAGGACTGAGGTCCGCAGTCCGGCGAGGAGTCCGGCGTCACCGGCGACGGTCCGGGCGTCGAGCAGGCCGAGCTGCACCTTGAGGTCCTCGGCGGCGGTCTTGCGGGCCTCGCCGGGGGTGCGCACCGAGTGGTCGAGGGCCAGGCCGAGGTCCCACACCGGGTACCAGACGCGGTCGGCGAGCGCGCTCAGCGCCCGCGGTTCCGCCTTGCCGTCGTGCAGCAGCACCAGGTCGAGGTCGCTGCGCGGGGAGAGTTCGGCCCGCCCGTAGCCGCCGACGGCGACCAGGGTGGCGCCGCGGACGCCGGTCTCCCGTACGGCGGTCGTGAACAGGGCGTTCAGCCAGTCGTCGGTCAGCCCGGCCAGGGCGGAACGCCGCGAAGGCCCGGACCGCGACTCCTCCTGGAGGAGTCGCAGCCGGGCCGCGGCGTATCCGCTGGGTCCCGAGTCGGCCGTGTTGTCCGTGGTCTCTTCGACGCTCGTCACCCAGGAGCTCCCGTCACCTAGAGCGCGTCAGCGCCGCGCTCGCCGGTGCGGACCCGTACGACGGAGTCCACGGGGACGCTCCACACCTTGCCGTCACCGATCTTGCCGGTGGCCGCCGCGCTCACGATGACGCGGATCAGTTCCTCGGCGTCGGAGTCGTCGACCAGCACCTCGATGCGGATCTTGGGAACGAGGTCGACCTGGTACTCGGCACCGCGGTAGACCTCGGTGTGGCCGCGCTGGCGGCCGTAGCCGCTGGCCTCGGTGACCGTGAGGCCCTGCACTCCGAAGGCCTGGAGGGCTTCCTTGATCTCGTCCAGCTTGTGCGGCTTGACGATCGCGGTGATCAGCTTCATGCGTCAACCTTCTTGCTCGCGGCGGAGGGGGTGGGGGCGGCGGTGCTGCGCGAGGCCGCGCCGCCGCCGGCTCCGCTGAAGTCGTAGGCGGTCTCGGCGTGTTCGACCTGGTCGATGCCGGCGACCTCGACGTCCTCGCTGACCCGCATCCCGATCGTCTTGTCGAGGAGGAAGGCGAGCAGCGCGGACGCCACCAGAGAGTAGGCGAGGACGGAGAAGACCCCGATGGCCTGCTTGCCGAGCTGTTCGAGGCCGCCGCCGTAGAAGAGGCCGGCCACGTCGGACTGGACCCCGCCGGTGGCGAAGAGGCCGACGAGCAGGGAGCCCACGACTCCGCCGACGAGGTGGACGCCGACCACGTCGAGGGAGTCGTCGTAGCCGAACTTGTACTTGAGGCCGACCGCCATGGCGCAGAGCACACCGGCGATGACGCCGATCGCGATGGCCCCGAGCGGGCTGACCGCACCGCCGGAGGGGGTGATGGCGACGAGGCCGGCGACCGCGCCGGAAGCGGCGCCGAGGGTGGTGAAGGAGCCGTGGCGCAGCTTCTCGTAGCCGAGCCAGGCGAGCATGGCGGCGGCGGTGGCGACCTGGGTGTTGACGAACATGACCGCGCCGACGCCGTCGTCGTTGCCGAGCCAGGAGCCCGCGTTGAAGCCGAACCAGCCGAACCACAGCAGACCGGCGCCGAGCATCACGAGCGGCAGGCTGTGCGGGCGCATCGGGTCCTTCTTGAAGCCGACGCGCTTGCCGATGACCAGGATCACGCCGAGGGCTGCGGCGCCGGCGTTGATGTGGACGGCCGTGCCGCCCGCGAAGTCGATGACGCCGAGCTCGAAGAGCCAGCCGCCCGCGCCCCAGACCCAGTGGGCGACGGGGAAGTAGACGACGGTGACCCACAGGACGGTGAACAGGGCCCAGGCGCTGAACTTCACGCGGTCGGCGAGGGCGCCGCTGATCAGGGCCGGGGTGATGACGGCGAACATCAGCTGGAAGACGGCGAAGACGTAGACCGGGATGGTGTAGCCGTCCCACAGCTCGGTGATCCCGATGCCGCTGAGGCCGACGTAGTCGGAGTTCCAGCCGATGAGGGAGCCGGAGTCGGTGCCGAAGGCGAGGCTGAAGCCGTAGAGGACCCAGAGGATCGTGACGATCCCCAGGCTGATGAAGCTCATCATCAGCATGTTGAGGCTGCTCTTGACGCGGACCATGCCTCCGTAGAAGAAGGCGAGTCCCGGGGTCATCAGCATGACCAGGGCGGAGCAGATGAGCATGAACCCGGTGTTCGCGGCAGACAGCGTCGGGGCGTCTGCCGCGAGGGTCGTGATGGCTGATGCCATCGGCGTCTCCTCGTCGTCGGTACGTTCGCGTGCGGGCGATCGTGAAAACCTGAGCGGCGGCATTGGGAACTGGCCGGTTATTGGCCATGAGATTCGCGCAGGCCGGTTTCCGGCGGCGCCGCTGGGTGTTTCGCGCCGATGACGAAGAGGTCGGGCGTGTTACGCGTCCATGAACTGGGCGGGTGGTGCAACCGGCCGCGGCGGTGACCCGGACGTCCTGGCTGGGGGAGCCTGATCGGGCTTCACGGGGTGACTGCCGCGGCCGGAGCCTGAGGGGCGGCCGCTCGGGCCGTCAGACGGCCTCCGCGGCTTCGGGGAGCCGGGAGGCGAGGTGATCGGTGAGCCGGACCACCTCGGCGACGTCGCCGTACTCACGGGCGGCGCTGTCGACGGTCTTGCGCAGGCGCGTGTTCACCCGTTCGGACCGCACCTTTCCCGCCACGTCGAGGGCCCTGCCGACGAGGGCCGCGGCCTGCTCCGGCTCACGCTGGAGCAGGTGGACGGTGGCCATGCCGATGAGGTTGAGCGCGTAGGAGCGCTGGTGCTCCTCGTCCTTCTCGAAGAGCTCGACGGCCCGCTCCATGACGGGCTCCGCGAGGGAGGCGTACATGGGGCTGCGCCCGGCCACGTAGGCCAGGTCCCGGTACGAGTGGGAGTTCTCGCCGTTCAGCTCGGCCTCGGAGAAGAAGCGGATCCAGTCGGGCTCGGGCTCGCCGCCGAAGGCGACGTCGGAGAAGGTGTCCTCGGCCATCCGCACGGCCCGCTTGCAGCGGCTGGGCTGGCCCATGTTGGCGTACGCGCGGGCCTCCATCGCATACAGCATGGCCTGGGTGCGCGGGCCGGCGCAGTCGCGGCTGCCGTACTGCGCGAGGTGGACGAGTTCGAGGGCGTCCTCGGGGCGGCCCAGGTGGATCATCTGGCGGCTCATGCCGGAGAGGATGTACGAGCCGAGCGGCTTGTCGCCGGCCTCCTTCGCGGCGTGCAGGGCGAGGACGAAGTACTTCTGCGCGGTGGGGTGCAGGCCGATGTCGTAGCTCATCCAGCCGGCCAGTTCGGCCAGTTCCGCGGCGACCTTGAAGAGCCGTTTCATGACCGGGGCGGGGTGGTTCTCCTGGAGCAGGTCGGTGACCTCGTGGAGCTGGCCCACGACGGCCTTGCGGCGCAGCCCGCCCCCGCACTGGGCGTCCCACTGGCGGAACATGACGGTGGTGGCGTCGAGGAGGTCGAGTTCCGGTTCGGAGAGCCGGGGCGGGCGGTGACCGCCGAGGGCCCCCGTCGCCCCCGCGGTGCGCGGTCCCGGGTCGGCGGCCGGGACCGGCACGAGCCAGCGCTGCATGGGCTCGATGAGGGCGGGGCCGGCGGAGAGCGCGAGCGAGGTCCCGAGGAAGCCGCGGCGGGCCAGCATCAGGTCGCTGCGGGAGAACTCGCCGAGCAGCTCGACGGTCTGCGGGCCGGCCCAGGGCAGGTCGACCCCGGAGACGGAGGGGGTCTGGTGGGCGGTGCGCAGGCCGAGCTGCTCGATGGCGACGACGGAGCCGAAGCGCTCGGAGAACAGCTCGGACAGGATGCGCGGGACGGGCTCGCGGGGCTGTTCGCCGTCCAGCCAGCGGCGCACCCGGGAGGTGTCCGTGCTGATGTGGTGGGCGCCCATCTGGCGGGCCCGGCGGTTGACCTGCCGGGCGAGTTCGCCCTTGGACCAACCGCTGCGGACGAACCACGAGGTCAGCTGGTCGTTGCGCGCAGCAGCGTCCTCGATCGTTCCGCTTGCGCCGTTGCCGCTCACTGGAACGCCCCCATCCGCTCAGCCTCTTCCACACGAAACCCTGGCCGGGGCGCAGGGCGCCGCCACGGACCTTCACAGGTCCTTCACGCATTGCCTCCGGCATACCCACGGACGGGTCTGCCTTTGGGGTTCGCGTACCGAAAGTAATCCTACGATCACCCCTGCGGCGAGGTCGATTCCAGAAACGCCACCATTCGCCACCCCTTCGAATGAACTCGCCACCGGCCAGGCGCGATTCACTTGACACCGAGGTGAAACGGATCGGTTGGACTGGAGTGCGCTCGGGGCGCGCGCGGCGAGGAGTGCGCCGGGCCACCCGCGGACGGCACCCCGTGGCGGACCCCGGTCCGCGGGTTCCGCCGACGTCGTCGCCTCCGGCGTCGTAACCACCGGCGCGTCCGACCCGTTGGAGGGGGCATGGGCATGGGCTTCACGATCGGCGGCAGCCGCGGCACCAGGGAGTTCCGTTCCGGCACCCGGCGCCGCGGCCGGACCTCGGAGTGCACGGCGGTGGCGGAGTACACCGGGCTGTGGGGCTGGGACGTGGTCCCCGGCGCCCGCGCCGCGGCGCCCGCCCGCGACTGTTCCTGCGGGGACGCGGAGTGCGTCTCCCCCGGGGCGCATCCGCTCCCCTTCGCACCCACGGTCAAGGCCGGGGCCACCCTCGACGAGGTCACCGAGGCCTGGGGCGACTACCCGGGCGCCGCGGTGCTGCTCCCCGTGGGCCGCGCCTTCGACGTCATCGAGGTCTGCGAGGAGGCCGGCCGGCGGGCGCTGGTGCGGCTGGAGCGGATGGGGCTGCCGCTCGGCCCGGTCATCGTGACCGCGGACGGCCGGGCGCAGTTCTTCGTGGCCCCGGGCGCGGCGGCCGAACTGCCCCAGCTGCTGTACCGGATGGGCTGGGACGACGCCGACCTCGACCTGCGGGCGCTCGGCCACGGGGACTACGTGACGGCCCCGCCCTCGGACCGGGCCGGGCTCGGCCAGGTCGGCTGGCTGCGGCCGCCCGCGCTGGACTGCGCCGGGGGCCCGCCGCAGGCCCGGCTGCTGCTGGGCACCCTCGCCTACATCTGCCACCGCTCACGCCGGTAGCCGCTGCCACGCCCACACCCCCCACGCAACGGTGCCCCCGCGTTCCGGTTCGGAACTCGGGGGCACCCGTTGTGCGCGCAGACCGCGCTCAGTCGCCGATGAGGGCGTCGACGAACGCCTCCGGCTCGAAGGGGGCCAGGTCGTCCGGGCCCTCGCCGAGTCCGACGAGCTTGACCGGGACGCCCAGCTCGCGCTGGACGGCGACGACGATGCCGCCCTTGGCCGTGCCGTCGAGCTTGGTCAGCACGATGCCCGTGATGTCCACGACCTCGGCGAAGACACGGGCCTGGGTCAGGCCGTTCTGCCCGGTGGTGGCGTCGAGGACCAGCAGGATCTCGTCCAGCGGGCCGTGCTTCTCGACGACGCGCTTGACCTTGCCGAGCTCGTCCATGAGGCCGGTCTTGGTGTGCAGGCGGCCGGCGGTGTCGATGAGCACCACGTCGGCGCCCTCGGCGATGCCCTCCTTGACCGCGTCGTAGGCGATCGAGGCGGGGTCGCCGCCCTCGGGGCCGCGTACGGTACGGGCGCCGACGCGGTCGCCCCAGGTCTGCAGCTGGTCGGCGGCGGCGGCGCGGAAGGTGTCGGCCGCGCCGAGCACCACGCTGCGGCCGTCGGCGACGAGCACCCGGGCCAGCTTGCCGGTGGTGGTGGTCTTGCCGGTGCCGTTGACGCCGACGACCATGATCACGCCGGGCGTGTCCTCGCCGCTCTCCGTCTTCACGACGCGGTCGAAGTCGGTGCCGACCAGGGTCAGCAGCTCTTCCTTGAGCAGGGCGCGCAGGTCCGCCGGGGTGCGGGTGCCGAGCACCTTGACCCGGTCGCGGAGCCTGTCGACGAGCTCCTGGGTGGGCACGACGCCGACGTCGGCGATGAGGAGGGTCTCCTCGATCTCCTCCCAGGTGTCCTCGTCGAGGTGCTCCCGCGAGAGCAGCGTGAGCAGCCCCTTGCCGAGGGAGTTCTGCGACCGGGCGAGGCGGGCGCGCAGCCGGACCAGGCGGCCGGCGGTGGGCTCGGGCACCTCGATCGCGGGTGCGGCCGGGGCCTCGGGCTCGGCGGCCGGCGCCTCGACCGGGGCTTCGGCCTCCGCCTGCGGGAGCCCGACCTCCTCGATCGTGCGGCGCGGCTCTTCCGCCGTCTCTACGGCGTCCTCCCCCACCTGCGGTTCGGCAGGCGGGGCAGTGATGGTCGGCGAGCTGGGCGGTGCCGGGGGCAGCTGCTTCTTCTTGCGGCTGCTGACCACGAGCCCGCTGATCACGCCGACCGCGACCAGGGCGATGACTACAGCAAGGATGAGGATGTCCATAACCTCACCAGTATCGGCCACGGGCGGCCCGGAGCCCGGACCCCGGGCATTCAACCAGGACGTAAGCCTCTGCTTGTTGTTTTAGCGGCAAATCTACGATGATGGACGACTTCCCCTCGTCCCTCCCCCACGGAGCAGCCGCATGCCTGCCGAGCCCGCCGACGGCGGAACCGAAACCGCGATCGAGACCCGCGGGCTGGAGCCCGTCCCGGACGGCGAGCGCGGCGGCCGGGTCCGCGATCTCGTCCCCACGTGGGTCGCCGCCAACATCAGCGTGCTGCTGCTGACCATGGGCGCGGGCCTGGTGATCTTCAACAGGCTGAACATCTGGCAGGTGCTCGTCGTCGCGGTCGCCGCGCCGGTCGTCTCGTACGGGATGGTCGGCCTGATATCGATCGCCGGCAAGCGCGGCGGCGCTCCCGGCATGGCCCTCTCGCGCGCCGTGTTCGGGCAGCGCGGCAACCTCTTCCCGGGCTCCCTGATCTGGGTGGCCCGGTGGGGCTGGGAGACGATCAACGCGGTGAGCGGCGCCTACGCCGTGCTGACCGTGCTCGACCTGCTCTTCGGGATCAAGAGCAACACCCCGCTCATCGTCGTCACCCTGCTGTTCTTCGTGGGCTGCACCTTCGTGGTCTCGGGCCTCGGCATCAAGGCGCTGCGCGTCTGCTCCACGTGGTCGACGTACCTCTTCGGGGCCTTCAGCGTGCTCGTCCTCGGGTACCTGCTCTTCACGACCGACTGGTCCGCCGTCCTCGGCAAGCCGGCCGGCTCCACCGCCATGATGATCGCGGGCATCGGCACCATCGCGGCCGGCGGCATCAGCTGGGTGCCCTCGGGCCCCGACTTCACCCGCTACCTGCCGCGCACCGCCTCCTCCAAGGGGCTGGTGGGCGCGACGATCGGCGGCGCCGGTGTCGTCGTCCTCCCGATGGTCCTGATGGGCGCGGTCATGGCCGTCGGCACTCCGGACCTCGCCACCGCCCAGGACCCGGTGTCCTTCATCGGCGAGCTGCTCCCGACCTGGATCGCGGTCCCGTACCTGCTGGTCGCGCTGGTCGGGATGCTGCTGATCAACTCGATGTCCATGTACTCGGCCGGCTTCACCGCGCAGACCCTCGGCATCAAGGTGCCGCGGGCGTGGGCGGTCAGCGTCAACGCGGTCATCAGCCTGGTCTTCGGCTTCCTGCTGATGGTGGTCGCGACGAGCTTCTTCGGTTCCTTCATCTCCTTCCTGACGCTGCTGGCCGTGGCCTTCTCGGCGTGGATCGGCGTCTTCGGCGTGGACATGCTGCGCCGCCGGACCTACGACGGGGCCGCGCTGCTGGACACCACGCGGACCAGCGCCTACTGGTACAAGGGCGGTTTCGCCTGGCAGGCCATGACCGCGTGGGCCCTGGCCCTGGTGGTCGGGCTGCTGTTCACCTCGGTGGACTGGTTCAGCGGGCCGCTCGCGACCACCTGGATCGGGCGCAACGGCCTCGGCTGGGTGGCCGGCATCGTGACCTCGGGCGTGCTGTACGCCGTCCTGCCGCGCACGGCTCCCGCGGAGCCGGAGCCCGGCGCGGCCGAGGAGCCCGTACTCGCCGGATCCCTGTCCAACTGACGCTGCGTCAGCTAACGTCCCCCTTCGCCCGCCCACCCACATCCGGCGAAGGGGGACTCCTCCATGCCCATCACCGTGGCCCGGTTCAATCTCGTCGACCCGAACGGCACCCCCGAGTCCCTCTCCGCCCGCTACAAGGCGGCCCTGGAGATGGCCCGGTACGCGGACGACCGCGGGATCGACACCATCCAGACCGAGGAGCACCACGGCACCGACAACAACTGGCTGCCCTCGCCCTTCGCCTTCGCGGGCGCGGTCTTCGGCGCCACCCGCCGGATCGCCGTCACCGTCTCGGCGATCATCGGGCCGCTGTACGACCCGCTGAAGGTGGCCGAGGACATCGCCGTCCTGGACCTGCTGAGCGGCGGCCGCCTCGTGACGGTCGCGGGCATCGGCTACCGCCCCGAGGAGTACGAGCAGCACGGCGTGGAGTGGGGCCGGCGCGGCCGGCTCCAGGACGAGCTGCTGGAGACCCTGCTGAAGGCGTGGACCGGCGAGCCCTTCGAGTTCCGCGGCCGCACGGTACGGGTCACCCCGCGGCCGTTCACCCGGCCGCACCCGCTGCTCCTGGTCGGCGGCAGCTCCGAGGCGGCGGCCCGCCGCGCGGCCCGGCTGGGGCTGCCGTTCTTCCCCAGCGCGCACCTGCCGGAGCTGGAGGCGTACTACCAGGCGAGGCTCGCCGAGTACGGCACCGAGGGCTTCTGCATGATGCCGGCGGCCGAGACCCCGCTGCTGCACATCGCGGAGGACCCGGACCGGGTCTGGGCGGAGCACGGCGAGCGCTTCCTGCACGAGGCCGGGATGTACGCCTCCTGGCAGTCCAAGGACATCCGCAGCGCCGTACGGTCGGCCGCGCGCTCGGTGGCGGAGCTGCGCGCGGAGGGCGTGTACCGGATCCTCACCCCGGACGAGGCCGTCGCGTACGCCCGGGGCGCGGGCGAGGCGGGGAACCTGGTCCTGCACCCGCTGTGCGGCGGGATGCCGCTCGACGAGGGCTGGCGCAGCCTGCACCTGCTGTGCGAACAGGTACTGCCCCGGCTCAAGGAATGAGCCGGGGCAGTATCGAGGAGAGGGGTGGTGGCGGGGATGGTTACCCCATCTCCTCCAGCGCCTTGCCCTTGGTCTCCGGCACCCACTTGAGGATGAACGGGATCGAGAGCAGGGCGAAGAACGTGTAGATCATGTAGGCACCCGAGAGGTTCCAGTCGGACAGCGACGGGAACGAGACGGTGATGACCCAGTTGGCGATCCACTGGGCCGCAGCGGCCACACCGAGGGCGGCGGCGCGGATACGGCCGGGGAACATCTCGCCCAGCAGCACCCAGACCACCACGCCCCAGGAGAGGGCGAAGAAGAGGACGAAGAGGTTGGCCGCGACCAGGGCGGTGATGCCCTGCGCGTGCGGCAGCGAGATGTTGTCGCCGGTTCCGGTCTTGAACGAGAAGGCCCAGGCTGCCGTACCCAGCGACAGCGCCATGCCCACGGAGCCGATGAGGGCGAGCGGCTTGCGGCCGAGCCGGTCCACGAAGATCATCGCGATGACCGTACCGATGATGTTCACGACCGAGGTCTCGAAGGAGTACAGGAACGAGTCGCTCGGGTCGATGCCGACCGACTGCCACAGCGAAGAGCTGTAGTAGAAGATCACATTGATGCCGACCAGCTGCTGGAAGACCGAGAGGCCGATGCCGATCCAGACGATGGGCAGGAAGCCGAAGCGGCCGCCGAGCAGGTCCTTGAAGGTGGACTTCACCTCGGAGCGCATGGAGTGGTCGATCTCGCGGATGCGGGCGTCGGCATCGATGCCCGAACCCTCGACCTCCCGCAGGACCTCCTTGGCCTTGTCCGTGCGGCCGACCGAGACCAGGAAGCGCGGGGACTCCGGGATGACGAAGGACATCAGGCCGTAGAGCACGGACGGGATGACCATCACACCGAGCATCCACTGCCAGGCTTCGAGTCCGGCGATCTCACCGCGCTGGTCTCCGTCGGCGAGGTTGAGGATGCCCCAGTTGACCAGCTGCGAGACGGCGATGCCGATGACGATGGCCGCCTGCTGGAAGGAGGCCAGCCGGCCCCGGTAGGCGGGCGGCGAGACCTCGGCGATGTAGGCGGGGCCGATGACGGAGGCCATGCCGATGCCGAAGCCGCCGATGACGCGCCACATGGCGAGGTCCCAGAGGGCGAACGGAAGGGCCGAGCCGATGGCACTCGCGGTGAACAGGACGGAGGCGATCTGCATGCAGCGGATTCGGCCGATCCGGTCAGCGATGCGGCCGGCGGTGGCGGCGCCGAACGCGCAGCCGATCAGGGCGGCGGCGATCACCTGGGCGAGCGCCGCGGACCCGACGTCGAACCGTTCGCGGACGGCGACGACGGCGCCGTTGATGACGGAGCTGTCGTAGCCGAAGAGGAAACCGCCCATGGCCGCGGCCGCGGCGATGAAGATGACGTGCCCGAGGTGGTCGGGGCGTGCCTCCCGGCCACTGCCGGACGCGGGTGCGTTCGCTGTGCTGGTCAAGGTGTGCTCCTGGGCCCGACGCCGACGGCGGGCGGTGTGGGGGTGTACGTCTTTACGCGTGTTCCTCCAGTGGCGCACAGCAAACTGCTCACCACCACCTGAACGTCGGACACGGCAAGCAGAGCTTATGGCTTCACTTTCTGAAGTCAATAGCCGATGAAAAACCATGAAGCATGAGTGAAGAGAGCCACAGCGTTCACTTCCTGAAGTGAACGAGTCAGCGCAGACGCTGACTGATGACCTTGGAGACCCCGTCTCCCTGCATCGAGACGCCGTACAGGGCGTCCGCGACCTCCATCGTCCGCTTCTGGTGCGTGATCACGATCAGCTGCGAGCTCTCCTGGAGCTCCTCCATGATCCGGATCAGCCGCTGCAGGTTGGTGTCGTCGAGCGCGGCCTCGACCTCGTCCATCACGTAGAACGGGCTGGGGCGCGCCTTGAAGATGGACACCAGCAGGGCCACGGCCGTCAGCGACCGCTCACCGCCGGAGAGCAGCGACAGCCGCTTGACCTTCTTGCCCGGCGGACGGGCCTCTACGTCGACACCGGTGGCCAGCATGTTGTCGGGGTCGGTCAGGATCAGCCGGCCCTCGCCGCCGGGGAACAGCCGCGAGAACACCCCCTCGAACTCCCGGGCCGTGTCCCGGTAGGCCTCGGTGAACACCTGCTCGACACGCTCGTCGACCTCCTTCACCACTTGAAGGAGATCGGCTCGCGTCTTGCGGAGATCCTCCAGCTGCTCGCTGAGGAACTGGTGGCGCTCCTCCAGCGCCGCGAACTCCTCCAGAGCGAGCGGATTGACCTTGCCGAGCTGCTGGTAGGCGCGTTCGGCCGCCTTGAGCCGCTTCTCCTGCCGGGCGCGGACGAAGGGGCCGGGCCGGTTGCGCGGGTCCTCCGGGTCCTCGGGCAGCTCCTCGCCCTCGGCGGGCGGGGACGGCGGCACCGGCTGGTCGGGGCCGTACTCGGCGACGAGCCCGGCGGACTCCATGCCGAACTCCTCCAACGCCCTGGCCTCCACCGCCTCGATGCGCAGCCGCTGCTCGGCGCCGAGCACCTCGCCGCGGTGGACGGAGTCGGTGAGCTTGTCGAGCTCCCCCTTCAGTTCCCGTCCGCGGTTGCGGGCCTCGCCGAGCTCCCGCTCGCGCAGGCCCTTCGCCCGTTCGGCCGCGACGCGCTCCTCGTCGGCCCGCAGCAGCGAGACCTCCACGTGCGCGAGGAGCTGCCGGGAGCCGTCGGCCACCGCCCGGGCCACTTCCGCCTCGTGCCGCAGCCGCGCCCGGCGCCGCTCGGCGCGGGCCCGGGCCTCGCGTTCCGCCCGGGCCGCGCGGTCGAGGGAGTCGGCCCGTCCGGCCAGCCCCTTGACCCGTTCCTCATGGGTCCGCAGCTGCAGCCGGGCCTCCATCTCGGTCTGCCGCGCGTTGGCCCCGTCGGCCGCGAGCCGGTCCCGGCGGGAGCTGTCCGGCTCCTCTTCCACCGGCAGTTCCTCGGCCGTCGCGAGCCGTTCCGCGCACTCCTCCACGTCGGCCAGCGCCTGCTCCAGCGCGTCCTGGGCCTTGGCCGCCGCGGCCGCGCTGCGCTCGGCTTCGCCGGCGGCCCCCTTCGCCTGCCCGGCGAGCCGCCCGAGCTGCTGCGCGACCCCGGCGCGGGCCTGCTCCGCGGCGCGGCGGCGCTCGGCGAGCTCCTCGACCAGGGCGGCCGCGTCCCGGCGCCGGGACTGGGCGGCCGCCTGGGCCTCGGCCAGTTCCGCGCAGCGCTCGTCCAGGACGGTGAGCTCCGCCGCGGCCTCGTCCACGGCGGCCTGCACCTCGATCAGGCTGGGCGCCCCGGCGGAGCCGCCGTGCGCGAGGTGCGCCCCGAGCACGTCTCCGTCGAGGGTCACGGCCACCGCGTCGGGCCGCGCCGCGACGAGGGCCTCGGCCGCGTCGAGCGTGTCGACGACGACGTGGTCGCGCAGCACCCAGGCGGCCGCCCGCCACGCCTCGTCGTCCCCCTCGACCAGCCGCGCCGCGGGAATCCCCTCGGCCGCGCCTTCGCCCCCGGGGCTCCGCCCCAGACCCCGCGCCTCAAACGCCGGCGAGGCTGAAATAGCGGGGCTCCGCCCCGCACCTCGCGTCTCGAACGCCAGCGGGGCTGGAATGTTCAGCCCGTCCGGCGTTTGAGGACCGGGTCCGGGCAGAGCCCGGTCTCGGGAAGGGGCGGGGTGGGGAAAGACTCCCCCGGCCGAAGCCGATGCCCGGCCCGGAGCACCGGACAGACCCGCAGGGTCGGCGGCCTGGCCCGGGACGTGTGACGGACCTGTCGGGACGGGAGGGGTGATCAAGAGGGTGGCGCGGCCCGCGTCCGTGTCGCGGAGGTGGCGGATCGCCTCGGCCGCCGCACCCGGCGAGGACACCGCCAGCGCGTCCGCCGCCGAGCCCAGCGCAGCGGCCACGGCGGCTTCGTAGCCCGGCGTCACCGTCAGCCGCTCCGCCGCCGGCCCGAGCAGCCCGGCCAGCTTCTCCCGCGCCGCGAGCAGCGCCCCCGTACCGTCCTTGCGGCGCAGCCCCATCGCCAGCGCGTCCCGCCGCGCCGACACCGCCGCCCGCGAGCGTTCCGCCCCGGACAGCGCGTCGCGCGCCGCGGACAGGCCCGCCTCGGCCGCCGCCAGCTCGGCCCGCGCGGCCTCGTGGTCCGCGTCCGCCGACGGCTCGTCGAGCCCGCCGACCTCCTCCGCCAGCGCCTCGTACTCCGCCTGCGCGGCGGCGGCCCGGGACTGCGCCCCGTCCCGCGCCGCGACGAGGCGGTCGATCTCCGCCTGCGCCGCCCCCGCGCGGGAGCGGGCCGCGCCGAGCCGCCCCGTCAGCCGGGCCAGCCCCTCGCGCCGGTCGGCGATGGCCCGCGCGGCGTCCCGCAGCCGCCGTTCCTCCTCGGCCAGCGCCCGCTCCAGCTCGGCCCGGTGCTCGGCCGTGTCCTCCAGCGCCCGCGAGGCCGCCTCCAGAGCCGCCGTCAGTTCCGCCTCCTGCTCGCGGATCCGCTCCGCTTCCCGCTCCATGTCCTCCGGGTCGCGGCCGCGCCGTTCGTCCTCCACCGGGGCCGTCGCGCTCTTCACCCGCGCGTCCGCCAGGGACGTGGTGCCCCGGACCCGTTCGGCGAGCTGCGACAGCTCGTACCAGGTCTGCTGGGCCCGCTGCAGCCGCGGGGCGAGCTCCCGTACCGCCTCCTCCAGCTCGGCCTCGCGCCGCAGCGCGAGCGCCAGCTGGGCCTCGGCGGCCTCCTTGCGCTCCTTTAGCGCCGCCTCGTCCGCGATCTCCGCGTCCAGCGCCCGCCGCAGCGTGACCAGGTCGTCGGCGAGCAGCCGCAGCCGCGCGTCACGCAGGTCCGCCTGGATCACGGCGGCCCGCCGGGCGACCGCGGCCTGCCGCCCCAGGGGTTTGAGCTGTCGGCGCAGCTCGTCGTTGAGGTCCTGCACGCGCGCGAGGTTGGCCTGCATCGCGTCGAGCTTCCGCAGCGCCTTCTCCTTGCGCTTGCGGTGCTTCAGTACGCCCGCCGCCTCCTCGATGAAGGCGCGGCGGCCCATGGGATCAGCGTGCAGGACGGAGTCCAGCTGTCCCTGGCCGACGATGACGTGCATCTCGCGGCCGATGCCGGAGTCGGACAGCAGCTCCTGGATGTCCAGCAGCCGGCAGGTGTCACCGTTGATCTGGTACTCGCTGCTGCCGCCGCGGAACATGATCCGGGTGATGGTGACTTCGGCGTAGTCGATGGGCAGCGCGCCGTCGGAGTTGTCGATCGTCAGGGACACCTCGGCGCGCCCGAGCGGCGGCCGGCCGGTGGTCCCGGCGAAGATGACGTCTTCCATCTTCCCGCCGCGCAGGGACTTCGCCCCCTGCTCCCCCATGACCCAGGACAGCGCGTCCACCACATTGGACTTGCCCGAGCCGTTCGGACCCACGACACAGGTGATGCCGGGTTCGAAGCGCAGGGTGGTGGCGGAGGCGAAGGATTTGAAGCCACGCAGGGTCAGGGACTTGAGGTGCACGCCGCCGGACTCTACCTTTCACGTTCGGTTTCACCCATGAAGGTGCAGGGCACGACTGACGCTAAAGGCATCACGCCCCCCACCTGGCCCTCTGGTCAGCGGTGCGGAGGGCGCGGCGGGAGGGACAGAGCGGGCGCGGGAGCGGTCAAAGAAAGAAGGGACGCCGAAGCGTCCCTTGCAGATCTAACGGGGCTGGAGTCGAGCGACGAGTGAGCGCGGATCAGGTGAGCGCAGGCTCCGCCTGGGGTACGTCGATGTCGATGCGGTCCAGCAGCGAGTCTCCGTCGTGCTGAGCGGCGGCCGCGTTCAGCGCGTCATTTTCAGACTGAATCCGAACGAGCTCGGACTCGAGGTCCTGGACGCGCTGCTGAAGCCGTCGCATCTCGGCGAGGAGTCGCGGATCGGAACCGCCGACGTAACCGAGAAGCGCCTTTGCCATGATGGATGGTCCTCCACACTGAGTGACCGACCGAAGCGGTGTGGGTCGTGAGGGAATCGCACCCGCGGATGTCCGGCAGCGACTGACAGTCACTGCGCTTACTACTGCCAACACTGCCAAACAGCTCAGGTGCGCGGGGCTTCCAGCGTCTCACCAAAAAGTTTGACGGTCAACACGATCACACCCCGTATCGATGGGCGTCCCTGCCCCGGCACGGGGCGTGGAGATCATCCTTACCTCCGAGCCTTCCACGGTTCGGGCCCCTCGGCAACGCGTCGGCGACGAATGCGCAGTTCCGACCGTGTGCGGACGATCAGAGGTGTGATGAGTGCATGATCAGCCGATCGGTCACCGCATCCCGAATCCGTCGTAGCCACCGCGCGGTGTGCCCCAGATCTCTGTCACTCCGTCCACCCGGCCGGGCGTGTCGGCGGAGCGCAGCCAGTCGAGCAGCCGGTGGCAATTCTCACGTTGACCTTCGGCGACCACCTGTACTCGCCCGTCGTCGAGGTTGAGCGCGAAGCCGACGACACCGCCGATCTCCAAGGCGTTCTCCCTGGTGAACCAGCGGAAGCCCACTCCCTGCACACGGCCGCGCACCCAGGCGGTCAGACGGACATCTTCGTTCATGCGTGAACGCTAACCGGGCGGTCACTTTCCGGACACATCGCCCCCCTGGCCCCATGCCGTACAGTCGCGCAGCAACGAACTCACCCATTTGGGTGAGTAAGGGTTGATCTTGTTCCGGCAAGGAAGGGCACGACAGCGATGGGACGCCACCGACTCAACGCCGCGCCGCGCAGCGGCGGCAACCGCGGCACCGTCCTGCGCACCAGCCTGCTGGGCGTCTCCGTGGCCGTGGCCCTCGGCACGGCGGCCGTCACCACCGGCATGGTGCCGGTCGGTGCCTCGTTCCCCTATGTGGGCGTCAGCGGTACGGGTGCCGACGGCGCCCCGGAAGCTCAGGCCAAGGCCTCGCCGACCCCGGGCACCGCGTCCGAGCAGCAGGGCGGCCTCGCCAGCCTGTCCGGCCGCGCCGGCACGGGCACCGCCTCCGGCACCCCGCCCAAGAGCCCGTCGACCTCGCCGTCCCCGTCCGCCTCGCCGTCCCCCTCGGCTTCGGCCCCGGCCCCGGCCTCCCCGTCGGCCCCGGCCTCGCCGAGCGCCGCCGAGTCCGCCCCGCCGAGCGCGCCGCCCTCGACCAAGCCAGCTCCCGCCCCCAAGGCCCCGGAGAAGAAGCCGGTTCCGGTGCCTTCGAAGCCGGCTCCGGAGCCCTCGAAGCCGGCCACCCCCGCCAAGCCGGCCGCCCCCGCCACCCCGGCGACCCCGCCGGACCTGGACGGTCACTCCGCCGAGGAGGACGCCGTGGTCGCCCTGGTGAACCAGGAGCGCGCGATGGCCGGGTGCGGTCCGGTCCGTGCCAATCCGCCGCTCGCGGCGCTGGCCGGAGCCTTCAGCAAGGACATGGCCACCCGGGGCTTCTTCAGCCACGACGACCCCGACGGGAACACCCCGTGGGACCGCGCCGCCAAGGCGGGCCTCTCCGGGCTCGGCGGCGAGAACATCGCCCGCGGCCAGGGCGATGCCCAGGCGGTCATGAGCGCCTGGATGAACAGCCCCGACCACAAGGCGAACATCCTCAACTGCGAGTTCCGCACCCTCGGTGTCGGCGTCCACGTCGCCGCCGGCGGCCCCTGGTGGACCCAGGACTTCGGCTTCTAAAAGGCTCAGGCGCCGACGGCGGCCAGGGCCGCGCGGCCCGCGATCACGATGCGGGTCTGCTCGGCGACGCGGCGGCCGAGGTGCTCGGCGGTCGCGATGTCGGCCTTGTGGACGGCGTCCGCGCCCTCGTCGGAGTTGCTCTGGGCGGCGGCGCCGGCGAAGACGCCGAGGCGGTTGAGGTCGTTCTCGGAGGCGGTGCTGCTGTTCCAGCCCGGCTTCAGGCCCAGGTTGACCCAGCTCATGCCGTGCTGGGCGGCGAGGATCTGGAAGAACTGCAGGGTGTGCAGCTTGTCGCCGCTCTTGGACGCGGAGTTCGTGAAGCCGGCGGCGACCTTGTCCTGCCAGACGTCACCGAACCAGCGCTTCGAGGTGGCCTCCGCGAACACGTGGAAGGCGCCGGAAGCGGTGCCCATGTAGGTCGGGGAGCCGAAGACGATCGCGTCGGACGCGTCGAGCAGCTCCCACTGCGCGTCGTCGATCTCGTCGACCTTGATCAGGTGGACGGTCGCACCGGCGTCGGCGGCGCCGCTGCGGACCGCCTCGGCGATCACGGCGGTGTGGCCGTAGCCGGAGTGGTAGGCGATCGAGACGACGGGGGTGTGCGCGATACCGGACAAGGTGCTCTCCCTCGGGAAACTCCCTCCGCCACACAAGGCGCGGTGCGGTGGGAGCAGGACTGTGACGACACCAAGAGAAGCACTAACTTTTGGAAAGCGCAACCCTCGGGTTAGCGCTGTAGAGGAGTACGCTCTTCCTATGGAGACCCCTGTCCGAACCGAAGCCGCCGAGGCCGAGCAACCGTTCGACGTCTTCGCGCGTGCCTGCCCGTCCCGCGAGACCCTGGAACACGTCACCGGCCGCTGGGGCAGCCTCACCGTGGGCGCCCTGCGCGAAGGCCCCTGCCGCTTCAACGAACTGCGCCGCCGGGTGGAGGGAGTCAGCGAGAAGATGCTCTCCCAGACCCTCCACGCGCTGGAGCGCGACGGCATAGTCCACCGCGAGGCCCAGCCGACGAACCCGCCGCGCGTCGACTACGAGCTGACCCCGCTCGGCATCGAGGTCGCGGATCGGCTGCTCTCGCTCATCCACTGCCTGGAGGGCAGCATGCCGGCGGTGCTCACCGCCCGGACCGCCTACGATGCCACGCGCGGCGGCCGCTGACAGCGCGGGCAGAAGTAGCTCGACCTGTTCATCCACGGGCGGCGGCGCATCGGGGTGCCGCAGCGCCGGCACGGCTCGTCCTCGCGCCCGTAGGCGTCGAGCGAGCGGTCGAAGTAGCCCGACTCGCCGTTGACGTTGACGTACAGGCTGTCGAAGCTGGTGCCGCCGACCGCGAGGGCGGCGTTCATGACGTCCCGGACGTGGCCGAGGAGTTCGGCGCTACGGGGGCGCGTGAGGTTGGCGGTGGGGCGCTCGTAGTGCAGCCTGGCGCGCCACAGCGCCTCGTCGGCGTAGATGTTGCCGACCCCGCTGATCAGGGACTGGTCCAGCAGCGCCCGCTTGACGGTGGTCCGCTTGGCGCGCAGCGCGAGGTGGTACGCCCCCTCGTCGAAGAGCGGGTCGAGCGGGTCCCGGGCGATGTGCGCGATGACGTCCGGCAGCCCGTCGACCGTGTTGTCGTGCAGCGAGAGCCCGCCGAAGGTCCGCTGGTCCACGAAGCGCAGCTCCGTACCGGCGGCGCCCGCGGCGGAGCCGCTGTCGGAATCGGTGAACCGCACACGGATCCGCAGGTGCTTCTCGTCGGGGGCGTCCTGCGGCTGCACCAGCAGCTGCCCGCTCATCCCGAGGTGCCCGAGCACGGACAGGTCCCGCCCCTCCAGCGGCAGCCACAGGTACTTGCCGCGCCGCTGCGGCACTCCGACCGTCTCCCCGCGCAGCCGCTCCGCGAAGTCGGCCCCGCCGCCCGGGTGGCGGCGTACGGCCCGCGGATGCAGGACCTCGACGGCCTCGATCGTCCGCCCGGCCACCCAGCGCTCCAGCCCCCGCCGCACGACTTCGACTTCGGGCAGCTCGGGCACGGTGTACCTCCGGGGACGCGGATCGGGACGCTCCCGGCGAGCGTACCGGCCCCCTGTAAACGGAATCGCCCGCCCCTGCGAGGCAGGGGCGGGCGGGTACTTCCGGAAGGAAGGGTCAGGCGTCCGGCGCCGGATCGGCGGGCGTCGCCGCCCCGCCGTCCTCGGTCACGGCCGGAGCCGGGACCTCGGCCGGAGCGGCGGCGGCCACGGCAGCCGCCGCGATCCGCTCGTCCGCCGCGGTGCGGATGCCGCGCCAGGCGGACTCCGCGGCTTGCTGTTCCGCTTCCTTCTTGCTGCGGCCGGTGCCGGTGCCGTACGAGACACCACCGACGCGAGCGGCAGCAGTAAAGGTCTTCTCGTGGTCCGGACCGGTCTCGGTGACCAGATATTCCGGTACGCCAAGACCTTCGGCCGCCGTGAGCTCCTGGAGACTGGTCTTCCAGTCCAGGCCGGCCCCGAGGTTCGAGGACTTCTCGATGAGCGGGTCGAAGAGCCGGTGAACCAGCTCCGAGGCCGCGTCGAGGCCCTGGTCGAGGTAGACCGCGCCGATCACCGCTTCAAGGGTGTCGGCGAGGATGGAGGCCTTGTCCCGGCCACCCGTGCCCTCTTCGCCCCGGCCGAGCCGGATGAAGGAGCCGAGTTCGAGGCCGCGCCCGACCTCCGCCAGTGCGCGCGAGTTGACCACCGCGGCCCGAAGCTTGGCCAGCTGGCCTTCGGGGAGATCGGGGTGGGTCGTGTACAGCGTGTCCGTGACCACCAGGCCCAGCACGGAGTCCCCGAGGAACTCCAGGCGTTCGTTGGTGGGCAGACCGCCGTTCTCGTACGCGTACGAGCGGTGGGTCAGTGCACGCACCAGAAGGGCGGACTCGAGTTGATACCCGAGCCGCCCTTCCAGAAGCGTGT
Source organism: Streptomyces sp. NPDC001513 (assembly GCF_042894695.1). Taxonomy (NCBI): domain Bacteria; kingdom Bacillati; phylum Actinomycetota; class Actinomycetes; order Kitasatosporales; family Streptomycetaceae; genus Streptomyces; species Streptomyces sp. NPDC001513. The sequence goes on from NZ_JBIAVU010000008.1 coordinate 157,355, forward strand.
GGGACGAGGCCGCGTTGTTACTGTCTGCCTGCTTCTCAGCGTTGGACAGCTCAGACATTGCGCCTCTCACCAGCCGCTCAGACCTCGAGGACCTGGCGCTTGTTGTAGGTGCCGCAGCTCGGGCACGCAATGTGCTGGAGCTTCGGCTCCTGGCAACGCTCGCACGAAACCAGGGTGGGGACCGCAGCCTTCCACTGCGACCGGCGGTGGCGCGTGTTGCTGCGCGACATCTTCCGCTTCGGAACAGCCACGGCTACTTCTCCTGCTTCTCGGCGGCGCCCTGAACTCCGTCAGAGGCAGTGCCGCTCATGTTGTCCTTCTCGTCGTCCTGATCGGTCACGACGAGTCCTTGCAATGCCGCCCAACGGATGTCGACGGCATCATGGTGGTGGTCCGGGTCGTCGTTCAGGCTGAGCCCGCAATCGGGGCACAGTCCGAGACAGTCCTCCCGGCACACCGGCTGCAGCGGCAGTGCGAGCACCACCACGTCGCGCAGCACGGGTTCGAGGTCGAACAAACCGTCCTCGAGGAAGAGCGTGTCCTCGTCGTCCTCGGCGTCGTCGGCCGGTTCCGCCTTGGAGCGGCTCCGGTCGTCGGCGTCAGGGTACGAGAACATCTCCTGGAAGTCCGCCTTGAGCTCGCGCTCGACGGACTCCAGACACCTTACGCACTCCCCCACGGCCGATGCACGGGCGGTGCCTGTGACAAGCACCCCTTCCATGACCGACTCCAGGCGGAGCTTGAGCTTCAGCGGGCTGCCTTCCGGCACCCAGATGACGCCGGCGAGACCGAGGTCCGCCGGTGCCGCGATCTCACGGGACAGCCGCTGCATGGCACCAGGACGCCGGCCCAGCTCGTGCGTGTCGAACACGAGGGGGTTGCGGTGGTCGAGGCGGGTATTCAGGGCCGTTCCTGCTTTCACAGATCGCTGAAGATCAAAAAATGCTGCATGTATGCCACACGTAAGGGCAGCACGGATCGCGGTGCATACGCGCGACCGAAGAGCCAGGATACCCGTCGAGGCGCCCAGCGCCCAATCCGGTGCTAGCGCCCCTGTTCGTACTGACGCAGCTGGTCCAGGTTGATCATGCTCGTGTCGAAGAGGCTGGTCTCGTCGAGCGAGGGCTGCTGGGGCTGCGCCTGCGCCTGCGGCTGGTAGGCCGCATAGGGGTCCGGCTGCTGGTAGGCCGCATAGGGGTCGGGCTGCTGCTGGTAGCCGCCGTACGGATCCTGGTAGGCGTACGCGTCCTGCTGCTGGGCGGCGGGCTGCTGGTAGGAGTACGAGTCGTACACGGGCTCGGCCTGGGCCGGGATCGGCGCCTGCACGTGCAGCGGCTCCGGCTCCGCCAGGCCCGCCAGGAAGTCGGAGTCGCTCGCCGAGCGCGAGGACTGGCCGCCCGCCGCGTCCTGGGCGGCCATGTGCACGCCCAGGTCGTCCGACGGGACCCGGCCCAGCAGCTTCTGGCGGCCGCGGCCCACGGCCTCCAGGGTCTTGGACAGCACCGCCTCGAAGGTCGCCAGCTTGGTGTCCACGTACGCGTCCGCCTGCTGCCGCTGCGTCTCGGGATCGTGGCTGCGCTCGGGCGCCTCCGCGTCCGGGTAGCCGTGCTCGTCCAGACCCGGGCCGCGCCCCAGCAGCTTCTCCCGGCCCCGGTCCACCGAACCGATGGTCTTGCTCAGCACGACCTCGAAGTTGGCGAGCTTGCTGTCGACGTAGTCGTCGGCCTCGGCCCGGATCTCCTCGGCCTCCCGGCGGGCCTCGTCGAGGATCCGGTCCGCCTCGGCCTGGGAGCGCCGCGCGATCTCGGTGTCGGAGATCAGCGAGCCGCGCTGGTTGTGGGCGGAGTCGATGATCCGCTCCGCCTCCCGGCGGGCCTCCTCGACCATCTGCTCGCGCCCGCCGATGAGCTCCTGAGCCTGCGCGAGCGAGCCGGGGAGCGCCTGGCGCACCTCTTCGAGCTGGGCGAGCAGCTCGGCGCGGTTGATCACGCAGGAGGCCGACATGGGCATGGACCGGGCACCGCCGACGGCCGCGACGATCTCGTCGAGCTTCTTCTGCACGTCCATGGGGGCTCGCACTCTCTCGGCCTCAGGCGGTTCCTGAGACGGACGGGACGACTGTAAGGCCACCGGGCGGGCCCCCGACACTGCCTGACGGCCCGTCAGGCGGTCAGCGGTTGCGCAGCCGCTCCAGGAGGGCCGTGTGCACGTGCGCCGGCAGCAGGTGGGCGACGTCGCCGCCCCAGGTCGCGACCTCCTTGACCAGCGAGGAGGACAGGAAGCTGTAGGTGGGGATGGTCGGGACGAACAGGGTCTCGACGCCCGACAGGCCCATGTTCATCTGGGCCATCTGGAGCTCGTAGTCGAAGTCGCTGACCGCGCGCAGGCCCTTGACGATGGCCGGGATGTCCCGCTGCTTGCAGAAGTCGACGAGCAGGCCGTGGAAGGACTCGACCTCGATGTTGCCGTAGTCGGCCGTCGCCTCGCGGATCAGCTCGATCCGCTCCTCGACGGTGAAGAGGCTCTGCTTCGACTTGTTGATCATCACGGCGACGTGGACGACGTCGTAGAGCCTGGAGGCGCGTCCGATGATGTCGAGGTGCCCGTTGTGAATGGGATCGAAGGACCCCGGACAGACGGCGCGGCGCAACTGAACTCCCTCGTTCATGAGTCTTCGCTGGTGAAGGCGGCGCGGCCGTACCACAGGGTGCCCTCACCGTACTTGCGCGACCGGAGCGGCTCGAAGCCCTCGGGCCACGGGAAGGCGCCGCTCCTGGTGCTGCGCTCCACGGTGACGAGCGCATCGTCCGTGAGCCAGCCATTGGACCGGAGTGTGAGGAGGATCTCCCGGAGATCACCGCTGTCCACGGCGTACGGCGGGTCCAGGAAGACCACGTCGTACGGGTCCCCGGCCGCCCGGGCCGCCACGATCTGCTCGGCCTTGCCCGCGCGGAACTCCGCGCCGGGCAGCCCCAGCGTCCGGATGTTGTCCCGGATCGCCTTGGCGGCCATGGCGTCCGCCTCCACCAGCAGGGTGTGGGCCGCGCCCCGGGAGAGGGCTTCCAGGCCGACGGCACCGGAGCCGCCGTACAGGTCGAGCACCCGGGCCCCTTCGACGCCGTGCAGCGACTCCCAGGTGGAGAAGAGGCCTTCGCGCATCCGGTCCGAGGTCGGGCGGGTGCCGGTGCCGGGGGGCACGGCCAGCCGTCGCCCGCCGGCGCTGCCGGCGATCACGCGGGTCATCTGGGGTCCTTCGGTACGGCGGTAGGGGGCGCCGCGGGGCCGCGGCGGCACTCCAACGATAGGTCGTGCCGCTCAGCCCTTCTCCAGGTACTGCTCGCGCTCGGTGTCGAGCAGGGCGTCCAGCGCGGTCCGCAGGCCCGGCAGCCGCTCCAGCCCGGGGTCCTCGGCGACGACGCGGGTGGCCTCCTCGCGGGCCTGGGCGATGACCTCCTCGTCCTCGATGACGGCGAGCATGCGCAGCGAGGAGCGGACGCCCGACTGGGCCTGGCCCAGCACGTCGCCCTCCCGGCGCTGCTCCAGGTCGATGCGGGAGAGCTCGAAGCCGTCGAGGGTGGCGGCGACGGCGGCCAGCCGGGCCCGGGCGGGGCTGGCCTCGTGCATCTCGCTGACCAGCAGGCACAGGCCGGGCGCGGAGCCGCGGCCGACGCGGCCGCGCAGCTGGTGGAGCTGGGAGACGCCGAACCGGTCCGCGTCCATGATCACCATGGCGGTGGAGTTCGGGACGTTCACCCCGACCTCGATGACGGTGGTGGCGACGAGCACCTTGACCTCGCCCGCGGCGAAGCGCCGCATGACGTCGTCCTTGTCGGCCGGGTCCATCCGGCCGTGCAGCACCTCGACGGACAGCCCGGCGAGCGGGCCGCGGGTCAGCTGCTCGGCGATCTCCAGGACGGCCAGCGGGGGCCGCTTGTCCCCGTCCTCCTCGGCGGCCTTCTTCTTCTTGGGCTCGTCCTCGCCGTCGCCGATGCGCGGGCACACCACGTACGCCTGGTGCCCCTTCTCCACCTCCTCGCGGACCCGTTCCCAGGCCCGGGTGAGGAAGTGCGGCTTGTCCTTGGCGGGCACCACGTGGGTGGCGATCGGCGAGCGCCCGGCGGGCAGCTGGTCGAGGACGGAGGTCTCCAGGTCGCCGAAGACGGTCATGGCGACCGTGCGCGGGATCGGGGTCGCGGTCATCACCAGCAGGTGCGGGGGCTGCTTGCCCTTGGACCTGAGGGCATCGCGCTGCTCGACGCCGAAGCGGTGCTGTTCGTCCACGACCACCAGCCCGAGGTCGTGGAACTGCACCTTGTCCTCGATCAGCGCGTGCGTGCCGATCACGATCCCGGCCTCGCCGGTGACCAGGTCCAGCAGCGCCTGCCGGCGCGCGGGCATCCCCATCGACCCGGTGAGGAGCACCACCTTGGTGCCCTGGTCGGAGCCGCCGAGCATTCCCCCTTCGGCGAGCTCGCCCATCATCTCGACGATGGACCGGTGGTGCTGCTGCGCGAGCACCTCGGTGGGCGCGAGCATCGCCGCCTGCCCCCCGGAATCCACCACGGCGAGCATGGCCCGCAGAGCCACCATCGTCTTTCCGCTTCCGACCTCGCCCTGGAGGAGGCGGTGCATGGGGTGGCTCGTGGTCAGGTCGTCGAAGATCTCCTTCGAGACGGTGCGCTGGCCGTCGGTGAGGGTGAACGGGAGCTTCGCGTCGAAGGAGTCGAGGAGGCCGCCGGGGGTGGGGCGGCGGGGGACGGCCGGGAGCTGGGCGTCGGCGTGGCGGCGGCGGGCGAGGGCGACCTGGAGGACGAAGGCCTCGTCCCACTTCAGGCGTTGGCGTGCGTCCTCGATGTCGGCCTTGGTGGCCGGGCGGTGGATCTTCAGCAGGGCCTCGGTGAGCGGGACCAGCCCGCGGCCCTCGCGCAGGGCGGGCGGCAGCGGGTCCACGGCCTCCTGGGCGCTGGGCAGCACCGCGTCCACGCACTTGGCGATCTTCCAGGACTCCATCTTCGCGCAGGCCGGGTAGATCGGGATGAGCTGGTTGGCGAAGGCGGTCGCGGCGTCCCGGTCCGAGGCGTCCGTGCCGAGGGGCTCATAGGCGGGGTGGGAGAGCTGGAGCTTGCGGTTGAACATGCCGACCTTGCCGGCGAACATGGCGCGGGTCCCCGGCAGCAGGTCCTTGTGCGGCTTGTGGACGCCGGCGCCGAAGAAGACCAGCTGGAGGCGGCCGCTGCCGTCGGTGATGGTCACCTCCAGGCGCTTGCCGCGACCCCCGTTGAAGGTCAGGATCCGGGCGTCGGCGACCTGCGCGACGACGGTCACGTGCTCGTCGATCTGGTCGGCGAGCTCGGCCAGCGAGGTCAGCTCGCCGCGCTCGGCGTACCGCCGCGGGTAGTGGTGGAGCAGGTCCAGGGCCGTGTGCAGGCCGAGCTGCTCGGCCAGCACCTTGGCGGTGGCGGGTCCGAGCGTCTTCTTGAGGTCTTCGTCGAGCGCGGGCACGTGTTCCATTGCACACCATGGCGCTGACAAGCCCGCTATTCCACCCCGATGAGGAGCGGCGCCGAGTACCGGCCGCCCCGGTAGGTCACGGTGTCCACGGCCAGGTGGCCGTGCTGGACGTACGCCTCCAGGCGCTCGGCGAGCGCGTCCGCCACCTCGGGTCCGAGGACCAGGGTGACGAGTTCGCCGCCGGAGCCGAGCATCCGTTCCAGGACCGCCTCGGCGGTCTCGGCCAGGTCCGTGCCGATCACGGCGACGTCCCCGTCGATGAGGCCGAGCACGTCGCCGGCCTGGCAGATGCCGGCGGAGGTGAAGGACTGCCGTTCGGCGACGGCCAGTTCCCCGTACCGGGTGGCGCCGGCCGCCGCCGTCATGGCGACCACGTCCTCGTCGAAACTGCCGTCCGGGTCGTGCACGGCGAGGGCGGCCAGCCCCTGGACCGCGGAGCGGGTGGGGATCACGGCCACCCGCACCCCTTCGGCGCGGGCCTGTTCGGCCGCGGCGGCCGCGGCGGCGCGCAGCTCGGCGCCGCCCGGCAGCAGGACCACCTCGCGGGCGTGGGCGCGGCGGATGGCGTCGAGCAGTTCGGGGGCGGCGGGGACCTCTCCGGAGCGCACGAGCACGGCGGTGGCTCCCGCCTCCCCGCAGAGCCCGGCGAGTCCCTCGCCGGGGACCACGGCGACCACGGCCCGCTGGGCGCGCTCGCCGCGCCCCCGGCGCCGCTCGTCCCCGAAGTGTGTGATCCGTATCCGGTAGGGCCGCCCGGCGACGACTCCGGCCTCCACGGCCGCGCCGGGGTCGTCGACGTGCACGTGGACGTTCCACAGCCCGTCGCCGCCGACGACGACCAGGGAGTCGCCGAGCCCGTCGAGCCGTTCGCGCAGTTCGCCGACCGCCGCCTCGGAGGCCTCCAGCAGGTAGATCACCTCGTACGCGGGCCCCTCGTCCTCCTGCGCGCAGGGGTCCGCGGGCTGCGGTACGGGCACCGCCCGGCCGCGTACGGGTTCGGCGGCGGGTTCCTGCCCAGACAGCGTCTGCCACAGCGCCCCGAGTACGGCGACCAGCCCGCAGCCCCCGGCGTCGACCACCCCGGCCCGGCCGAGTGCGGCGAGCTGCCCGGGGGTCTCGGCGAGGGCGGCGCGGGCCCCGTCGTAGGCGGCGCGGGCCACGTCGGCCGCGGTCCCGGCGGCGGCTCCGGCGGCCTCGCCGGCCCGGGCGGCGGCGCCCGCGACGGTGAGCATGGTGCCCTCCACCGGGTGCGAGACGGCGGCGTACGCCTCCTCGGCGGCCCGCGTCAGCGCCTGAGCCAGCAGCGCACCGGCGCCGCGCTCCCCGGTCCCGGGCGTCCCGGAACCGGTCTCCGCGGTCCCGGGCGCCTCGGGCTCGGCGCCCAGTACGTCGGCCACTCCACGCAGCAGCTGCGCCAGGATCGTCCCGGAGTTCCCCCGGGCCCCGACGAGCGCGCCGTGCGCCCAGGCCCGTACGGCTTCGGCCAGGGAGGCGGGCGCTGTGCCCTCGGTCACCTTCGTGAAGGCGTCGTCCAGCGCGCGGTCGGCGGATTCGGCGGTGAGGTAGAGGTTGGTTCCGGTGTCCGCGTCGGCGACCGGGTAGACGTTGATCGCGTCGATGTCCTCGCGGGCCCGGCCCAGTGCGGCCAGGGCCAGCGAGCTCCAGGTGCGCACCGCTTCGGCGTCGAGCTCGTCAGGGGATTGCGGCTGCGGCTCGTGCGGCACCGGGCGTTCCTCCTTGTGCGGGCCAGGGTTCACCGCAGGGTAGCCAAGGTCTGCCCGGACGTCCGGACCGCGGGGCGGGGGCAGCGGCGGTCATGGTAGTTTTCTTGGACGGACGCAGTCGTTGTATGCTGCTCCGGTTGCCCGACGAGAGTCGGGCCATTCCCCGGCAAACCACTTCAGATCTCTGAATCCGGTGCGCCGGTTTCACTGTAATTGCATCTGAAGTCTTGGAGTGACCTGTGGCTGCCAACTGCGACGTTTGCGCCAAGGGGCCGAGCTTCGGCAACAACATCTCCCACTCGCACCGCCGCACCTCGCGTCGCTGGAACCCGAACATCCAGCGCGTCCGTGCCGTGGTCAATGGGACGCCGAAGCGCCTCAACGCCTGCACCTCGTGCATCAAGGCCGGCAAGGTCTCGCGCTGACGCCTCCCGTCGTAGCGCAGCCCTTTCCGGTTGCCAAAAAGGCCGGTTCACCTCTGGTGAACCGGCCTTTTGCCTTGTCCGGCGGGGCTCAGCGCCACCGCCAGGCGTGATCCACCGGGCCGATGCCCCCGCCGAGCGCGAAGCCGGCGGCGATGGCGCCCGTGACGTACTCCTTGGCGGCCGTGACCGCCTCCGGGACGGCCAGTCCCTTGGCCAGGCCCGCCGCGATCGCGCTGGCGAGGGTGCAGCCCGTGCCGTGGGTGTGCCGGTTGTCGTGGCGGGGGGCGCGCAGCCACCGCTCCTCGGCGCCGTCGGTGAGCAGGTCCACCGCCTCGTCGCCGTGCGCCGCGAGGTGTCCGCCCTTGATCAGCGCCCACCGCGGCCCGAAGCCGAGGATCGCGTCGGCGGCCCGCCGCATGTCGTCCTCGGTCTCCACCCGTACGCCCGTGAGCTGCGCCACCTCGTCCAGGTTGGGCGTGGCCACGGTGGCCCGCGGCAGCAGCTCCTTGCGTACGGCGTCCAGCGCGGAGACGGCGAGCAGCGCGTCCCCGTGCTTGGAGACGCCCACCGGGTCCACGACGGCGGGGGCGGGGGTGTCGGCGAGCAGCGCCGCCACCGTCTCGACCAGCACGGCGGAGGACAGCATCCCGGTCTTCACGGCCTGGACGCCGATGTCGTCCACGACGGCCCGGTACTGGGCCGTGACGGCCTCTGCGGGCAGCTCCCAGGCTCCCCGCACCCCGAGCGAGTTCTGTGCCGTCACGGCCGTCACGACGCTCATGCCGTGCACGCCGAGGGCGAGCATCGTCTTGAGATCGGCCTGGATGCCCGCGCCGCCGCCGGAGTCGGATCCGGCGACGGTCAGGCACAGCGGCGGGGCCGTGCTCACGGCGCGCCGTCCTGGGCGGCCGGGTCGGCCCCGAAGTGGTCCCAGCCGCCGGTGCTGGTCCAGGGCGCGCCGTCCACGGTCACCTGGGGCAGCGCGGAGCGGTTCAGCACCTCGCCGATGACCTTCCAGCGGGCGGGGAGCTTCACGTCGGGCGGGAAGGTCGCCACGATCGCGTGGTCCTCTCCCCCGGTGAGCACCCACTGCAGCGGGTCCACGCCGACGGCCTGCCCGATGTCGTGCATCTGGGTCGGGATGTCGACGGCCCCCGAGTGCAGGTCGATCCGTACCTTGCTGGCCTCGGCGATGTGCCCGAGGTCGGCGATCAGGCCGTCGCTGACGTCGGTCATGGCGGTGGCGCCGAGCCCGGCGGCCGCGGGACCCGCGTGGTACGGCGGTTCGGGGCGCCGGTGCGCCTCCACGAACGCCCGCGGGGAGCGGAAGCCGCGCGAGAGCACGGCGAAGCCGGCGGCGGACCAGCCCAGCCAGCCGGTGACGGCGACGACGTCGCCGGGCTGGGCGCCGGAGCGCAGCACGGGCTCGTGGTTGCGCAGGTCGCCGAGGGCGGTGATGGCGACGGTGATGACGTCGCCGCGGACCACGTCCCCGCCGACCACGGCCGCGCCGGCGACCTGGCACTCGTCGCGGATGCCGTCCATCAGCTCGGTGGGCCAGGTGACCGGGAGTTCGGCGGGGACGACGAGGCCGAGGAGCAGCGCGGTCGGCACCGCGCCCATGGCGGCGATGTCGGCGAGGTTCTGCGCGGCGGCCTTGCGGCCGACGTCGTAGGCCGTGGACCAGTCGCGCCGGAAGTGCCGGCCTTCGAGGAGGATGTCGGTGCTCGCCACGACCCTCCGGTCGGGGGCCGACACCACCGCGGCGTCGTCGCCCGGTCCGAGCCGGACCGCCGGGGTGGTGGTGAGCCGTGAGGTGAGCTCCCTGATCAGCCCGAACTCCCCCAGCTCGCCCACAGTGCCCTTCATCGCTGTGCCCCTTCTTGGCCAGTCCGCTTGCGGTCGCGAGCCGTCACAGCTCTGGGTACCGTCAACAGATACGTCAACTTCTGCTCTCCGTACGCCCCGCTGTGCGTGGCGCCGGGCCCGCAGGTCTCCCCGCGGCGCACGGCGACGCGGTACCGTGGCGTCCCTTCTTCCCCCGGCCCTGTCGAGCGTGTGGGGCCCACCCGAAGGTTAGGGGAAATGATCCTCGTGGCCGCCCTGGAGGTTCCGTGGTACAGGCGTACATCCTTATCCAGACCGAGGTGGGCAAGGCGTCGTTCGTCGCCGAGTCCATCGGCCAGATCCCGGGGGTGATCCAGGCCGAGGACGTGACCGGCCCGTACGACGTGATCGTGCGCGCCCAGGCCGACACCGTGGACGACCTCGGCCGCATGGTCGTGGCCAAGGTCCAGCAGGTGGACGGGATCACCCGCACCTTGACCTGCCCGGTGGTCCATCTGTAGCCCCCGTCTACTCTTGGCCGGTGATGACCATTCACCGCCGGCCCCTCCGTGTCCTGGCCCTGCCCGCCGCGCTGGCCCTGCTGGGCCTCGCGGCGTGCTCACCGGGCGATTCCGAGGCCCGGGTGGATCCGCCGCCCACGCCGCCCGCCGCCATCGGGGAGCTCTGTGCGGCACTGCACAAGGAGCTTCCGGAGACGGTGGCCGGCCTGGAGCGGACCCGGACCGATCCGGAGTCCGCTCTGACGGCCGCGTGGGGCGGCTCGGCGATCGTACTGCGGTGCGGTGTCCCCAAGCCCCCCGAGATGCTGGATGAGAAGCAGGAGGGCGTCCACGTCAACGACGTCGCCTGGCTGCTGGACAAGCAGTCCGACGGGGGGTTCCGTTTCGTCTCCGGGATGCGGAAGGCGTATACGGAGGTCCTGGTCGACAAGGAGCATGCCACGGACGCGGGGATGCTGGTCGGGCTGTCCGCGGCGATCTCCAAGACGGTGCCCTTGGGCTTCTCCTCCTACTGATCCCCGCCGGCCCCGGCCGGCGGACCGCTCGCACTCACAGCGACCGCCCGCCGGGCATCCCGGCGGGCGGTCGTCGTGCTTTCGCGTGCCGTCCTAGCGCAGTCCGGTGGAGCGGCCGAGGGCGGCCTGGATCAGGCGGTCCACCAGCTCCGGGTAGGCGACGCCCGTCTTCTGCCACATCAGCGGGTACATGGAGATCGGCGTGAAGCCCGGCATCGTGTTGATCTCGTTGATGACGAAGGTGCCGTCCTCGGTGAGGAAGAAGTCGGCGCGCACGAGGCCCTCGCAGGACGCGGCCTCGAAGGCCTCGATCGCGAGCCGCTGCACCTCGGCGGTCTGCTCCGGGGTGAGCGGGGCGGGCACGATCCCGGAGGCGGAGTCGATGTACTTCGCCTCGAAGTCGTAGAAGTCGTGGCTGGAGACCGGCGGGATCTCGGCGGGCACGCTGGCGCGCGGACCGTCCTCGAACTCCAGGACCCCGCACTCGATCTCGCGGCCGCGCAGCAGCGCCTCCACGATGATCTTCGGGTCGTGGCGCCGGGCCTCCTTGACGGCGGCGTCCAGGCCGGACGCGTCGTCGACCTTGGTGATGCCGATGGAGGAGCCGGCCCGGGCGGGCTTGATGAACAGGGGCCAGCCGTGTTCGGCGGCGAAGTCCAGGATCTTCGCCTTGGCGGCGTCGCGGTCGGCTTCCCACTCGCGCGGGCGGATGGTCACGTACGGGCCGACGCGCAGCCCGAAGGAGGTGAACACCCGCTTCATGTAGTCCTTGTCCTGGCCGACGGCCGAGGCGAGGACGCCGGAGCCGACGTACGGGATGCCGGACAGCTCCAGGAGGCCCTGGAGGGTGCCGTCCTCGCCGTACGGGCCGTGCAGGACGGGGAAGACGACGTCGACCTCGCCGAGGGCCTTCGGAACGGCGCCCGGCTCCGTGTAGACGACCTGGCGGCTCGCCGGGTCGACCGAGAGCACGACGGCGCCGTCCTCGGAGTCGGCGAGCTCCTCGACGCTCGGGAGCCGGCGGTCGGCGATGGCCATCCGCTCGGGCTCGTCGGCGGTCAGCGCCCATCGGCCGTCCGTGGTGATGCCGATGGGCAGCACCTCGTACTTGGACCGGTCGATGGAGCGCAGCACGGCGCCCGCCGTGACGACCGAGATGGCGTGTTCCGAGCTGCGGCCGCCGAACACGACGGCCACGCGGGGCTTGCGGCCCTGCTGCTCAGGGGTCTGGGGGAGGTTCTCGCTGCTCATATCGCCACGAGAGTACCCGCTCATGCGTCCGGAATGGAGTCAGCGACGTTCCGGTTTGGCGCTGCGGCCCATCAGTTCCTTCAGCGCGACCAGGGTCGGCTTGCCGTGGTGGACGATGTCCACGACGGTGTCGGTGATGGGCATGTCGACCCCGTGGCGGCGGGCCAGATCGGCCACCGACTGGCAGGACTTGACGCCCTCGGCGGTCTGCTTGGTGACCGCGATGGTCTCCTCCAGGGTCATCCCGCGGCCGAGGTTGGTGCCGAAGGTGTGGTTCCGGGAGAGCGGCGAGGAGCAGGTGGCGACCAGGTCGCCGAGGCCCGCGAGGCCGGAGAAGGTGAGCGGGTCGGCGCCCATCGCCACGCCCAGCCGGGTGGCTTCGGCGAGTCCGCGGGTGATGAGGGAGCCCTTGGTGTTGTCGCCCAGGCCCATGCCGTCCGCGATGCCGACGGCGAGGCCGATGACGTTCTTGACGGCGCCGCCGAGTTCGCAGCCGGTGACGTCGGTGCTCGTGTACGGGCGGAAGTACGGGGTGTGGCAGGCGGCCTGGAGGCGCTGCGCCACGGTCTCGTCCACGCAGGCGACGACGGAGGCGGCGGGCTGGCGGGCGGCGATCTCGGCGGCCAGGTTGGGGCCGGTGACGACGGCGATGCGCTCGGCGGGGACCTTGGCCACCTCCTCGATGACCTCGCTCATCCGCTTGGCGGTGCCCAGTTCGATGCCCTTCATGAGGGAGACGAGCACCGTGTCGGGGGCCAGCAGGGGCGCCCAGGCGGCGAGGTTGTCGCGCAGCGTCTGGGAGGGGATGGCGAGGACGGTGAAGTCGGCGCCGGCCGCGGCCTCGGCCGGGTCGGTGGTGGCCCGCAGGTTCGCGGGGAGTTCGACGTCGGGGAAGTAGTCCGGGTTGGTCCGGCCGGTGTTGATGGCGTCGACCACCTCCTGCCGGCGGCCCCAGAGGGTCACCTCGCACCCCGCGTCGGCGAGCACGATGGCGAAGGCCGTGCCCCAGGAGCCTGTTCCGAAGACGGTCGCCTTCACGGGACGTGTCACTTCTTGCCCTCCCCTGCGGCCTTGCGCCGCTGTTCCGCCCTGGCGTTGCGATGGTCGTACGGCTGCTCGGGCGCGGTCTCTCCCCGCACCTCCTCCAGCAGCGCGGTGATGGCGGCCATGATGACCTCGGTGACCTCCTTGAGCACGTCCGGAGTGGGCTCGCGGTCGTAGAAGGCGGAGAGGTCCACCGGCGGTCCGGCGAGCACCCGGAGGGTCTTGCGCGGGAAGAGCCGGACCTTGTTCTCCTTGGCGTACGGCGGCATCGCGAGGTTCGCGCCCCACTGGGCCACCGGGATGACGGGCGCCCGGGTGACCAGCGCGACACGGGCGGCGCCGGTCTTGCCGGCCATCGGCCACATGTCGGGGTCGCGGGTGAGGGTGCCTTCCGGGTAAAAGGCCACGCATTCGCCGCGCTCGATCGCGTCCACCGCGGCCCGGAATGCGTCCAGGGCGTTGGTGCTCTCCCGGTAGACGGGGATCTGGCCGGAGCCGCGCAGGATCGACCCGACAATAGGGACCTTGAAGAGGGCGGCCTTCGCGAGCAATCGGGGCACTCGGCCGGTGTTGTACTGGAAGTGCGCGTACGAGAGCGGGTCCAGATACGAGTTGTGATTGACGGCGGTGATAAAGCCGCCCTCGGCCGGAATGTGCTCCATTCCCCGCCAGTCCCGCTTGAAGAGCACTACCAGCGGCGGTTTTGCGATGACCGCCGCCAGGCGGTACCAGAAGCCGATTCTGCGGCGGGACACTCGGACACCTTTCCTCTGGACCGGTGGGCGGGGGTACCTCCCAGCGGAGGCTGGGGGAGCTTGGGCACCTCGTCGGCCGGACAAGTGTCGCCCCGGGGCCGGTCTCTGTCGAGAACACCGTACGCCCCGCTCACGCCACCGGGCTCCCGGGTCGCCCGGGCGGGGGCGACAATGGGCCGACACATGACCCGGCCATGACCCGACCATGGTCCGGGGATGGACCGGAGCGCACCGCAGGGAAGGGGTCCGTCACGAACGCCGTCTGGAGTCTGGTGGTCCCGCTGAAGCCTCTGGCGGTGGCCAAGAGCCGTCTCGCGGCAGCCGTGGGCGCCTCCCGTCCGGGGCTCGCGCTGGCCTTCGCGCAGGACACCGTCGCAGGGGCTCTGGCCTGCGCGGCGGTCGCGGATGTGGTGGTCGTCACGGACGACGCGGCGGCCGGTGCGGAACTGTCCCGGCTGGGCGCGCGGATCGTGCCGGACGCCCCGGCGGCCGGGCTCAACGCGGCGCTGGCCCACGGGGCGCGGGCGGTGCGGTCGGGGCGGCCCGGTGCCGCGGTGGCCGCGATGAACGCCGATCTGCCGGCGCTGCGGGCCCCCGAATTGCTACGCGTGCTCGAAAACGCCTCGGTATTTCCACGGGCATTTCTGGCGGATGCGGCCGGAATCGGGACGACCTTGCTTTCCGCTGCGCCGGACGTGGAATTGGCCCCCTCCTTCGGCGGGCCGTCACGGGCCAGGCATTCGGCCTCGGGGGCGGTGGAAATCGCTCTGGCGGACGTCGACAGCGTGCGCCGGGACGTGGACACGGCGGCGGATCTGCGGACGGCGCTCGCCCTCGGTGTGGGGCGTCACACGGCCCGATACAGTGCCGGTATGCAGGCGACCGCGTACACGTACGACTCCCAGACCCGCAGCGGCAGCGTGCTGCTGGACGACGGCACCCCGGTGCCCTTCGAGGCCCCGGCCTTCGACGCGGGCGGCCTGCGGCTGCTGCGGCCCGGGCAGCGGGTCCGGATCGAGACGGACGGCGAGGGCGCGGGCCTGCGCATCACCCTGGTGACGCTGCAGACCTTCTGAGGGCCCGGCCGGCCGGACAGTCGGACGGCCGTCCGGCCGTCTGACCTGCGACGGAACGCACCGCGGGCCGGCTTCCCCAACAGGGGGAAGCCGGCCCGGCGTGTGTGACCCGTACCCCTACTTCTTGCGGGCCGTGGTCTTCTTCGCGGTGGCCTTGCGCGTCGCCGTCTTCTTGGCGGGCGCCTTCGTCGCGGCGGTGACCTTCTTGGCCGCCGGGGCGGTCTTCTTCGCGGCGGCCGTGGTCTTCTTCGCCGTGGCCGTGGCCTTCTTGGCGGTCGCGGTCGCCTTCTTCGCGGTGGCCGTGGCCTTCTTCGCCGTGGCCGTGCTCTTCACCGCCGCCTTCTTGACGGTCGCGGTGGCCTTCTTCGCCGTCACCTTCTTTGCGACCGCGGTCTTTGCCGCGGCCTTCTTGGCGGTGGTGGCCTTCTTCGCGACGGCCTTCTTGACCGTCGCGGAGGCGCCACCGGTGAGGCTGCCCTTGGGCGCCTTCTTCACCGACACCTCGCCGCCCTTGGGCAGCTTCTTGGTGCCGCTGACCAGGTCCTTGAAGCCCTGGCCGGCGCGGAATCGGGGCACCGAGGTCTTCTTGACCCGGACGCGCTCTCCCGTCTGCGGGTTGCGGGCGTAACGGGCCGGGCGGTCGACCTTCTCGAACGAGCCGAAGCCCGTGACCGAGACCCGGTCGCCCGCGACGGTAGCGCGGACGATCGCGTCCAGTACCGCGTCGACAGCGTCCGCGGCCTGCTGGCGGCCGCCCAGCTTGTCGGCAATCGCTTCTACGAGCTGCGCCTTGTTCACGTCTTCCCCTTCGGAGACTTCGCCAGAACGAATGTGTTCAAGCTTATTTCGCACGTTAGGCGGATATATACCGCAAATCAAACACGAAACGGGCTAATCACCCTAGTGCCGCAACGCCGGAGGACGTTACGGAGTTCCTTCGCATCAGTCGCCTTCAGGGAATCGACCCTCGTCGAGGTCCTTCATCAACCTGTCCAGGCGCCTTGCCGCATCGGCGAGATCGTGCTTCGCCGCGGACGTGACGACCAACAGCTTCCGGGACAGCGCCATCCTTACGCCCTCCGGGACTTGCAGTGAGCGCACCCGTGTGTGTGCTTCTTTCAACCGGTCCGCGACGAGTTCGTAGAGCTCGAGTTGACTGTCGCGTTCCATGCACAGATTGTGCCATCTGGGGCGAGTTGTCGCCTCACGGGGCCTCAACAAACGGCTGTGCCCCCCGCCGGAAGGCGGGGGGCACAGTGTTGCCGATGTGATCACCCTAGGGTGAATAAGCGCTGATCAGGCAGGAATCAGGCCCGAATCGTGCGCGGCTTGAAGGCCGGGCGGGTGCTTTCGTACTCAGCGATGTCCGCTTCGTTCTGAAGGGTGAGCGAGATGTCGTCCAGGCCCTCCAGCAGGCGCCAGCGGGCGTTGTCGTCGAGCTCGAACTCCGCGACGACGCCCTCCGCTCGCACCTGGCGGTCGACCAGGTCGACCGTGATCTCGGCGGTGGGGTCCGCCTCGGTCAGCTTCCACAGCCGCTCGACGGTCTCCTGCGGCAGCACGACCGTCAGCAGGCCGTTCTTCAGCGAGTTCCCGCGGAAGATGTCGGCGAAGCGGGAGGAGATGACCGTCTTGAAGCCGAAGTTCTGCAGGGCCCAGACGGCGTGCTCGCGCGAGGAACCCGTACCGAAGTCGGGGCCGGCGACCAGCACGGTCGCGCCGGCGCGCTCCGGGCGGTTCGTGACGAACTCCGGGTCCTTGCGCCAGGCCTCGAAGAGCCCGTCCTCGAACCCGTCGCGGGTGATCTTCTTCAGCCAGTGGGCCGGGATGATCTGGTCGGTGTCGACGTTGCTGCGGCGCAGCGGGACGGCCCGGCCGGTGTGGGTGGTGAAGGCTTCCATGGTTCAGACTCCGGCGGTCGCGTCGGCGGCGGACAGGTCGGCGGGCGAGGCCAGATGGCCCAGCACCGCGGTGGCGGCGGCCACCTGCGGGGAGACCAGGTGGGTGCGCCCGCCCTTGCCCTGCCGGCCCTCGAAGTTGCGGTTGGAGGTGGACGCGGAGCGCTCACCGGGCGCCAGTTGGTCGGGGTTCATGCCCAGGCACATCGAGCAGCCCGCGTGCCGCCATTCGGCGCCGGCCTCCTTGAAGACCTTGTCCAGGCCCTCTTCCACGGCCTGCAGGGCGACGCGGACCGAGCCCGGGACGACCAGCATCCGTACGCCGTCGGCGACTTTGCGGCCCTCGATGATGCCGGCGACGGCGCGCAGGTCCTCGATGCGGCCGTTGGTGCAGGAACCTACGAAGACGGTGTCGACCTTGATGTCGCGCAGGGCCTGTCCGGCGGTCAACCCCATGTACTCCAGGGCCTTTTCGGCGGCCTGGCGCTCCGAAGCGTCCTCGTACGAAGCCGGGTCGGGGACGTTGGCCGACAGGGGTGCGCCCTGGCCCGGGTTGGTGCCCCACGTGACGAACGGGGACAGCGTGGTGCCGTCGATGACGACCTCCGCGTCGAAGACCGCGTCGTCGTCGGTGCGCAGGGTCTTCCAGTACGTGACCGCCGCGTCCCAGTCCTCGCCCTCGGGGGCGTGGTCACGGCCCTGGAGGTAGTCGAAGGTGGTCTGGTCGGGGGCGATCATGCCCGCGCGGGCGCCGGCCTCGATCGACATGTTGCAGATGGTCATGCGGGCTTCCATCGAGAGCTGCTCGATGGCCTCGCCGCGGTACTCCAGGATGTAGCCCTGGCCGCCGCCGGTGCCGATCCTGGCGATGATCGCCAGGATCAGGTCCTTGGCGGTGACGCCCTCGGCCAGCGCGCCGGTGACGGTGATCGCCATCGTCTTCGGGCGGGCCAGCGGCAGCGTCTGGGTCGCCAGCACGTGCTCGACCTGGCTGGTGCCGATGCCGAAGGCCAGCGCGCCGAAGGCGCCGTGCGTGGAGGTGTGCGAGTCACCGCAGACCACGGTGGTGCCGGGCTGGGTGAGTCCCAGCTGCGGTCCCACCACGTGGACGACCCCCTGCTCGACGTCGCCCAGCGAGTGCAGGCGGACACCGAACTCGGCGCAGTTCGCCCGCAGCGTCTCCAGCTGGGCCCGGGAGACGGGGTCGGCGATCGGCTTGTCGATGTCGATGGTGGGGGTGTTGTGGTCCTCGGTCGCGATGGTGAGGTCGAGGCGTCGGACCTTGCGGCCGGCCTGGCGCAGACCCTCGAAGGCCTGCGGGCTGGTCACCTCGTGCAGCAGGTGCAGATCAATGAAGAGGAGGTCGGGCTCGCCTTCGGCGCGCCGGACGACATGGTCGTCCCAGACCTTCTCCGCGAGTGTCCTACCCATCGCTTTCCCTCCGGCCGGCCGGTTGTGCCGGCGCTTCATAGAGATCTTGTGCGCCTGTCGTCCGTACCCCACGTCCTGGACGACGGCTCGGACCCAGTGGTTCGTGGACCCGCACATACAGACTCGCTGGTTCTTGGAAAAATTGAACTTGCGTTTCACAGTGTGAGACGCGAATATCGTTTCATGGACAACTCTAGCGGCGTCGGCGTTCTCGACAAGGCAGCTCTGGTACTGAGCGCACTGGAGTCCGGTCCGGCCACCCTCGCCGGGCTGGTCGCGGCGACAGGGCTCGCACGACCCACGGCACATCGCCTTGCCGTGGCACTGGAACACCACCGGATGGTGGCGAGGGACATGCAGGGCCGGTTCATCCTCGGTCCGCGGCTGGCGGAGCTCGCCGCCGCGGCCGGCGAGGACCGCCTGCTGGCCACGGCGGGACCGGTACTCACCCACCTCCGTGACGTGACGGGCGAGAGCGCGCAGCTCTACCGCCGTCAGGGAGACATGCGCATCTGCGTGGCGGCCGCGGAGCGGCTGTCGGGCCTTCGGGACACCGTCCCGGTGGGCTCCACGCTCCCGATGAAGGCCGGCTCGGCCGCGCAGATCCTGATGGCCTGGGAGGAGCCCGAGCGGCTCCACCGCGGGTTGCAGGGCGCGCGCTTCACGGCGACGGCGCTCTCGGGCGTACGGCGTCGCGGCTGGGCGCAGTCGATCGGCGAGCGGGAGCCCGGCGTGGCCTCCGTCTCGGCGCCGGTGCGCGGGCCGTCGAACCGCGTGGTGGCCTCCGTGTCGGTCTCCGGACCGATCGAGCGGCTGACCCGCCACCCGGGCCGGATGCACGCCCAGGCCGTCATCGACGCGGCCGCTCGCCTCACGGAGGCCCTGCGCCGCTCCGGCTGAGCCCTCCCGGCCCCGAAGGCCTCCCCCATCCGTCCCCCGGGCCCGGGGGCGCGTACGACGCCGCACACGTCCGAACACGCGCCTCCGGGCCCGCACTTACGTCCACGCCCGCAACGCCCGCGCCCGTACGCGCTCCTGCGCCGGCGCAACGCGAAGAGGCCCTCCGCGATGAACGCGGAGGGCCTCTTCGATGCGTACCCCCGACCGGATTCGAACCGGCGCTACCGCCTTGAGAGGGCGGCGTGCTAGGCCGCTACACAACGGGGGCTAGCTGGTGTTGCTGTTACTGCGCTGGGCTACCAGGACTCGAACCTAGAATAAGGGAACCAGAAACCCTCGTGTTGCCAATTACACTATAGCCCAAAGTGGTCTAGACCAGACCAACAGTACCCCCGACCGGATTCGAACCGGCGCTACCGCCTTGAGAGGGCGGCGTGCTAGGCCGCTACACAACGGGGGCCCTAGCGATCCTGCATCAAGACGTCCGGGTGCGACCCTGGAGATCTCGCGGGAAGGATCTGTACCCCCGACCGGATTCGAACCGGCGCTACCGCCTTGAGAGGGCGGCGTGCTAGGCCGCTACACAACGGGGGCAAAGCACTGCGTTACTACTGCACTGCGCTGGGGTACCAGGACTCGAACCTAGAATAAGGGAACCAGAAACCCTCGTGTTGCCAATTACACTATACCCCACCAAAAGTCAACCCCTTGGCGGGGTTTTCCTTCGGGTGGCGCCTCCGTCCGGCCTTTCGGCCCGCTCCGGCGGCGCAGAAAGAACATTACCGGATGCCTGACCGTGCTCCAAAACGGGTATCCCCTGCCAGCAGCTCCGGGAGCTGGTCAAGGCCCTGGATGCGGTACGCGCCGTCCGGTCCGGGCCCGCGGCCGCCGTCGCGGTCGATCCAGACCGCCAGCAGCCCGGCGTCACGGGCCCCGCGCGCGTCGATCTCGGGCTGGTCCCCCACGTACGCCACCTCTCCCGGCGGCAGCCCGAGCGCCTCGCACGCGGCGAGGAACGCCGCCGCCTCGGGCTTGCTGACGCCGAGTTCGACCGCGCAGACCAGCACCTCGAAGCGGTCGCGCAGCCCGAGGTGACGCAGTTTGGGGTCCTGGTTGGCGCTGGAGGAGTTGGAGAGCACCCCGTGCCGGTAGCCGGCCGCGAGGACGTCCAGCACGGGCACCACGTCGGGGAAGACGGTCCAGGCGGCCTTGTAGTGCTCGACGTAGCGGTCGAACCAGGCGTCGGCCTCGTCCGCGGTCATCCCGGGCCGCTCCAGGAACTCCCGCACCCGGTCCTGCCGCTGCCCCTGGAAACTTCCCTCACCGGCGGCGAAGCGCGCCCAGTGCCGGTCGGTGATCTCCCGCCACAGCGCGAGCGCCTGCGCGGGGGTGCCGTACCGGTCCGCGAGTTCCTCGGTGTCCAGCTGCCGCGCGAGCCCGGCGGCATCGGCCCCCGTGTAGTCGAAGAGGGTGTCGTCGATGTCCCACAGCACGGCGCGGATCGGCATAGGGCCGAGCCTACGCGGTAGCCTCGCGCTCCGGCGGCACGACGAAGAAGTCGGTGAGGAAGCTGGTCACGCCGCCGCGCTCGTCCCGCCCGGTCCAGGTCGGATACACGCCGTCGCCCCAGCCTGACTGGAAGACCGCCACCTGGTGGCCTTCGGGGCCGGTGATGACGTACGGGCCGGGATGCCGGTACCCGTCGGCGAGGAACGGGGCGCGCAGCAGCTCGCGGGTGGCCTCGCGGTCGGCGAAGTCCGGCCAGGCGGCCGCGTCGTGGAACGCACCGAGGCCCGCGTCCACTCCGTAGCCCTGCAACTCGTCCGGCCCGAGGTCGCCCGCGCGCCGCGCGCTGCTGAGCGCCGGCTCCCAGGACGCCGTCGGTTCCTCCGTGATCACGAGCCGCACGGCGGCGAGGTCCCGATAGGGCGACGCCTGCGGCGGCTCGTCGGCCAGGGACCAGGTGACGAGTGCCGCTTCCAGCCGGTAGCGGCCCGGGCTCACCTGATCGTGGAACGGGGGTACGCCCTCCTCCAGGACCGGATAGGCCATCGGATCGCAGGCCACGAGCCGCCCGCTCGGCAGCCACAGCGTGCCCCCGGCGGCCACGGACAGGGTCCCGAGGTCCCCGTTCTCGTCCCGGAAGGCGTTGCCCGGCGTGAAGTGCCAGGAGAAATCGGGGGCGGCCGGCGGCATCGCGGGTCCTTCCGGGTCGAGGGCGGGAACGCCGAAGGGGCGGCGGCCGGGGATCCGGCTGCCGCCCCCTGCGGGACGTACGGGGAGAGCTACGCGGCCAGCTTGGCCAGCGTCGCGTCGATGCGGGCCAGGGAGCGGTCCTTGCCCAGGATCTCCAGGGACTCGAACAGCGGCAGGCCGACCGTGCGGCCGGTGACGGCCACGCGGACCGGGGCCTGGGCCTTGCCGAGCTTGAGGCCGTGGGCCTCGCCCGCGGTCAGGACGGCCTGCTTGAGGGACTCGGGGTCCGACCAGTCGGCGTTCGCCAGGTTCTCGCGCGCCGTCGTCAGGAGGGCCGCCGGCTCGCCCTTCATCGCCTTGTCCCACGAGGCCTGGTCCTCGACCGGCTCCTTCAGGAAGAGGAAGTCGACGTTGGCCGTGATGTCCGACAGGACGGTGACGCGGGTCTGGGCGTACGGGGCGATGCGCTCCCAGGCCGCGGCGTCGAAGTCCTCGGGCGCCCAGTTGGCGTGCGGGGCCCGCAGCCACGGGGCGCAGGCGTCCGCGAAGGCCTTCGGGTCGAGCAGGCGGATGTGGTCGCCGTTGATCGACTCGGCCTTCTTCAGGTCGAAGCGCGCCGGGTTGGCGTTCACACCGTCGATGTCGAACTTCTGGACCATCTCCTCGATCGAGAAGACGTCCTGGTCCTTGGAGAAGGACCAGCCGAGGAGCGAGAGGTAGTTCAGCAGGCCCTCGGGGAGGAAGCCGCGCTCGCGGTACAGGTTGAGCGAGGCCTCGGGGTCGCGCTTGGAGAGCTTCTTGTTGCCCTCGCCCATCACGTACGGCAGGTGGCCGAACGCGGGGGTGGACTTGGCGACGCCCAGCTCGATCAGTGCCTTGTAGAGCGCGATCTGGCGGGGGGTCGAGGAGAGGAGGTCCTCGCCGCGCAGGACGTGGGTGATCTCCATGAGCGCGTCGTCGACGGGGTTGACCAGCGTGTAGAGCGGGGCGCCGTTGGCCCGGACGATGCCGAAGTCCGGCACGTTGTCCGGGGTGAAGGTCAGCTCGCCGCGGACGAGGTCGGTGAAGGTGATCGGCTCGTCGGGCATCCGGAAGCGGACGATCGCCGGGCGGTGCTCGCCCTGGTACGCCTCGACCTGCACGGTGGTGAGCTCGCGGCAGTGGCCGTCGTAGCCGGAGGGCTTGCCGGCGGCGCGGGCGGCCGCACGGCGCGCGTCGAGCTCCTCGGTGGTGCAGTAGCAGTGGTACGCGTAGCCGCCGTCGAGCAGCTTCTTCGCGACGTCCTGGTAGATGTCCATGCGCTCGGACTGGCGGTACGGGGCGTGCGGGCCGCCGACCTCGGGGCCCTCGTCCCAGGTGAAGCCGAGCCAGCGCAGCGAGGCGAGCAGCTGGTCGTACGACTCCTCGGAGTCGCGGGCCGCGTCGGTGTCCTCGATGCGGAAGACGAACGTGCCGCCGTGGTGGCGGGCGAACGCCCAGTTGAACAGGGCGGTGCGGACCAGACCCACGTGGGGGTTGCCGGTCGGGGAGGGACAGAAACGTACGCGGACAGGTCCGTTAACCACGCTTGATCACCTTGTTGGTGAGAGTGCCGATGCCTTCGATGGTGACGGCGACCTCGTCGCCGACGTTCAGGGGGCCGACTCCGGCCGGGGTCCCCGTGAGGATGACGTCGCCCGGGAGCAGCGTCATGGCCTCGGTGATGTGGACGACGAGGTCTTCGATGGAGCGGACCATGTCGCTGGTGCGGCCGAGCTGGCGCTGTTCGCCGTTCACGGTGCACTGGATGGTCAGGTCGCCCGGGTCCAGGTCGGTCTCGATCCAGGGGCCGAGGGGGCAGGCGCTGTCGAAGCCCTTGGCCCGGGCCCACTGCTTCTCCCGCTGCTGGACGTCGCGGGCGGTGACGTCGTTCGCGCAGGTGTAGCCGAGGATGACGTCCTTGACGCGTTCCCTGGGGACCTCCCGGCACATGCGGCCGATGACCACGGCGAGCTCCGCCTCGTGGTGGACGTCCTGGGAGAACGAGGGGTACGTGATCGGATCACCGGGGCCGACCACCGAGGTGGAGGGCTTGAAGAAGGTGATCGGCGCGTCCGGAACCTCGTTGCCGAGCTCTGCCGCGTGCTCCGCGTAGTTGCGGCCGATGGCCACGACCTTGTTCGGGAGCACGGGCGGCAGCAGCCGGACCTTGCTCAGCGGCACCTTCGTGCCCGAGAGCTCGAAGTCCGCGAACGGGATGCCCTTGATGATGTCAAGCACGAGCGTCGCTTCGTCGCCGGGGGCGGTGCTGCCCTCGACCGCGCCGAACGCGACATTTCCGTCGATCGAGAACCTGGCGATGCGCACGTGTTGCGTCTGCCCCTCTGTATGTCCGCCGGCTGGAGTCTGCGAACCCCAGGCTAACGCGGCGGGCGGGGACGCTTCGCGTTCCGCAGCTGTGCGGCTACTGCGCGGCGGCGGCGACCGGCGCGTCCATCAGGACCGTGCGCCGGGGGTTGGCGGTCTGCGTGGGCAGCTCGACGGAGTGTTCCGGGGTGGCCGGCGCCGCCTGCAGCTCCTCGGCGTCCTTGAGGTGCGCGAGGGTGGTGCGGCGGGGGTTGGCTATGTTGCGGAACATCATCGTCGTCGTCTTCATGGGAGTTCGGGGTCCTCGGTTCGATCTGGGAGTGTCGGCTGTCGATGCACCAACCCTGGCGCCAACCCTTTAAGGGGCAAGGCTAAACATCTGAATCCCCCGCCGAACCGGGAAGTAATGGCCACGGCTGTGTGAGTTTGCTCACCTGTGACCAGTCATTTCAGGCATAGTGGACAGTCAACTTCACCCGACGAAACGGACATTGCGCCACTGAATGCGGCATTCCGCTCCTGATCATCGCGACTGGGACACCTTGCCAGCCTTGTTGTTTGGATGACGTAAGTCCGGTTTCTACCGAATGCGGTCGCACATCGCGTAGCGCGCCCGTCACGTGCCGTGAGCAACTCTCCGGGCCGACACGCGCACCTTGTTGGAGATCCTCCACTGTGCTGGAATTCGCGGGACCGCCGCGGGAAACAGCCGGCGCGCAGGTGGCGCGACTCAGCGCCGAGCGCGGCGGCAAGGAGAGGGAGACGCGCCGGTCACCGACGACCACCATGGGGCCGCACGTGCCCCACGACTCGACACCGTCCCACCGGTCGCCCGGCGGGACGCCTGGTCCAGAGGTTGCGACGCTAGTGCAGGGACGATTCAAGAGGGATGGCAGCGCTGCGGCGGAGCAGGAGCCGCGCGGCGGGACCGACCGTGGCTCCTCGCCCCAGCACGCCCAGAACCGCGGGCCGGCTGTCGAAGGCGCAGGCCCCGACTCCTCCGCCGCGGTGAAGGCGAAGGGCCGTGGGAAGTCCGCGAAGGCCGGCAAGTCCAAGGCCGGGCCGGCTGAGCAGGACGTGGCGATACCGAAGGCCCCCAGTGGGCCCGGCTCTCGCCTCGCCATGCAGAACTGGCGCATCAGCACGCGACTCGTGTCGCTGCTGACCCTGCCGGTCGTCGCCGCCACCACGCTCGGTGGCTTCCGCATCAACGACTCGCTCAACGACATCGCGCAGCTGGAACACATGCAGCTGCTCACGACGATGACCCGGCAGGCCACCAACCTGGCCGCCATGCTCCAGGAGGAGCGCGACCTCTCCGCGGGTCCGCTCTCGATCTCCAAGGGCAAGAGCACCAGCTCGGTCGACGGTGTCCGCCAGCAGACCGACACCGCCGCCAAGGCCTTCGCCGCCGCGACGGACAGGGTCGACGGCACGGGCGAGAAGGACGACACCCTCAAGTCGATCCGCAACAACGTGCTGCAGATCGGCCGTCAGATCGCGAACATCCAGACGGTCCGCGACAAGGCGTACGTCAACGGCGCCCAGCAGACCGTCAGCGAGTACAACGCGATGATCGTCTCGCTGCTCTCGCTCTCCCAGGACATGGCGCAGGCCACCTCCAACCCGGAGATGATCAAGCGTACCCGTGCCCTGGCGGCCTTCTCCGCCGCCAAGGAGTACGCCTCCATCCAGCGCGCGATCATCGCCGCCTCGCTCCCCGACACCTCGGAGAAGCAGGGTGAGCTGAAGGAGAACGACCGGCTCTACGCCCTCTCCGCGCAGAAGGGCGAGCAGCAGTCGAAGACCACCTTCGAGCTCGTCTACCAGGGCCGCACCGAGGAGCTCCTCGCCGGCCTCGGCGACAGCAACTCGGAGATCTCCACCGCCGACCACTACGCGCGCCGCGTGCTGGCCAGCCAGGACGCCTTCCTCCGCGAGAAGAACCGGTCCTGGCTGGACTGGTACGACGCCGACGGCACCAAGCTCCAGGCCATGAAGGTCATCGAGCTGACCCTGCTCGAGGAGATGGAGCAGAAGGCCCGCGAGCTGAAGAACGAGGCCCAGCAGGACGCCATCATCAACGGTGCCCTGATCCTCCTCGTCCTCGGTGTCTCCCTCGTCGGCGCCTTCGTCATGGCCCGCTCGATGATCCGCTCGCTGCGCCGCCTGCAGGACACCGCGACGCGGGTCGCGCAGGACCGGCTGCCCGAGCTCGTCAAGCAGCTGTCCGAGTCGGACCCGCAGGACGTGGACACGTCCGTGGAGTCGGTCGGTGTGCACACCCGCGACGAGATCGGCCAGGTGGCCGCGGCATTCGACGACGTGCACCGCGAGGCCGTCCGCCTCGCCGCCGAGCAGGCCCTCCTGCGAGGCAACGTCAACGCGATGTTCACCAACCTCTCGCGCCGCTCCCAGGGCCTCATCCAGCGTCAGCTGTCGCTCATCTCCGAACTGGAGTCGCGCGAGGCCGACCCGGACCAGCTCTCCTCGCTCTTCAAGCTCGACCACCTCGCGACCCGCATGCGCCGTAACGGCGAAAACCTCCTCGTCCTCGCGGGCGAGGAGCCGGGCCGCCGGTGGACCCGCCCCGTCCCGCTGGTCGACGTGCTCCGTGCCGCCGCCTCCGAGGTGGAGCAGTACGAGCGCGTCGAGCTGGCCTCGGTGCCCGGCACCGATGTCGCCGGCCGCGTCGTCAACGACCTCGTGCACGTGCTCGCCGAGCTGCTGGAGAACGCCACGTCGTTCTCCTCCCCGCAGACCAAGGTCAAGGTCACCGGTCACGCGCTGCCCGACGGCCGCGTGCTCGTCGAGATCCACGACACCGGTATCGGCCTCTCCCCCGAGGACCTCGCCGCGATCAACGAGCGGCTCGCGTCGCCGCCGACCGTGGACGTCTCGGTCTCCCGCCGCATGGGTCTGTTCGTGGTCGGCCGCCTGTCCCTGCGACACGGCATCCGCATCCAGCTGCGCCCCTCCGACTCGGGCGGTACGACGGCCCTCGTCATGCTGCCGGTGGACGTCGCCCAGGGCGGCAAGAAGCCGGGTCCGATGCCGGGCCAGGGCGGCCCCGGTGGCGCCCAGGGTGCCCCCGGCGGTCAGGCTTCCGTGCCCGGTGCGGCCGCACGGCCGTCCGTGGGTGCGGGTCCGCAGCGCGGTCAGGTCGGTGCGGGCGGCCAGCGCGCCGCCCTCCCGGGCCGCGACGGCTCCGGTCAGCGTCCGCAGGGCCCGCAGGGCGGGCGGCCTCCGCAGCAGGGCGGTCCCGGTGCTCCCGGTGCCCGTCCGCAGCAGGGTCCGACCACCACGGGCCAGGGCCAGGGTGCCTTCGGCGCCGGTGGCCCGCTGCCGGCCCGCGGTCCGGTCGCCGGTGCCGGTGCCGGATTCGGCGGCGGCCCGCAGGCCCGTCCGGCCCAGTCGCCCTCGGCGGCCGGTCCGTCCGGGTTCCCGCAGGGCAACGGCTTCGAGCGTCCTCAGCAGCCGCAGCCGCAGCCCCAGCAGCAGGCCCAGCCTCAGCAGCAGCAGCCGGCCCCGGGTCCGAACGGCGCCCGCCCGCAGCTGCCGCCGCGCGGCGGCGCCGCGCGTCCGGAGCTTCCCGGACCGCAGACCACCAGCTGGGGCGCCGACCAGGCGCGCGGCCACGACGAGCTGTCGGGCCCCGGCTCGACCGCGGAGTTCGCCCGCCCGGACTTCAACGCCCCGATGCCGCAGGCCGACGGCCTGGGCAGCACGACCGGACAGTTCGAGCGTCCGGACGTGCGGGGCACCGTGGACCCGTCCACCACCGGACAGTTCGAGCGCCCGGGCTACCAGCCCCAGCGGCCCGGCGGCCCCGGTGTCGGCGGCTTCGCCCGTCAGCCCCAGGCCCCGCAGCAGCCGCAGCACACGCAGCCGCAGCCTCCGCAGCCCGGCGGCGGGTACGCACCCGTACCGCCGGCGCGCCCGGAGACCCCGCGACTGCCGCAGGCTCACCGGCCGGAGGCGCTGCCGCCGGCCCAGAGCTCCGGCGACGGCCGCAGCCCGATCTTCGACACGCTCGAGTCGAACTGGTTCCGCGAGGAGGGGCAGCAGCCCCCCGCGCAGGGACCGGGCTCGGCGATGCCCCAGCAGGGCCGGCAGCCGCAGCAGTCCGCTCCGGCGGCCCCCGCGCCGCAGCAGCCGCTGCCGCAGCGCGGCCAGGAGTCCGCGGCCGAGCCCGCCGCGGCGGCGACCGGCAGCATGCCGACCGTCAGCTGGAAGTCCTCGCCGAACGACGAGCTGATGCGCCAGGCCGAGCGCGTGCGCCAGCCCGCGGCCGGCGGCATCACGACCTCGGGGCTGCCCCGCCGGGTCCCGCGAGCGAACCTCGTGGCCGGCACCGCGCAGCAGCAGGCCGAGGCGCAGGCGGGTCCGCAGGTCTCGCGGGCGCCGGACGACGTCCGCGGCCGTCTGACCAACCTCCGACGCGGTATCCAGCAGGGCCGTCAGGCCGGCAACAACGGACCGGCGACCGGCAGTTACCACATCGACCCCACTTACCAGCAGGAGCGATAGTTGAGTTCGATGAGCCAGGCGGCACAGAACCTGAACTGGTTGATCACCAACTTCGTGGACAACACCCCCGGGGTGTCCCACACGGTGGTGGTCTCCGCCGATGGACTCCTTCTGGCGATGTCCGAAGGATTCCCCCGCGACCGCGCCGATCAGCTGGCGGCCGTGGCCTCCGGACTGACGTCGCTGACCGCCGGTGCCTCCCGCATCTTCGAGGGCGGCGCCGTCAACCAGACCGTGGTCGAGATGGACCGGGGGTTCCTCTTCCTCATGTCCGTCTCGGACGGATCCTCGCTGGCCGTACTGGCGCACCCCGAGTGCGACATCGGCCTCGTGGGCTACGAGATGGCTCTTCTGGTGGATCGCGCGGGCAGTGTCCTCACCCCGGACCTGCGCGCCGAACTTCAGGGAAGCCTGCTCGGCTGACTTCCCCCCTCCCGGCCGGACGGTACTACCGGCCGGGAGACCGGGGCCCCGCCCCCGGAATCCAGTACCCCCGCCAGGCCGTCATACAGTCCCCCCCACCGGCCGCCCCGTCAGACGGCACGCTGACCACTGCTGTCCAGCCCGGAGGATCCATGACCCCGCCCCCCGCCTACCCCGATGCGTACGGAGATTCGTACTCGGAAGGCGATCAGCCGCTGGTGCGTCCGTACGCGATGACCGGCGGCCGTACCCGGCCGCGCTACCAGCTCGCCATCGAGGCGCTGGTCAGCACCACCGCCGATCCGATGCACCTGTCCGGCCTGCTCCCGGAGCACCAGCGCATCTGCACCCTGTGCCGCGAGGTCAAGTCGGTCGCCGAGGTCTCCGCACTGCTGTCGATGCCGCTCGGTGTCGCCCGGATCCTCGTCGCCGACCTGGCGGAGGCCGGAATGGTGGCCATCCACCAGCCGGGCAATGGAGAGGCCGGCGGCACGCCGGATGTAACGCTGCTCGAAAGGGTGCTCAGTGGCCTTCGGAACATCTAGCGGAGCGGCTCCTGCTCGCTCCACCACCTCCGCCAAGATCGTGGTGGCGGGCGGCTTCGGCGTGGGCAAGACCACGTTCGTCGGAGCCGTGTCCGAGATCAACCCGCTGCGCACCGAAGCCGTCATGACCTCCGCGAGCGCGGGCATCGACGACCTCACGCACACCGGTGACAAGACGACCACGACCGTCGCCATGGACTTCGGCCGCATCACCCTGGACCAGGACCTGATCCTGTACCTCTTCGGTACGCCGGGCCAGGACCGCTTCTGGTTCATGTGGGACGACCTCGTCCGCGGCGCGATCGGTGCGATCGTGCTGGTGGACACGCGCCGCCTCGCCGACTGCTTCCCCGCGGTCGACTACTTCGAGAACAGCGGCCTGCCGTTCGTCGTGGCCCTCAACGGATTTGAGGGACACCAGCCGTACACGCCGGAGGAAGTCCGCGAAGCCTTGCAGATCGGCCCCGGCGCCCCCATCATCACGACGGACGCCCGCCACCGGGCGGACGCCAAGAGCGCGCTCATCACGCTCGTCGAGCACGCCCTCATGGCCCGTCTCAAGTAACACCACGCAGGCAGCCGGACTCAAGCGGCACCACTCAAGTCCCACGGGTTCTTCACAACGTGAGAGGGCGGGCTGTGTCATAGGACACGGCCCGCCCTCTCCGTTCATAACGTTTCGACAGACAATTGCCGCCAGTTGGCCACGGGGTGCGTTCGGTTGGTGCCGCTACGCGCACAACTCCCCCTATTTTTGCCGCAGGAAGCTCTTTATGTCCGATTTACGTGGGGCATAAGGATCTTGGAATGGCTGATTCCAACTGTTTGGAACACGGCCGTGAACCGTGCTGGAATTCAACGAACTAGCTAGTAGCACCGCCGGAAGGTTGTTGGTCGAGTGAGGCGAAGCAACGCAAGCCCCGCGGTTGAACCCGCGCGCGGCAACTTCACCCCGCCGCCGCGAGCGGCCGCGTCGCCCGTCGACGTGCCCGTGGAGCCGCCCGCGCGCCCCGGGAGCACCAGCAGATTTTCGCCCCGCAACTGGCGCGTACCGACCCGCCTGAACGCGATCCTGCTCGTGCCGGCCCTCGTGGGCCTGGTCATGGGCGGCTTCCAGGTGAAGGGCTCCGTCGACCAGTGGAACGAGGCCAAGGACGCCGAGCAGATAGCCCGGGTCGTCCAGGCAGCCTCGGAGTACAGCCAGGCACTGCTCAACGAGCGTGACCTGACCGCCGAGCCCCTCCTGAACGGCCAGACCAACTCCCAGCAGGTCACCAAGGCCTACGCGGTCACGACCGAGGCCAAGGAGAAGTTCGACAAGGCCGTCCAGGACATGCCGAAGAACCAGGGCCTGGAACGGCGTCTGGACCTCTTCCGCGCCGAGGAGCCCAAGCTCAAGGAAGTCCGGGAAAAGGCCTACCAGGTCGCCTTCGAGACCCCCAAGAAGAACCTCCCCTCCGCGGCTGGCCCCATCCCGACCGAAGAGGGCTACGTCGGCGTCGAGCACTACCTCATGCAGTTCGCCAACGAGCTCGGCCTCGGCACCGGCAACGTGACCTCGTACGGCCGCATGGTCTACGCGGTCCAGCTGGCCAAGGCGGCGAACTCGCTGCAGCGCTCCGTCGGCACCCACCTACTCGTCCGTCCCAGCACGGACGAGAACGTGCGCAAGGCCCAGCTCGTCGCCTTCTCCTCCTATGCCTACCTCGAGGAAATCGCCATCGGCGAGTACGTCGCGGCCGGCACCGAGGAGGACGTGAACCGCCTCAAGGAGGTCATGGGCAAGAAGTCGGACGAGGGCAAGGCCAAGCTCGCCGAGGCCAAGCACCAGGCCGAGCAGGCCGGAACCCGCTTCGTGCCGCCGCCCGCCCCCAACGGCAACCCGCTGCTCGGCATGACCGAGGCGATCGCCAGCGGCGAGAGCAAGAAGAAGCTCGCCGAGAACGGCACGAACCCCGTGTTCTGGCAGGCCGCCGCCACCGCCAAGTTCGACGGCTACGACGAGATCGAGCGGGAACTCCTCGACAAGGCCGTCAACGACGCCGTCGCGGTCTCCGACGAGGCCCGCACCGACGCCATCGTCAACGGCGCCATCGTGGTCGTGGCGCTGCTCGCCGCGTTCATCATGGCCGGCCTCATGGCCCGCCAGATGGGCCGCGCGATGCGCCGCCTGCGCAGCTCGGCCTTCGACATCGCCGAGCAGCGCCTGCCGATGCTCGTCGACCAGCTCTCGCGCACCGATCCGGGCAAGGTCGACACCCGTGTCCTCCCGATCCCGATCGACTCCCAGGACGAGATCGGCGAGGTCGCCCGCGCCTTCGACCAGGTCCACCGGGAAGCCGTACGGCTCGCCGCCGAGCAGGCGCTCCTGCGGGGCAACGTCAACGCGATCTTCACGAACCTCTCCATGCGCAACCAGTCGCTGATCGAGGGCCAGCTGACCCTCATCACCGACCTGGAGAACAACGAGGCCGACCCGGACCAGCTGGAGAACCTCTTCCGCCTGGACCACCTGGCGACCCGTATGCGCCGCAACGGCGAGAACCTCCTCATCCTCGCGGGTGAGGAGCCGGGCCGCCGCTGGGACCAGCCGGTGCCCCTCGTCGACGTACTGCGCGCCGCCTCCTCCGAGGTGGAGCAGTACGAGCGCATCGAGCTCTCCGGCGTCTCCGAGGCCGAGATCCACGGCCAGGCCGTGACCGACCTCGTGCACCTGCTCGCCGAGCTCCTGGAGAACGCCACCACGTTCTCCTCCCCGCAGACCAAGGTCCGCGTGAACGCGACCCGTCTTCCCGACGGCCGCGTGATGGTCGAGATCCACGACAAGGGCATCGGCCTCACCGCCGAGGACTTCGCGGACATCAACCACAAGCTGGCCAACCCGCCGACCGTGGACGCCGCGATCTCGCAGCGCATGGGTCTGTTCGTGGTCGGCCGGCTGGCGGACCGCCACAGCATCCGCGTCCAGCTGCGCCCCTCGGGCGAGGCGGCCGGCACCACCTCGCTGGTCATGCTCCCCGACGCCATCACCCACGGTGGCGGTGGCGAGGGCGTACCGGACGACGACTTCACGGTCTCCCAGATCATCCCGGAGCAGAAGGCCCAGCAGGCCGCCCCGCTGCGCACCGCCGCCGAGCTCGGCTTCGACGACTCGCGGTACGACCAGCAGGGCGCCGACGGCCTCCTGGGCGACCCGGTCGGCCGGTCCCTGGGACAGCAGGACCGCCGGGCCGCGCTGGCGGCCCAGGTGACCTTCCCGCAGGACCAGCAGCAGTACGCCGAGCCGGGCTCCCAGGAGTATCCGGAACCTCAGCCGGAGCACGGGTACCAGGAGTACCAGGGCTTCGAGCAGCAGTCCGGGCAGGCCTACGACACCTCCTACGAGGCACAGCAGGCCCAGCAGGGCTACGAGGCGTACCCGCAGCAGGACTACGGTTATACGGAAGACGGCTACCCGGACCAGCAGCCGACCGCTCAGGGCTACGACAATGGCTTCGATGCCAGGTCGGAGCAGGCCGAGTGGCCCGATCAGAACACGTATCCGGCTGCCTACCAGCAGGATTACGGGACCGAATCGGAATCCCGGGCCGTCCCCGAACCGGCTCCGGAACGCGTAGGCTTCGACCGTCCGGGCGCCGCTGCCGACACCGGTCACGTGATGACCGGAGCGGGCCTGCCGCGCCGCGGCAGCCAGCAGCAGTGGCAGCCGGCACAGAAGGAAGCGGAGTCCACCGGATCCCTCTTCGAGCAGCGGTCGCCGCGTCAGCAGCCCGCCGTTCCGGAGCAGGAGAAGGAAGGCGGCACCGACTGGCGCTCGGGTAACGACGAGCGCTGGCAGCAGGCCGCCAAACTCCGTGAGCCGAAGGCGGGCGGGGTCACCCCGTCCGGTCTCCCTCGGCGCGTGCCCAAGGCCAACCTGGTCGAGGGCGCGGCGGAGACGACCCCGCAGGGCGGCCCCCAGGTCTCCCGCGCTCCGGAGGACGTCCGCGGCAGGTTGAGCAACCTGCGGCGCGGTGTCCAGCAGGGACGCAGCGCGGGTTCTGAGCAGTCAAGTAACAGCTATGACCAGGAGCGTTAGTGTGAGCCCGATGAGCCAGGCGGCACAGAACCTGAACTGGTTGATCACCAACTTCGTGGACAACACCCCAGGGGTGTCCCACACGGTGGTGGTCTCCGCCGACGGCCTTCTTCTGGCGATGTCCGACGGGTTTCCGCGCGACCGCGCCGATCAGCTGGCGGCCGTGGCCTCCGGACTGACGTCGCTGACCGCCGGAGCCTCCCGCATCTTCGAGGGTGGCGCCGTCAACCAGACCGTGGTCGAGATGGACCGGGGGTTCCTCTTCCTCATGTCCGTCTCGGACGGATCGTCCCTCGCGGTGCTCGCGCACCCCGAGTGCGACATCGGCCTCGTGGGCTACGAGATGGCCCTTCTGGTGGATCGCGCGGGCAGTGTCCTCACCCCGGACTTGCGCGCCGAGCTGCAGGGAAGTCTTCTCAACTAGCAGACAGGCAGTGCGTTTCGCGCCATCGCACCATAGGGTGCGGTGGCGCGGTTCCACAGGGAGTACTGCGTACTTGGAGTCGGAGGAGGAAACGTGACAACACCCGGAGGACATCCTTATGGCGGCGCGCAGCAGCCGCAGGGTGGGCACGACCAGAACCGCTTCAACTTCCCCTCCGCACCCAGCCGGCCCGTGCCGGAGCAGAACCCATACCAGCAGCAGCCGTACGGACAGCCCCAGCAGCCCCAGTACCAGCAGCCCCAGCAGCCGCCTCCGCGCGCCGCTCGGCAGCCGGCGCCGAAGGCCCACAACCCGCTGGTGCGCCCGTACGCGATGACCGGCGGCCGTACCCGGCCGCGCTACCAGCTCGCCATCGAGGCGCTGGTCAGTACCACGGCCGATCCCGCGCGGCTGCAAGGGCAGTTGCCCGAGCACCAGCGCATCTGCCGCCTGTGCCAGGAGATCAAATCCGTCGCGGAGATCTCGGCACTTCTCTCCATTCCTCTTGGTGTCGCCCGCATCCTCGTCGCCGACCTGGCGGAGGCGGGCCTTGTCGCCATTCACCAGCCCGGCGGCGACGAGTCTGCCGGTGGCCAGCCAGATGTGACACTGCTCGAAAGGGTGCTCAGTGGACTTCGCAAGCTCTAACGGCGGAGCGGCTCCTGCTCGCTCCACCACCTCCGCGAAGATCGTGGTGGCGGGCGGCTTCGGCGTGGGCAAGACCACGTTCGTCGGAGCCGTGTCCGAGATCAACCCGCTGCGCACCGAAGCCGTCATGACCAGCGCCTCCGCCGGCATCGACGACCTCACCCACACCGGTGACAAGACGACCACCACGGTCGCCATGGACTTCGGCCGCATCACCCTGGACCAGGACCTGATCCTGTACCTCTTCGGTACGCCGGGCCAGGACCGCTTCTGGTTCATGTGGGACGACCTCGTCCGCGGCGCGATCGGTGCCGTCGTGCTGGTGGACACGCGCCGCCTCGCCGACTGCTTCCCCGCGGTCGACTACTTCGAGAACAGCGGCCTGCCGTTCGTCGTGGCCCTCAACGGCTTCGACGGGAACCAGGCCTACACCCCGGAGGAAGTCCGCGAGGCCCTGCAGATCGGCCCGGACGCCCCCATCATCACCACGGACGCCCGCCACCGGGCGGACGCCAAGAGCGCGCTCATCACGCTCGTCGAGCACGCCCTCATGGCGCGCCTGCGGTAGCGGTCACGGTCCGCAGCATCCGAAAGGCCCCTGTGTCACTCGACGCGGGGGCCTTCGGCGTGGGCGGGGCGGCCGGGCGGCCAACCGCCGGTGTGGGCCCGGCCGTTACGGCCCTGTCCTCCCGAAGCTGCCACGAAGTGACAAGTAGCTCTCTGCAGCAGGGTTGCTGAAGTTCTTCGAGGTGGAGGCCCTGTTCCCGGAGGATCCCGGCGAGATCCCGGCGCCTGCGGTGTCGTACGTGGCCCAGCAGGTGAAGGTGCCGGCCGAGGAGTGGGCCGGGTACGACTGGTCGGGCCGGGCGATCAAGCGGCACCGGGTGGAGATCCGGGGTGCGTTCGGGTTCCGGGAGTGCACCGCGGAGGACCAGGCCCAGCTCGCCGAGTGGCTGGCGGCGGAGCTCTGTGGGGTGGAGCTGAGCCGGGACCGGCTGGCGGAGGCCGTGGTCGTGCGCTGCCGGGGTGACCGGATGGAGCCGCCGACGCCGGGACGTATCGCCCGCCTGGTCGGGTCGGCGGTCACCACCTTCGAGGAACGGTTCTGCGCGGCCACCGTGGACCGGCTGTCGGCGGCGACCCGTTCGCGGCTGGACGACCTGGTCGCCGAGGACACCGGCGGGCAGGAGTCGGCGGGTGGCGGCGTTTCGTTCTTTTCCGAGCTGAAGGCGGACCCGGGGGCGCTGGGCTTGGACAGTCTGCTGGCGCCGGGGCTGTTCGGGGACGTGTCGGAGAAGCTGGTGGCGGCGTGGCGGGCGCGGGCGTCGAAGGAGTACCCCTCGGACCTGCGGGCGGCGGCCGGGCCGGTGCGGTACACGCTGCCGGCCGCGCTGTGCCACGTGCGGCAGACGGAGATCACCGACTCGCTGGTGGAGCTGTTCATCCAGCTGGTGCAGCGGATCAACACGCGGGCGGAGAAGAAGGTCGAGGGCGAGTTCGCCAAGGACCTCAAGCGGGTCCGCGGCAAGGAGGGCATCCTGCTGCGGCTGGCGGAGGCCGCGGCGAACGAGGACCGCCACCGGGCCCGAGTGCGTACGGTGTTGCGGTCGTCGTACTCGGGGCACTGGCGGCGAATGCTTTCCCCGCTGCTGGGGGCGCTGGAGCTGAAGTGCGACAACACCGCCTACCGGCCGGTGATGGACGCCATCGACCTGCTGAAGCGCTGACTGGACCAGCCCATCGCCAAGGATGGCGCGTTCTTCGACGAGTCGGAGAGGATCCCGCTGGCCGGGGTGGTGCGTGAGGAGTGGCGCAAGGCTGTGGTGGACGAGCGCGGACGGGTCGAGCGCATCCCGTACGAGCTGTGCGTGCTGGTGTCGCTGCGGGACGCGCTGCGGCGCCGCGAGATCGGGGTGCCGGGCGCGGGCCGGTGGCAGAACCCGGAGGGTCACAGCCCCGGCCTGACGGGCTCGCCGGGCCGGGGCCCGTCAGGGCCTGACGGGCAGCCTCGGGCAGCCCGGGGCGGGCGTGGAAGGGCCGGGCTGAGTTCAGCCGGGGTGCGCTCTCCGGGCATCGACCGGGTGAGGACGCCGAGTGTGAGCAGAGCGAGCGCCGGCAGCACGGCGACGATGATTCCCATCGGCAAGGCGTCGGTGGCGCCACCCGCGCCGGCCAGCGGAGCAAGTGCCCCGCCGATCATGAACTGGCTGAAGCCGAGCAGAGCGGCGGCCGACCCGGCGTGCCCGCCGTGGTCGGCCAGGGCCTGGGCCGCGGCGTTCGGCATGACCAGGCCCACGCTGGAGACCAGGACGAACAGGCCGATCAGGAGCACGGGCAGGGGTGCCCGTGTCAGCACCGCGCCCAGGACCGTGGCGCCACCGGCTGTCGCGCCCAGCAGACCGGCGAGCAGCAGCACGCGGGCGCCGGCCCGGGCCACCAGCCGGCCGCTGATCTGGGCGGCCGCAATGAGTCCGGCGGCGTTGACGGCGAACACGGCGCTGTACTGCTGCGGTGACAGGCCGTGGATTTCCTGCAGGACGAACGGCGAGCCGGAGATGTAGGCGAACATCGCCGCGAAGACCAGGCCGTTGGCCAGGACGTACCCGGTGAAGACCCGGTCGCTGAGCAGCTGCCCGACGACAGCCGGCAGCGGCTGGCGTGACGCGGAGGACCGGGTCTCCGGCAGTCCCGCGGCGGAGGCCGCCAGCATCACGGCGCCGAGTACGGCCAGGCCCACGAAGATCCCCGGCCAGGCCGTGACGCGCAGTAGCTGGCCACCGAGGACCGGCGCGAACACCGGCGCCAGGCCGGTGATCAAGGTCAGTGCGGAGAAGAGACGTGCGGTGCGGGTTCCGGAGGTGCGGTCGCGGACCATGGCGTTGGCGATGACGATGCCGAACGCCCCGCCGATGCCCTGGACCAGGCGTAGGCCGATGAGTGTCCGGACGTCGGGTGCCACCGCGCAGAGCGCGCTGGCGATCGTGTAGAGGGCGAGGCCCGCCAGCAACGGACGCCGCCGGCCGTAGGTGTCGCTCAGCGGCCCGGCGATCAGCTGCCCGATGGCCAGCCCGGCCAGGCAGGCGGTGATGGTGAGCTGGGTGGCCGCGGCGCTGGCGCGCAGGTCGCCGGCGAGGTCCGGCAGTCCGGGCAGGTAGCCGTCGATGGACAGTGGTCCCAGGGCCACGAGCGCTGCGAGCAGGACGATGAATCGGGTTTGCCGGCCGGCGGCGTCGTTGCTCATGGCTCAGTACGCCACGGTGATGCGACGGCGGATCGCGGTGCCACTCTCGATCGTGTCGGCCAGGGCGATCGCGTAGTCGGCGTACGAGATGCGGCTGTTGCCGTCGTCGTCGGTGAGCAGGGTGTCCCCGGCGCTGCGGTAGGCCCCGGTCCGCTCGCCCGCTCCGATGACCGCGGCGGGCGACACGTACGTCCAGTCGAGGTCGTGCACGCCGAGGTAGAGGTCGAGCGCTTCGGACTGGGCCTCGGCATTGGCCTTCCACAGCGCGGGGAAGCCCGGGTCGTCCATGACCCGGGCGCCGGTCGGCGTGCGCAGGCTACCGGCGCCGCCGATGGTGACCAGGCGGGTGACGCCGGCTCGGCGGAGTCCGTCGATCAGCGCACGGGCGGCACCGACGATCGTGGCGCGGTCGTTCTCCTGGCCGATCCGGGGGCCGACGGCCGACAGTACGGCGTCGTGGGAGGCGGCGAGGCCGGCGACCGCGGCGGCGTCGGTGACGTCACCGGTGGTCACGGTCAGGGCCTTGTGCTCGAGGCCGTCGAGGTGGCCGGCTCGGGTGACCGCGGTGACGGTGTGGCCGCGACGCAGTAGTTCCTCGGTGGCGGGCCGGCCGATGTTGCCGCTGGCACCGAACAGGACGATCTTCATGTGTTGCTCCTTGTTTCTGATGGTCAGAGGACGGGCTGGCCGTCGGCGACGATGGCCGCGGTGATGCCGCGCTCGGCGGCGGCGTGCTGGAACCGCTGCTCGATGTCGGGTTGTTCGGTGTAGAACGGCGGATTGTGGAACAGGCCGTAGTGCATGGCGCAGACGGTGCCGGCGCCGAGTGCGACGGCGGCCTCGACGCCCTGCTCGGGGGTCATGGTCGCCGGGACGTTGGCCGCGTAGCCCTCGAAGTGGGCGATGACGCCGTTGACCGGGACGAACGCGACGTCGAACGGGCCGTGGTCGCGGGCGATCTGCCACCAGCTGCCGTGCCACTGGGTGTCGCCGCAGTGGATGATCCGCCGGCCGGCGCCCTCGACGACCCAGGCGACCTGGTCGCAGTCGTTGCCGCGCCAGTCCAGCGAGGTCACCGGGGTGACGGTCAGCTCTCCGATGCGGCGTGACTGGCCCAGGTCCTGGGCGACGGGGGTGATGCCCGCCTCGTGCAGCCCGGCCGCGCTCGGGGTGTGGCAGCCGATCGTGCCGGTGGCCGCGATCCGGGCGATCAGGTCGTGGTCGTAGTGGTCGGGGTGCAGGTGGGTGATGAGGGCGTGGGTGCCGGGCGGAGTATCGACCGGGTCGACCGGCCGGTGCGGCGGCCCCATCACCGGCGCCAGCGGAGCGACGTTCTCGAGCGGGTCGATCAGCAGGCGGGTGTCGCCGAGACGGATCTCGACGCCGGCCCAGGCCAGCCGACGTACGGAAAGGGTGGTGGTCATGGGCAGCGACGCTAGACCGAGGTTGTTGAGAAAGTCAACAAGAGAGTTTTGAATCTCAACACCACGATGTAGGGTGGTGGCATGCGCACCTACGGGCAGTACTGCGGCATCGCGAAAGCACTGGACACCATCGGCGACCGATGGACCCTGCTGATCGTCCGAGAACTGCTCGCCCTGGGTCCGTGCCGGCACACCGACCTGCGCAACGGGCTGCCCGGGATCGCCAGCAACCTGCTGGTCGACCGGCTCCGCGAACTCGAGGAAGCCGGCTTGGTCCACCGCGAGGCCGCCCCGCCGCCGGTGGCCACCAACCTGTTCTCTCTCACCGAGCGTGGCCGCGAGCTGGAGCCGGTGCTGCAGGAGCTGAGCCGGTGGGGAATTCCGCTGTTGCGTGAACCGGCCGGCAGCGACACCTTCCGCACCCACTGGCTGGACATGCCCGCCCGGGCACTGACCGACCACTGCCCCGACCAGCCGGCAATCGCCCTGCAACTGCACGCCGACGGCAACGAAGACCTGGTCATCGAAGTCAAGGACGGCTCGGTGCACACACACGCCGGCCGGGTCGACCACCCCACCGCGTCACTGACCGGACCGCCGCACCTGCTGGCCGCGACCCTGCTCGGCGACCTCGATCTGAGCGCCGCAGTACAGCAAGGCCTGCGGCTCAGCGGTGAACGCGAGGCAGTACTGCGCATCCTGCCCCGCTGATCGACCGGCCGCTCGCGGGCCGGGCCGGCCGTGGCGGCCGGGCACCCCGCCCCCCGCGCCGATCGACCCGGACCTGCCGGGCGCGGACATCCGCATCGGCTGCGCCCGCTGCTCGACCCTCGGCCGTGTACGAGATGAAGCGCCTCGGCCGCGACGCCGCCGAACTCACCGCGCTGGCCGACCACCTCACCGCCCACGGCCTCATCCTGGAGATGCTCGCCGGACCCCTGCCCGGCATCTACGACCCCACCGGCCCGGGCAAGCTGCTGTTCGCGTTCTTCGCGGCGATGGCGGAGACCGAGCGGGAGAACATCCGCGAGTCGACCCTGGAAGGGCTCGACACCGCAGCCCACAAGGGCAAGCACGGCGGCCGGCCCCCCGTCATCACCGACGACATGCTCCACACCGTGCTCCGACGCCGCGGGGGGGGGGGGGGGGGAGAGAGAGAGTCCGTTGAGCAGATCCAGCCCGACCTGATCATCCCCACCGGCAAGCGCAAGGGGCACCACCCCTCGGTCGCCAGCATCTACCGGGCGCTGACCGAGCACGCCAAACGCGAGGCGTACCCCGAAGCCGTCGAGCAAGCCCGCGCCGACTTCGCCGCCGACCGGACCGGCGCGGTCCCCGAGCCCCGCCCCGCCACCTCTGACCGAGCGTCACTCTGATCACAGAGAGCTACTTGTCACTTCACGGCAGCTTCGGGAGGACAGGGCCGTTACGGGACGGTCTACGCGGCCCCGGACCGGGGATGCGGAAGGCCCCGCACCCGGAGGGGGTGCGGGGCCTTGCGCCGGGCTCTGGACTCAGCCCTGCCAGCTGTGCGGGGCGCGGAAGCCCGGGGTGCGCTCCAGGCGGCGCCAGCCGGCCTGGCGCGGCGTGCGGACCGCGGTCTCCTCGGGGGTGGCGGCGGCGCGGGCGAGCAGGATCGCGGTGATCGCGGCCAGCTCCTCGGGCGCGGCGTTGCCCTTTTCGACGCGCAGCAGGGTGTCAGTGGCGGTGGTCATGGGGTGGCAGGTCTCCTTCGCGGTTACTGCGGCGGGTTGCCGTGCTTGCGGGACGGCAGATCGGCGTGCTTGTTGCGGAGCATCGCGAGGGCGCTCACGAGGACCTCGCGGGTCTCGGCGGGGTCGATGACGTCGTCGACGAGGCCGCGCTCGGCCGCGTAGTACGGGTGCATCAGTTCGGCCTTGTACTCCTTGACCATGCGGACGCGCATGGCCTCGGGGTCCTCGGCGTCCGCGATCTGCTTGCGGAAGATGACGTTGGCGGCACCCTCGGCGCCCATCACGGCGATCTCGTTGGTGGGCCAGGCGTAGGTGAGGTCGGCGCCGATGGACTGGGAGTCCATGACGATGTACGCGCCGCCGTAGGCCTTGCGCAGGATCAGCGAGATCCGCGGGACGGTGGCGTTGCAGTACGCGTACAGCAGCTTGGCGCCGTGGCGGATGATGCCGCCGTGCTCCTGCGAGACGCCCGGGAGGAAGCCGGGGACGTCCAGCAGGGTGACGATCGGGATGTTGAAGGCGTCGCACATCTGGACGAAGCGCGCGGCCTTCTCGGAGGCCTCGATGTCCAGGACGCCGGCGAGGTGGCCGGGCTGGTTGGCGACGATGCCGACGACCTGGCCGTTCATCCGGGCCAGGGCGCAGATGATGTTGCGGGCCCAGCGCTCGTGGATCTCCAGGACGTCGCCCTCGTCGACGATCTCCTCGATGACCTTGAGCATGTCGTACGGGCGGTTGCCGTCGGCGGGCACCAGGTCCAGCAGGACCTCGCTGCGGCGGTCCGCGGGGTCGCTCGTCTCGTGGACGGGCGGGTTCTCGCGGTTGTTGGAGGGCAGCATCGAGATGAGGTAGCGGACCTCGGAGATGCAGGTCTCCTCGTCGTCGTACGCGAAGTGCGCGACGCCCGAGGTCTCGGCGTGCACGTCGGCGCCGCCGAGGCCGTTCTGGGTGATCTCCTCGCCGGTCACCGCGCGGACGACGTCCGGGCCGGTGATGAACATCTGCGAGGTCTCCCGGACCATGAAGACGAAGTCCGTGAGGGCCGGGGAGTACGCGGCGCCGCCGGCGCACGGGCCGAGCATGACCGAGATCTGCGGGATGACGCCCGAGGCCTTGGTGTTGCGCTGGAAGATGCCGCCGTAACCGGCGAGGGCGGAGACGCCCTCCTGGATGCGGGCGCCGGCGCCGTCGTTCAGGGAGACCAGCGGGGCACCGGCCGCGATGGCCATGTCCATGATCTTGTGGATCTTCGTGGCGTGGGCCTCGCCCAGGGCGCCGCCGAAGATCCGGAAGTCGTGCGCGTAGACGAAGACCGTGCGGCCCTCGACCGTGCCCCAGCCGGTGATGACGCCGTCGGTGTAGGGCTTCTTGGCCTCCAGGCCGAACCCGGTCGCCCGGTGGCGGCGGAGCTGTTCGACCTCCTTGAAGGAACCTTCGTCGAGGAGCAGCGCGATGCGCTCGCGGGCGGTCAGCTTGCCCTTGGCGTGCTGGGTCTCGGTCGCGCGGTCACTGGGGCCGCGCCGTGCCTGCTCGCGCAGGGAGTGCAGCTCGGCCACGCGCCCACGGGCGTCCGTCGGCTCGCTCGGGGTCTGGTCCACAACGGTCATGTACCGACCTTACGAAGATCGCGATGAAAAACCTCCGTTCATTCCGCACAGTCTCGGGAGTCTTCCGCTGTGTGGCCCGCACAGTACGACCGGAGGATGTAGGGACTCCGCCAGACGGGACCTCCGCCCGTTGTAGGACTTTCACAAAATGGTCTGACACTCCGCCTAGATGTTGAAATT
Organism: Streptomyces sp. NPDC001513; assembly: GCF_042894695.1. Taxonomy (NCBI): domain Bacteria; kingdom Bacillati; phylum Actinomycetota; class Actinomycetes; order Kitasatosporales; family Streptomycetaceae; genus Streptomyces; species Streptomyces sp. NPDC001513. Next base: position 199,590 of record NZ_JBIAVU010000008.1, read on the forward strand.
TGAACGGAATGGGTCTACCGTCATTCCCGTCGAAGTTGTTGAACATTCAACAGATAGTCGGTCGATCCGATCGGCACACCACCGAGGAGCAGTCATGGGCATCTTCAACCGCCGCAACCAGAACGTGAACGTCCAGGACGGCGCCGCCGTCGCCACCCTGGAGATCGACCCGGCGCTCGCCGCCCTCACCGGCGACTACGTCATCGACCCGGCGCACAGCAGCATCGGCTTCACCGTCCGGCACGCCATGGTCACCAACGTCCGCGGCGCCTTCGCCGAGCACGAGGGCACCCTGCACCTGGACGGCGCCGACCCGGCCCGCTCCACGGCCGCCATCGAGGTCAGGATCGCCTCGGTCGACACCGGCATCGCCGACCGCGACGCCCACCTGCGCGGCGGCGACTTCTTCGACGCCGACGCCTTCCCGCTGATGACCTTCCGCTCCGGCACCGCGGCCGCGCTCGGCGGGGACACGTACCGCATCACGGGCGACCTGACGATCAAGGACGTCACCCGCCCGCTCTCCATCGACCTGGAGTTCAACGGCTCGGCCACGGACCCCTACGGCAACGAGCGCGTCGGCTTCGAGGGCTCCGCCGAGATCCTGCGCTCCGACTGGGGCCTCACCTGGAACGCCGCGCTGGAGGCCGGCGGTGTCATGGTCAGCGACAAGGTGAAGCTGACCTTCGACATCTCCGCCATCAAGCAGGGCTGACCGGCAGGTTCCGGCGAACCCCCGGGGGCGGTCAGAAGCCGCCCCCGCCGTCGAAGCCGCCGCCCCCGTCGAATCCGCCACCGCCGCCGAAGTCCCCGCCGCCGAAGTCGGACGGGTTGAAGTCGGCCCCGGAGACGTCCCCGCCGTCGAAACCGCCGCCCATGCCGCCGCCGAGGTCCGAGGCGTAGGCCGGGCTGGACATCATCGAACCGAGCATCGTGCCCACCAGCAGGCCGGGCAGGATGCCGCCGCCGAAGTAGCCGCCGGCCCAGGGACCGTACGCCGGGCCGGCGTCGTAGTACGGCCGCGGCCCGTGCTCGGTGTCGACCGTGCGGACCGCCGGGTCCAGGCCGTCGCGCAGGCGTACGGCGTCCGCCGCGCAGACGGGCACGGTACGGGCCGCCCCGCCCGCCGGAGCCCAGGTGGCGTCCTCGGTGCTCGGCCCGTGGCGCGGGTCGAAGAAACAGGGCGAGCGGCGCTCGGGCACCGGCTTCCCCTGCCGGCGCGCGTCCAGGCTGGCCAGCGCGTACCGGCCGTCCTCCAGGGCCTGGGTCACGCCCTTGACCTCTTCCGGGTACTGCACCGAGCCCATGATCTGCTTGGCCTTGTCGTACGAGTCGAGCCCCTGCTCGTAGTCCTTGCGCATGGCGTCGTCGGCGCCGGGCTCGGCGGGATGGAAGTCGAGCCGTTCGAGCTCCTCGCCGAAGGCCGTGATGTCCTCGTCGACGACCACGCTCAGGCGCTCCAGGGCCTCGCGCCGGGCCTCTTCCTTCTTCTTCCGGTTGCGGCGGACCAGTGCGTACGCACCGCCGCCGCCGATCACGGCCACCGCGCCGAGGGCGATCAGCCCGCCGACGGGAGCGCCGGCCTCGGCGCCCGTCGTGCCCCAGGAGGCCGGGGCGCTGCCCTTTGCTTGGCTCAGGGCCTGGTCGACGAAGTTGTCGAGCTGGGTCGCCGCGTCGGGCGTCCCCACCTTCACCGCGTCGGTCAGGTTGCGCACGGCGTTGGCCGGCATGACCGACTGGTCGGCGCGGGCGCTGAAGCCGTCGCCGAGCCGGATCGCGTAGAGCCCGGTGATGCCGGTCTCGGCCCGGACGGCGCCGAACACCTTGTCGGCGGGGAACTCGCTCGTCGCGGGCAGCACGGCGACGAACACCGGCTTCCCCGCGTCCTTGATCTTCTTCGCGAGCGCGTCGGCCTCGGCCTGCGACAGCTGTGCCCGCGCCCCCGGGTCCACGTAGACGGGCCCGTCCTTGAGGGCCTCCCCCACGGCGGCGACCCCGGTCGCCGCCGACGCCTGCGGGGCGACCGCGAGCGCGGTCCCCGACAGGCCCAGCAGCAGACCGGCCAGCACTGATCCAAGACGTACGGATATAAGCCTGGTCCTCATACGGACGACGCTACCCGAACCCGGACTTTCCTGTGTGAGCAGGACATAAGGCCGCCGCGGGCCTACTCGGCCGGTTCGACCCCCGCGTGCAGGAGGCCGTACGTGAACGCGTCCTCCAGGGCCTGCCAGGAGGCGGCGATCACGTTCGGGGCGACGCCGACCGTGGACCACTCGCGGACGCCGTCCGTCGTGGCGATCAGCACGCGGGTCGTGGACTCCGTGCCGTGCGTGCCCTCCAGGATGCGGACCTTGTAGTCGACCAGCTCGAACTTGGCCAGTTGCGGGTAGAACCGCTCCAGCGCCACCCGCAGCGCCCGGTCCAGCGCGTTGACGGGGCCGTTGCCCTCGGCCGTCGCGACGATCCGCTCGCCCTTCGCCCACAGCTTGACCGTGGCCTCGTTGGCGTGGGTGCCGTCCGGGCGGTCCTCGACGATCGCGCGCCAGGACTCGATGCGGAAGTACTTGCGGGCCCGGCCCTCGGCCTCGGCGCGCAGCAGCAGCTCGAAGGAGGCGTCGGCGGCCTCGTACGTGTAGCCCTTGAGCTCCCGCTCCTTGACCCGCTCCACGACCCGGGAGATCAGCGCGCGGTCTCCGCCGAGCTCGACGCCGAGCTCCTTGCCCTTGAGCTCGATGGAGGCGCGGCCGGCCATGTCGGAGACCAGCATCCGCATGGTGTTGCCGACCCGCTCGGGGTCGATGTGCTGGTAGAGGTCCGGGTCCACCTTGATGGCCGAGGCGTGCAGGCCCGCCTTGTGCGCGAAGGCGGAGACGCCGACGTACGGCTGGTGCGTGGAGGGGGTGAGGTTCACGACCTCGGCGATGGCGTGCGAGATGCGGGTCATCTCGGCGAGCGCGCCCTCGGGGAGCACCGTGCGCCCGTACTTGATCTCCAGGGCGGCGACGACGGGGAAGAGGTTCGCGTTGCCGACGCGCTCGCCGTAGCCGTTGGCCGTGCACTGGACGTGCGTGGCGCCCGCGTCCACGGCGGCCAGGGTGTTGGCGACGGCGCAGCCGGTGTCGTCCTGGGCGTGGATGCCCAGGCGGGCTCCGGTGTCGGCGAGGACGGTGGCGACGGTGGCGGTCACCTGGGCGGGCAGCATGCCGCCGTTGGTGTCGCAGAGGATGACCACGTCGGCGCCGGCCTCGTGGGCGGTGCGGACGACGGCCTTCGCGTACGCGGGGTTGGCCCGGTAGCCGTCGAAGAAGTGCTCGCAGTCGACGAAGACGCGGCGGCCCTGGCCGACCAGGTGGGAGACGGTGTCCCGGACCATCTCCAGGTTCTCGTCCAGGGTGGTGCGCAGGGCGAGTTCGACGTGGCGGTCGTGGGACTTGGCGACGAGCGTGATCACGGGGGCGCCGGACTCCAGCAGGGCCCGCACCTGCGGGTCCGCGGCGGCCGTGCCGCCCGCGCGGCGGGTGGCGCCGAAGGCGACCAGCTGGGCGTTCTTGAAGTCGATCTCGGCGCGTGCGCGGGCGAAGAACTCGGTGTCACGGGGGTTGGCGCCGGGCCAGCCGCCCTCGATGAAACCCACTCCGAAGTCGTCCAGATGGCGGGCGATCGTCAGCTTGTCGGCGACCGTGAGGTTGATGCCCTCGCGCTGGGCGCCGTCGCGCAGGGTGGTGTCGAAGACGTGGAAGCTGTCGTCCAGGCCCCCTGAGCGCACAGTTGCCGCCTCTGGTGTCGTCGTCATGCTGATCTGACTCCTGTCGGATGAGTGGTTCCGGATGCCCGCCAAGGGGGCAGGCCGCCGTCACTGCCCCCATCATCGCGCGCGGTCCGGTCCCGGCTCGGATGGTCCGGGAAACGAAAAAACCTCTCGCGGGTAGCGAGAGGTCTGCGCGCGGGTCCGAGGCACGGTGGCCGCTTCCGCGAAGTTCTTCCGCGGTTCAGCGGCCACTGGGGACCGGCGCGCTGCTGGCGATAATCATGAGCTGAGCAGGCACGCTGGCAGTGTGCCACACCGCTCGCCGCGGATGGACGGGGATCTCAGCATGCGGGCAGCGGCTCGCGCGGGCGTTCGGGGTGCTGGACACCGTGGGCGACCGCGGCGCCGTTGCGGGGCTCCGCCCCGGACCCCGCGCCTCAAACGCCGGCGAGGCTGAGGGTGGCGGGGCTGAGCGTGTGCAGGGCTGGGGGTTGCGGGGCTGAGGGCGTGCAGGGCTGAGGGTGTGCAGGGCTGAGGCTGCTACGGCCTGAGCGACAGGGTGTCCGTCAGGAACTCGCGGACGTGGTCGAGGATGGCCATCCTGTCGAGGGTCGGCAGGCCCACCGCCAGCTGGATGCTGAATCCGTCGAGCAGGGCCCGGATGCGGGTCGCCACGCGGTCGGCGTCCACCGGGCGGAACTCCCCGCGCGAGATGCCCTCGGCGAGCAGTGCCACCAGGTCGCGGTGCCAGGCGCCCTCGATGGCCGCCTGCCGCTCGCGCTCCTGCGGGCCGGCGTTCTGGGAGCGGTTCCACACCTCCAGCCACAGCGTCCAGTGCGGGTCGCGGGCCTGCGTGGGCACGTACAGGTCGACGTACGCGCGCAGGCGCTCGGCGACCGGACCGCGCCGGGAGAGCAGGGCCCGCCGCTCGCCGCCCAGTGCCGCCTCGCTCCACTCCAGGGTCTGCAGCAGGAGCTCGTCCTTGCTGCGGAAGTAATAGAGGAGATGGCCGCTGCTCATGCCGACCTCACGGCCCAGACCGGCCATGGTCAGGCCTTCCAGGCCGCGCTCGGCGATCGTGGCCATGGCGGCGACGAGTACGTCCTCGCGCGGGGGCGCGTTCTTTCTCGCCGCCCGTACCGGTACTCCACCCGCCACCATGGGCCCACTCCTCGTCCGTTGCCCGAAGGTCAGACCTTCGGCTGCTGCTGGGTGATGCAGTGGATACCGCCACCCCCGGCGAAAATCGTACGTGCGTCAACCAGTGTCACGGTCCGCCCGGGGAACAGTCCGCGGAAGATCTCCGCCGCTTCCTCGTCGCGCGGGTCGTCGAAGGAGCACAGCACCACGCCGCCGTTGCACAGGTAGTGGTTGATGTACGAGTAGTCCACCCACTCCCCGTCCTCCTCCAGCACGGTCGGCGCGGGGATCTCCACGACCTCCAGCTGCCGGCCCCGCGCGTCGGTGGAGGCGCGCAGGATGGCGGCGATGGTCTTGCAGCGCTCGTGGTCCGGGTGGGCCGGGTCGGGCTGGGTGTGGACCATGACGACGCCGGGGCGGGCGAAGGCGGCGACGATGTCGACGTGGCCCTGGGTGCCGTAGGTGCCGTAGTCCCCCGCGAGGCCGTACGGCAGCCAGATCGCCTTGGTGGTGCCGAGGTGGGCGTGGATCTCCGCCTCGACCTGCTGGCGGGTCCAGCCGGGGTTGCGGCCCTCTCCCAGCTGCACGGTGTCGGTGAGGAGCACGGTGCCCTCGCCGTCGACGTGGATGGCGCCGCCCTCGTTGACGAGCGCGGTGCTGTACGTACGGGTGCCGGCCACGTCCGAGACGTGCCGGGCGATCTTCGCGTCGTGGTCCCAGCGGGCCCACTCCTGCGCGCCCCAGCCGTTGAAGGTCCAGTCGACGGCCGCGATCTCGCCGGCGTCGTTGGTGACGAAGGTCGGGCCGATGTCGCGCATCCAGGCGTCGTCGAGCTCCTGCTCGACCAGCTGGACGTCGTCGCCGACGATCGCGCGGGCGCTCTCGGCGTCGCCGGGCGAGACGACCAGGGTCACGGGCTCGTACGAACGGACCGCGCGGGCGACGGCGCCCCAGGCCTCGCGGGCCTCGGCGAGCTCCTGCTCGTTGGTGAAGGTCGGGTTGGGGCTCGGCCAGGCCATCCAGGTGCGCTCGTGGGGCGTCCACTCGGCGGGCATCCGGAAGCCGTCGTTCACGGGCTTGGCGGGCTGTGCAGTCATGGCAGGGGTCCTCACAGGCTTACAGGCGGTGCTCTTACAAGAAGTACAGGCGGTTGAGGGAGACGGATTCGGCGGGTTCGGAGCGCAGCGGTTCCCCGTCGAGGGAGACGAGTCCGCTGCGCGCGTCGACATCGACCGCGCCCACCCGGGAGTTGAGGAGGAGGTCCTTGGGGCCGATGCCGCGGGTGCCGCGGACGGCGACGCGGCGCCGGCGGGTCGGCATCTCGTCGGAGCCGAGCGAGGCGGCCGCGGCGGAGACGAAGGCGACGGAGATGTCGGCCGCGGTGGCCCCGTACGCACCGAACTGTGGGCCGAGCACCAGCGGTTCGCAGGTGTCGGTGGCGGCATTGGGGTCGCCGGTGACCCCGTACGCCGGGAAGCCGGACTTGAGGACGAGTTGGGGCTTGGCGCCGAAGAACTGCGGGCGCCAGAGCACGATGTCGGCGAGCTTGCCGACCTCGATGGAGCCGATCTCGTGGGCCAGGCCGTGGGCGATGGCCGGGTTGATGGTCAGCTTGGCCATGTACCGCAGCACGCGGGCGTTGTCGTCGCCCTCGCCGTCACCGGCGAGGGGGCCGAGCTCGCCCTTCATCTTGGCGGCCATGGCGAAGGTCCGGCGGATGGTCTCCCCCGCGCGGCCCATGCCCTGGGCGTCGGAGGAGGTGATGCCGATCGCCCCGAGGTCGTGGAGCACGTCCTCGGCGCCCATCGTGCCCGCGCGGATCCGGTCACGGGCCATGGCGGCGTCGCCCGGCAGGTCCGGCTTCAGGTCGTGGACGGAGACGATCATGCCGTAGTGCTCGGCGACCGCGTCCCGGCCGAAGGGCAGCGTCGGGTTGGTGGACGAGCCGATGACGTTGGGCACGCCCGCCATCTTCAGCACGTTCGGCACGTGCCCGCCGCCGCAGCCCTCGATGTGGAAGGCGTGGATGGTCCGGCCGTCCAGCACCCGCAGGGTGTCCTCGACGGACAGGCACTCGTTGAGACCGTCCGAGTGCAGGGCGACCTGTACGTCGTGCTCCTCGGCCACCCGCAGGGCGGTGTCCAGGGCGCGGGTGTGGGCGCCCATGTCCTCGTGGACCTTGAAACCGGAGGCGCCGCCCTCGGCCAGCGCCTCCACCAGCGGAGCCGCGTCCGAGGAGGAACCACGGGCGAGGAAGCCGATGTTGACGGGCCAGGCGTCGAAGGCGTTGAAGGCGTGCTTCAGCGCCCACGGGGAGTTGACGCCGACGCCCCAGACCGGGCCGAACTCCTGGCCGATGACCGTGGTGACACCCGCGGCGAGCGAGGCCTCCATGATCCGCGGGGAGAGCAGGTGCACGTGGGTGTCCACGGCTCCGGCGGTGGCGATCAGGCCCTCGCCGGAGACGATCGAGGTGCCGGTGCCGACGACCACGTCGACGCCGTCGAGGGTGTCCGGGTTGCCGGCCCGGCCGATCGCGTGGATGCGGCCCTCGCGGATGCCGATGGACACCTTGCGGATGCCCAGCACCGCGTCGATGACCAGCACGTTGCTGATCACCACGTCACAGGTGTCGCGGACCGCGGCCGCCTTCAGGTGCAGACCGTCACGAGCGGTCTTGCCGAAACCCGCCAGGAACTCGTCGCCGGGCTTCTGCGCGTCCGATTCCACCCGGACGGTCAGCCCGGAGTCGCCGAGCCGGACCCGGTCCCCGGCGCGGGGGCCGAAGACGGAGGCGTACTCGTGCGGGTCGATGTGCCGGCTGCCGGGGGCGCAGTGCGCGCTGTGATCGCTGTGGGGGGTCTGACGGCTCACGTCCGTGCTCCTTCGCCACCGGTCTCGCCACCGGTCTCGCCACCGGTTTCGTCCCTGGTTCCGGCCACTCCGAGATATCCGCAGGCCGCCGCGCGCCGCAGGGCCTCCTCCTTGGCTCCGGGGGCGTCCAGCGGGCCGTCGACCAGGCCCGCGAAGCCGATCGCGATGCGGTCGCCGCCGAGGGGGACGAGGCCGACCTCGCCCTCGCCGTGCGGGTCGAACCGTACGGACGAGCCTGCGGGCACGCACAGCCGCATCCCGTAGGCCGCGGCGCGGTCGAAGTCGAGCCGCGGGTTGGCCTCGAAGAAGTGGAAGTGGGAGGTGACGCTCACCGGCACGGCGGCGGTGTTGCGCACGCGCAGGTGCACGACCGGCTCCGGCTGGGGGACGCCGGGGCCGGGGACGACCGCGCCGGGGGCGTCGTCGCCGAGCCCCTGCGCGCCCCGGATCGGCGACGAGACCACCGCGAGGCGGGACCCGTCGTCGAAGACGGCCTCCACGTGCACCTCGGTGACCACGTCGGAAACGCCCGGCAGGACATCGCCGGGGCCCAGCACGCTGCGGGCCTCCTCGATGGCCTCCGCGAGCCGCTTGCCGTCGCGCGCGGCCTCGCAGACCGTGTCGGCGATCAGCGCGGTGGCCTCCGGAACGTTGAGTTTCAGGCCACGGGCCCGCCGGGCCCTGGCCAGTTCCGCTGCACTGCGGAGCAGCAGCCGGTCACGCTCCGTAGGGGTCAGCCGCACGCCGATCCACCACCTCTTGAGTCGATGGGTTAGAGCATCACTCTAACTCTTCATTTCGTTGTAGGGAATCATTGACCTGGGACATGGGCTTGAGTCACATTGAGTGTCGCTCAAATAATGCGAACCACCCCCCGCCCTGCCAAGGGAGTCCCCCCATGCCCATCGAACAGCGCGGAGTCGACACCATCCCGGAGGAGGAGCGGACGAGCGGTCCCCGTGACCTGATCTCGATCCTCCTCGGCTCCAACCTCTGCCTCGGTGTGATCGTCTTCGGCTGGCTGCCCCCGTCCTTCGGACTGGGCCTGTGGCCCTCGGTCACCGCCATCGTGACCGGCACGCTCGTCGGCATCGCCTTCACCGCGCCGCTCGCGCTCGTCTCCCTGCGCACCGCGACCAACCTCTCCACCTCGAGCGGCGCACAGTTCGGCGTCCGCGGCCGGCTCGTCGGCTCGGTGGTGGGCCTGCTGCTCTCGCTCGGCTACACCGCCCTCACCCTGTGGATCGGCGGCGACGTGATGGTGGGCGCCCTCTCGCGGCTCACCGGGCTTCCCGACACCGGTGTCTCGCGCGCGGTGATGTACGGGGTGCTCGCCGCGTGTACCGCCGTCGGGGCCGTCTTCGGCTACCGGCTCCTGCTGCGCATGAGCAAGATGCTCTCCATCGGCATGGTGGTCCTGCTGGCCGTCGGCTTCCTCGCCTACGCCCCGGACTTCACCACCGCCGCCCCGCCGGAGACCTCGTACCTGCTCGGCTCCTTCTGGCCGACGTGGCTGCTGGCCGCCGTCGCCGCCGGGCTCAGCGGGCCCGTCGCCTTCATCACCCTGCTCGGCGACTACACCCGCTACATCTCCCCGCGCCGGCACGGCTCCCGCAAGGTGCTCTGGGCCACCGCCTTCGGCCTGCTGATCGGTCTGCTGATACCGCAGCTGTTCGGTACGTACACCGCGCTGGCCGCCAGGGCGGGGCTGGACTACGCCGGGCCGCTCGTCGAGACCGCGCCCTTCTGGTACCTGGTCCCGCTGCTGGTCGCCGCGGCGGCCGGCTCGGTGGGCAATGCCGGGCTGATGCTCTACTCCATGGGGCTGGACCTCGACGCGATCGTCCCCAAGGCCACCCGCACCACCGCCACCCTGGTCGCCGCCGCCGTCGCCACCGCCTTCGTCTTCGTCGGCTCCTTCGAGTGGGACGTGCAGTCCGCGATGACCTCCTTCGTACTGCTGCTGACCGCGATCGGCACCCCGTGGGCCGTCATCACCCTCATCGGGTACGTGCGCTGCCGCGGGGTCTACGACGCCGACGCGCTCCAGGTCTTCAACCGCCGCTCGGTGGGCGGGATCTACTGGTACCGCTCCGGCTGGAACCTCGCGGCCACCGCCTCCTGGGCGGTCGGCGCGGGCGTCGGTCTGCTCGCCGTGACCACCCCCTTCTACGAGGGCCCGCTGCTCGCCCTCACCGGTGGCGTGGACTGCTCCTTCGTCCTCTCCGGCCTGACGGGCGGGCTCGTGTACACCGCGCTCACCGCCCGCCGCTCCCCCGCCCCGGTCCCGGCACTCGCCGCCCCCGCCGCCGAGGAGCCCGCGAACGCCTGAGCACCCCCGTACGCACACAGGCCCGCACCCCGGAATCTCCGGGGCGCGGGCCTGCGTACGTACGGGGCCGGTCGGGACTAGCCCAGCGGGTGCATCCAGCCATGGGTGTCGGCGCTGTGGCCGGTCTGGAGCTCCAGGAGCGCCTTGCGCAGCCGCATGGTGACCTCGCCGGGCTCGCCGTCGCCCTGGGTCCAGTCGGCGCGCTCGGACTTGACGGAGCCGACCGGGGTGATGACGGCGGCGGTGCCGCAGGCGAACACCTCGGTGAGGGTGCCGTTCGCGTTGTCGCGCTGCCAGTCCTCGGTGGTCAGGCGGCCCTCCTCGGCGGTGTAGCCGAGGTCGCGGGCGATGGTGAGGAGCGAGTCGCGGGTGATGCCCGGAAGGAGCGAGCCGGTGAGCTCCGGGGTGACGATGCGGTCGCCGTACACGAAGTACAGGTTCATCCCGCCCATCTCCTCGATCCAGCGGTGCTCGACGGCGTCGAGCCAGACCACCTGGTCGCAGCCGTGCGAGGCCGCCTGGGCCTGCGCGACCAGCGAGGCCGCGTAGTTGCCGCCGGTCTTGGCCGCGCCGGTGCCGCCCTTGACCGCGCGGACGTAGTCCTCGGACAGCCAGACGGAGACGGGCTTGACGCCGCCGGGGAAGTACGCGCCGGCGGGCGAGGCGATGACGATGAAGAGGAACTCGTTGGCCGGGCGGACCCCGAGGCCGACCTCGGAGGCGAACATGAACGGCCGCAGGTACAGCGAGGCCTCGCCGGAGTCCGGCACCCAGGCACGGTCCTGCTTGATCAGCGCGTCGCAGGCCTCGATGAACAGCTCGGCCGGCAGCTCCGGCATGGCCATGCGGCGGGCGGAGGCCTGGAAGCGGGCGGCGTTGGCCTCGGGGCGGAAGGTGGCCACGGTGCCGTCGGGCTGACGGTAGGCCTTGAGCCCCTCGAAGATCGTCTGCGCGTAGTGCAGGGTCATGTTCGCCGGGTCGATCGCGAGCGGCGCGTACGGGACCAGCTCGGCATCGTGCCAGCCGCGGCCCTCGGTCCACTTGATCGTCACCATGTGGTCGGTGAAGTGGCGGCCGAAGCCGGGGCTGGCCAGGATCGCCTCGCGCTCCGCATCGGACAGCGGGTTCGAGGAGGGCTTGAGCTCGATCGTGGGCGTCGTCATGAGTGCTTGTCCTTCACCGGTTGTGTATGGCGGACCGCGCTCACGGCGTACTAGGACGTCCGAGCTTCCCCGCATTCCGCGGCCTCGCGTTCGATTATCGCGCGCGAGGGAGCTGCGGAGAAGCGGGGACTGCGGCCCAGGGGAGATGGTGGCACCCGGGGCCGCACAGGAAAAGCCGCCAGGGCCCATTGTGACCCGGCGGCTTCCTACCTGAGGTGGGGCTGCCGGGTCAGCCGGCTACTCGAGCGGCGAGCGCGTCGCCGATCGCGTCGGTGGAGCGGAAGGTGCCGTCGCGCTCCGCCAGGTCGGCGGAGACCGCGTCCTCGATGCGGGCGGCCTGGGCCTCGTAGCCGAGGTGGCGCAGCAGGAGGGCGACGGAGAGGATCGTCGCGGTCGGGTCGGCCTTGCCGGTGCCGGCGATGTCCGGGGCCGAGCCGTGGACGGGCTCGAACATGGACGGGAAGGCGCCGGTCGGGTTGATGTTCCCGGAGGCGGCGAGGCCGATTCCGCCGGTCACGGCGGCGGCCAGGTCGGTGAGGATGTCACCGAAGAGGTTGTCCGTGACGATGACGTCGAAGCGGTCGGGCTGGGTGACGAAGAAGATCGTCGCGGCGTCGACGTGCAGGTAGTCGGTGGTGACCTCGGGGTACTCCTGGCCGACCTTGTCGAAGATGTTCTTCCACAGGTGACCGGCGTACACGAGGACGTTGTTCTTGTGGACCAGCGTCAGCTTCTTGCGGGGGCGGGCGTTGGCCCGCTCGTACGCGTCGCGGACCACGCGCTCCACGCCGTACGCGGTGTTGAGGCTGACCTCGGTGGCCACCTCGGCGGGGGTGCCGGTGCGCAGGCTGCCGCCGTTGCCGGTGTACGGACCCTCGGTGCCCTCGCGGACCACGACGAAGTCGATGTCCGGACGGCCGGCGAGCGGGGTGGCCGTGTTGGGGAACAGCTTCGACGGGCGCAGGTTGATGAAGTGGTCGAACGCGAAGCGGAGCTTCAGCAGCAGACCGCGCTCCAGCACGCCGGACGGGACCGAGGGGTCGCCGATGGCGCCGAGGAGGATCGCGTCGTGGTGCTTGAGGGCTTCGAGCTCCGCGTCCGGGAGGGTCTCACCGGTGCGGTGCCAGCGCTGCGCGCCGAGATCGTATTGCCTGGTCTCCAGCTTCACATCCTGGGGCAGGACCGCGGTAAGGACCTTGAGTCCCTGAGCCACGACTTCCTGGCCGATGCCATCACCGGGGATCACTGCGAGATTGATGCTGGTCGACATGGCGAAACCGTACTCCCTGTCCCAGCCCTCAGACATATTGCGTCCATCATGTGGACGCAATATGTCCGCACGGGTGGCTCAGTGGCCGGTCGATCCGCCGTTGTCACGGCGGTCGAGGGCGCGCTGGAGGGCGGCGGCGGCGTTCTTGCGGTCGGCGGCCGAGGCGGAGGTGTGGCGGACGCGACGGACGGCGGTGGTTGCGGTCATGGTGATCGACTCCTTGAGATCACGGCGTGGCGGGGCCACGGATGAGGGGTTCCTTCAAGGCGCCGGAAGAGGCGGGGAGCAGTGCGCCGCAGGGGTTGCCTGCCAGGGGCGCGCGCTCTCGACCGCCATTCGCCGGATCGGCGAGACGTTCGGCTCCTACAAAGCTAGGCCAGGTCTCGCTGTATGTCTCGGCAATTACTCGGACTTCCTACTATCTGAGACGCGGAACCCCCCGGAAGGCTCCGTCGAGAGGGTCCGCTTCAGCCCGTCCTGGAGGGTGATTTCCCAGGTCAGCGGCCTGATGGCGAGGACAGATCCCGCTTCCGGTGCAGTGACGCATCCCACCCTCCGCACGAGCCCGGGCACCGGCCTCCGGGGGCCGTACGGGTGATCCGCGGGGCCTGTCCGGCCGCCGCGGCGAGATGCGCCGGTCCGACGGCCGCGGCAGCGGGCACGGCGACGGTCGGGCCGGCCCGACCGTCGACCCCCACCGCACCCGAAAAGGGGCATTGGTTCGCGGTCACACCAATCCACGGGACGGGTCAGAGGGCGCCCAGGCGGCCCCGGATACCAGCCCCACGGGGACATTTCAGGCAAGGGTCCTGCGCGTCTCACCGATCGATTCCAGCCACCCGGAAGTTCACCGAACTCTTACCGCACGGATGTAGACCTTTGAACCGACCCCCGTCACTCTTGCCGTCGATGTGCCAGCGGGGCACTTGAGTGGGAGGCGAGGGGCCAGTGACACCGATCAGCCGCAGGGGTTTCGTGGGAATCGGCGCCGGGCTGATGGCGGGGGCCGCCCTGCCCGCGGTCCTGCCGACGACGGCGGCCGCGGCCGCCGCGACCGGCACCATCACCGACGTGAAGCACGTGGTGATCCTCATGCAGGAGAACCGCAGCTTCGACCACTACTTCGGCAGGCTGAAGGGCGTCCGCGGATTCGGCGACCGCGCCGCCGGCAACATTCCCGGCGGCTGGGGCATGTTCAACCAGCCCAACTGGGGCGGCCGCCAGTACCCCTGGAAGCTCAGCTCCACCCCGCCGGCCGGCGGCGTCGACGGCGAGACCCTGGCCCAGTGCAACGGCGACCTCCCGCACAGCTGGTCCTCGCAGCACGCGGCCTGGAACAAGGGCCGGATGGACAACTGGGTCACCGGCGTGGGCAACACCCGCACCCTCGGGTACCTGGACCGGGGGGACATACCGTTCCACTACGGCCTCGCCGACAACTACACGATCTGCGACGCCTACTTCTGCTCCACCCTCAGCGCGACCGGCCCCAACCGCACCTTCCTGTGGAGCGGCAAGGTCGACGCCTCCAGCAAGGACGGCGGCGACGAGTCCGGGCTGACCTGGGAGACGTACGCGGAGGCCCTCCAGCGCGCCGGCATGAGCTGGAAGGTCTACCAGAACGCGCAGGACAACTACGGGGACAACGGTCTCGCCTACTTCAAGAAGTTCACGGACGCGGCCCCCGGCAACCCGCTGTGGGACCGGGGCATGGGCTCGGTCCCCAAGGTCACCGGCTCCACCCCGGACGACATCGCGGCCGCGATCCGCGCCGACGTCGTCGCGGGCACCCTCCCCCAGGTGTCCTGGGTCGTCGCCAACGAGGCCTTCTCGGAGCACCCGTACGCCCCGCCCGGCGACGGCGCGCACTTCGTCGACCTGGTCTACCGCGCCCTGGCCGCGAACCCGGAGGTCTTCGACTCCACCGTCCTCTTCCTCAACTACGACGAGAACGACGGCTTCTTCGACCACGTGCCCCCGCCCATCGCCCCGCCCGGCACCCCCGGCGAGTACCTGGACGGCATCCCGATCGGGCTCGGCTTCCGCGTTCCGATGATCGTGATGTCCCCGTGGACCCGCGGCGGCTGGGTGAGCTCGGAGGTCTTCGACCACACCTCGGTCCTGCGGTTCATGGAGCAGTGGACGGCCGCCCTCGGCACCCCCGCCACCTGTCCGAACATCAGCGCGTGGCGCCGGAAGGTGGTCGGCGACCTGACCGGCGTCTTCGACTTCGCGCACCCGGTCTACGGGGTGCCGGCCGGCCTGCCGTCCACCGCGAAGGTCATCGGCCAGGCGACCTGCGGCCCGCTGCCCAACCCGGCGCCGCAGGACAACGCCCTCCCCGCGCAGGAGCCCGGCACCCGCCCGGCACGGGCCCTTCCGTACCAGGTGAACGGCAACCTGGACCGCTTCGAGTTCGGGGCGGCCGGCAAGATCCTGGCCTGGTTCTCGATGACCAACCAGGGCGCGGAGGCGAAGCGGCCCGCGCACTTCTCCATCCACCCGCACCAGCACCGGGACACGGCGGCCTGGCAGTACACGGTCGACCCGGGCGCCACCGGCAGCGACTACTTCAACATCGGCCTCGGCCACGGCTCGGGCAAGTACGACATCTCGATGTACGGGCCGAACCGCTTCCTGCGCCGCTTCATCGGCGACGCCTCGAAGGCGGGCAAGGACATCGAGGTGGCGGCCCGCTTCGCGGTCGAGCCGGGCACCGGCAAGACGGCGGTCTACTTCAGGATGACGAACTCCTCCGCCTCCGCCGTCACCTTCACGATCCGCTCGAACGCCTACCGCACGGACGGACCCTGGACCTACACCGTCCCGGCGAAGTCCTCGCGCGAGGACTACTTCAACGCCGTGGCCTACGGCAACGGCTGGTACGACTTCACGATCCTGGCCGACTCCGACGGCACCTGGTCGCGCCGCTACACGGGCCACATCGAGTCCGGGGCACCGAGCATCTCGGGCTCGTGATCCCCGCCCGCCGGAGCCCGGCAGAGCCCGGCGGAGCCCGCTAGAGCACGTCCCCGTCCCGCCAGTCGAAGTCGAGCCGCCCGGCCGGGTCCAGCCGGATCCCGCCGGGCGGCAGCCACACGTACGTGGAGCCCTCCTCCTCGGGGAGGCGCACCGGGCCGTCCGGCGACAGCGCGCCGACCCGGCCCGGCCACACCGACCAGCCGCGGCCGAGGTAAAGCCCGGCGCCCTCCTCCGACGCCGACAGCGCGCCCAGCACGTAGGCGCGCGCGACGATCCGTTCGAGCTCGGCCATGACCTGCCCGCCGAGGCCCCGCCGCCGCGAGCCGGCCCGTACGGCGACGGCCTCCACGTACCCGGTCCGCAGGGCCCGGCCGCCGTGCACGATCCGGCGCTGCACCACGCTGCCGTGCGCGACGAGCACGCCGCCCGCGTCCCGGACCAGCACGTGCATCCCGCCGAGCGCGTGCTCGAAGTCCTCCTCGCCGAAGTCCCCCTCGAAGGCCTCGTCCAGCAGGGCCCGCACCTCGCGGAGCTCGTCGCCGGTCAGCCCGGCGGTGTGCGCGACGCGCGCGTCCATCACTTCTCCAGCCAGTCGGTGTACCAGGTGCGGAAGTCCGGGCTCTCGGGCAGGCAGGTCCCGAAGTCCTGGTCCAGGTGCCAGACCTGGCCGGCCAGCGGCCCGTTGAGGATCAGCCGCGTGTACATGCCGCACCCCTGCTCGGTCAGCACGAGCGTGCCCAGGGTCAGCCCCTCGCGCTCGTCGAACCTCCGGTTCACGTCGAACGGGCGGGGTTCCCGGATCGGGCAGGGCGCGGCCAGCCGGCCGGGGCGGCGGTCGTCCTCCCACTCCCCGTCCACCGCCCAGGCGTCGTCGACGTCCGGGCGCGGGGTGACCAGCGGCATCAGCCCGTAGTCGGGGCCCGCAGGGCCGTCGCCGACGGTCGTGACGAACGTCCGGTACTCCTCGGGCAGCCGGATGCCGTGCTCGTCCTCGAAGGCCCGGACCTCGGCCTCGGGAAGCGGCGCGCGCAGCTCGTACCGGAGGACCTTCGCACGCAGTCGCGCCCGTACGGCGTCGGCGTCCCAGTCGCTCATCCCGCGACCGTACCAAGGACCGCATTGCGGACGCCGGACGCCGTCCACCGGCCGGAATCGGCCGACGCGGCCCTGGCGGTCCGGACCAATGCCTCGGCAGACTCGCCGCATGTCGCCCGATACCCAGCAGTGGACCCCGATCCACGGCCAGCCGTACCGTCCCGCCCCCTACCGGCCCGCGCGGATGCCGCAGGAGGAATCCCTCGCGCGGGCCGCCGAATTGCGGGCCCGGATGGACGAGCGGCGGACCGTACGCCACTTCTCCCCCGACCCGGTACCGGAGCAGGTGGTCCGGGACGCCATCGCCTGCGCGGCGACCGCCCCCTCCGGGGCGCACCAGCAGCCGTGGACCTTCGTCCTGGTCAAGGACCCGGCCGTACGGCAGCAGATCCGCGCGGCCGCCGAGCAGGAGGAGCAGCTGTCCTACGACGGCCGCCTCGGCGACGAATGGCTCGCCGCCCTGCGCCCCATCGGCACGGACGCCGTCAAGACCCACCTCACCGACGCCCCGGCGCTGATCGTGGTCTTCCAGCAGCGCTACTGGCTCGGCCCGGACGGCACGAAGCGCAAGCACTACTACGTCGACGAGTCGGTCGGCATCGCCGTCGGCATGCTCCTGTCCGCCCTCCACCTGTCGGGCCTCGCCGCACTGATCCACACCCCGAGCCCGATGCGCTTCCTGAGCCACGTCCTGAACCGCCCGGAGAACGAGAAGGCCTTCGCGGTCATCCCGGTCGGCTACCCCTCCCCCGACTGCGAGGTTCCCGACCTGGTCCGCAAATCCCTCTCCCAGGTCATCGTGGAGGTGTGACGACCTCCCCGGCGGGCGGCTCCGGGGCCGGCCCGGACTGCCCGCCGCCCAGCGCCTCCGCGAGCCGCATCCCGATCCGCACCCGGTCCTGCGCCGTGCCCGCGTCCATGGCCGCCCGCACCTGCCGCAGGATCAGCCAGTCCCGCACCACCTTGGCCACGCCGAGCACGGCCGCCGTCACGATCGCCGCGGTCAGCATCAGAACCCCCTCCGCGCCGAGGGGTCCGGGGCGTAACAGGCCCCGCGCCGCAGGGTGACGAACCCCCCGCCCATCGCGATCTCCCCGGGGAACCACGGCTGGTCCCGCAGCCGCTCGGCGATCCGGCCCGGCCGCTGCGCCAGGCCGCTCCGGCGCAGCCGCCGCTCGAGTTCGTCCCGTTCCACGGCACAGCACCACTCGACGACCACGTCCCCGCCGCCGTGGGTGTAGACGTTCGCCGACCCGTGCGCGGCCCCAGCCTCGCCCAGCAGTCGTGGGCGCCTCAGGAGCCTGCTGTTCAGCCAGTCCTGCGCCGCGACCGATCCGGGGTCGCCCCCTGCGTCGGCGCGCTCGCTCAGCTCCGCCGCCTCGGCGGGGTGCAGGCGGTGGCGGTTGCGCCGCCACAGTTGTGTCAGTCCGTCACCGTGTTCCGGCAGCACCGGGCGCCAGTCCGGGTCGGGGTGCAGCAGATGGACCGCGGCCCGGTCCCGCAGCCGGGTCAGCGCCCAGCTCCGGCCCGCCGGGACGATACGCAGCCCGGGCACCCCGCGGAGTCCGCCGTAGTGCTCATCGATGCGTGGCAGCACCGTGGCAAGGACCCGGTCCGCCATGGCCGGGTGAAGTCCGAGGGCCAGCCCGGTGCGGGCCGGCCGGGCGGAGGTGAAGCCGAAGAGGGCCCCGTCGCGGTGCTCGCTCTCACGGAGCCCGTCGGCGAGCTCGGCCACCATGAGCGACTCGAAGACGCGCTGCCCCTCGTCCTCGGCGTCCGGGACCGGTTGGCGGTAGTCGATCAGCCCCGCTTCGGCCCAGCCGAGGCAGGTACGGTGCGGCAGTCCGGTGGCCGCACGGCAGATGGTCGCGGCACGGTGGTGGTTGTCTGTACGCCTGGACATACGTCTCCCCGGGCGCCGGTCCCGGTACGGGCGCGTAGAGGTTGCGTATCTCCAGCGGTCTGTCCCACCCCGTACGGGAACTCGTCAGAGCCCTTGGCTCCCCCGGGTCACCGGGCCCGGGTAGTGGAGCTGGTCGCCGTACACGACAACTACGCCCAGGCTAGCAGCAGTTGCCCGGTGGGGAAATGGAAACCGCCCCCGCTCCGGACTTGGGGGTACCGGAGCGGGGGCGGGGTTCAGGGGGCTGGGGGTCAGCCCATGTGGGGGTAGCCGTACTCGGTCGGCGCGACCAGGGTCTCCTTGATGGAGCGGGTGGAGCTCCAGCGCATCAGGTTCGACGCGGCGCCCGCCTTGTCGTTGGTGCCCGAGGCGCGGCCACCGCCGAAGGGCTGCTGGCCGACGACGGCGCCGGTGGACTTGTCGTTGATGTAGAAGTTGCCCGCCGCGAAGCGGAGCTTCTCCATCGCGTCCGCGGCCGCGTAGCGGTCGGCGGCGATGATCGAGCCGGTCAGGGCGTACGCCGAGACGGACTCCATCTGCGCCAGCATCGCGTCGAAGTCGGCGTCCTCGTAGACGTGCACGGCGAGGATCGGGCCGAAGTACTCGGTCGTGAAGACCTCGTTCTCCGGGTCGGTGCACGCGATGACCGTCGGGCGGACGAAGTAGCCCTCCGCGTCGTCGTACGTGCCGCCGGCGATGATCTCGCAGGTCGGGTCGGCGATGGCGCGGTCGATCGCGGCCTTGTTCTTCGCGAACGACCGCTCGTCGATGACGGCGCCGATGAAGTTGGTCAGGTCGCGGACGTCACCCATGGCGATGCCGTCGACCTCGGCCGCGAAGGCCTCCTTGAAGCCGTCGTTCCAGATCGAGGCCGGGACGTAGGCGCGCGAGGACGCCGAGCACTTCTGGCCCTGGAACTCGAAGGAGCCGCGGGTCAGGGCGGTCTTCAGGACGGCGCGGTCCGCGGACGGGTGCGCGACGACGAAGTCCTTGCCGCCGGTCTCGCCGACCAGGCGCGGGTAGGACTTGTACTTCTCGATGTTGTTGCCGACCGTCTTCCACAGGTACTGGAAGGTCTTGGTCGAGCCGGTGAAGTGGATGCCGGCCAGCTCGGGGTGGTTCAGGGCCACCTCGGACACGGCGATGCCGTCGCCGGTGACGAGGTTGATGACGCCCTTGGGCAGGCCGGCCTCCTCCAGGAGCTCCATCAGGAGGACCGCGGAGTGGGTCTGCGTCGGGGACGGCTTCCACAGGACCACGTTGCCCATCAGGGCCGGGGCGGTCGGCAGGTTGCCCGCGATGGCCGTGAAGTTGAACGGCGTGATCGCGTAGACGAAGCCCTCGAGCGGGCGGTGGTCGCTGCGGTTCCACACGCCGGCGGAGTTCGCGACCGGCTGCTCGGCCAGGATCTGGCGGGCGAAGTGGACGTTGAAGCGCCAGAAGTCGACGAGCTCGCACGGGGTGTCGATCTCGGCCTGCTGCGCGGTCTTCGACTGGCCCAGCATGGTCGAGGCGGCGAGCTTCTCGCGCCACGGGCCGGACAGCAGCTCGGCGGCGCGCAGGATGATCGCGGCGCGGTCGTCGAAGGACATCGAGCGCCAGGCCGGGGCGGCGGCGAGGGCGGCGTCGATGGCCTCCTGCGCGTCGCCCTGGGTGGCGTTGGCGAAGGTGCCGAGCACCGACTTGTGGTCGTGCGGCTGGACCACGTCGAAACGCTCGCCGCCGCCCATCCGCTTGACGCCGTTGATCGTCATCGGGAGGTCGATCGGGTTCTCGGACAGCTGCTTGAGCTGTGCTTCGAGCCGCGCGCGCTCCGGGGTACCGGGGGCGTACGAGTGGACCGGCTCGTTGACCGGCGCGGGGACCTGGGTCACAGCATCCATGGGGCTGGTAACTCCTTGACCTAGTTCTTGGCTAGTTCTTGGTGATCATCGAGCGGAGGAAGAACAGCAGGTTGGCCGGCTTCTCCGCGAGGCGGCGCATGAAGTAGCCGTACCAGTCCGTCCCGTACGCGGTGTAGACCCGCATCCGGTGGCCCTCGGCGGCGAGCCGCAGGTGCTCCTCGCTGCGGATGCCGTACAGCATCTGGAACTCGTACTCGTCCAGCTTGCGCCCGGCCTGCCGGGCCAGTTCCTGGCCGATGGCGATCAGCCGCGGGTCGTGGGACCCGATCATCGGGTAGCCCTCGCCCTCCATCAGGATCTTCATGATCCGGACGTACGCCTTGTCGATCTCCGCCTTGTCCTGGTAAGCGACCTCGGCGGGCTCCTTGTAGGCGCCCTTGACGATCCGGACGCGGCTGCCGGCGGCGGCCAGGCGGCGGGCGTCGGCCTCGGTGCGGAAGAGGTACGCCTGGATCACGCAGCCGGTCTGCGGGAAGTCGCGGCGCAGCTCCTCGTGGATGGCGAACATCGAGTCGAGGGTCGTGTGGTCCTCGGCGTCGAGCGTCACGGTGGTGCCGATGGCGGCCGCGGCCTCGACGACCGGGCGGACGTTGGCGAGGGCCAGCTCGTGGCCGCCCGGGAATGTGGCGGCGAGCCCGGAGGGCTCTCCGTTGAGGGTGGTGGCGGGCGACGGGAGGGACTGGCCGAACATCGACAGCTTCACGGACATCTCGGCCTTCTCGCCGAGGCCGAGCTCCGCGAGGCGCTCGATGAGCCGGAGGTAGGCGTCCCGGGCGGCGTAGGACTGCTCCACCTCGGTGATGTCCTCGCCCACGACGTCGAGGGTCACCTCGAGCCCGGCCTGGGTGAGCTCCTCGACGATCGGGATGACCTGGTCGACCGTCTCGCCGGGGATGAACCGGTTCACCACGGGCTTGGTCACCGGGGCGGCAGAGACGATACGACGCATCTTGTCGCTGCGCGAAGCGGCGAGGATCACGGGACCCAGCACGGGGGCACCTCCAGCGGGTGGCAGAAGAAAAGCGCAAGTAAAACCACCGTGAAACCTAAGGATCGCTTTGATCCTCTGCCATCGACAGCTGTCACGCATCCGTGTCCCGGATCTCATACATCTGTCTGAAGAGCCGGTCCCGGGGTGGGAGAATATCCGGGTGAAGGGCGATTACCAGGACCTGGTGGACGAGATCTCGGCGCTGCTCGGCGCCCCGGCGACCCTGGAGAACCGGGACTTCCGCCTCATCGCCTTCGGCGCGCACGACAGCGACGACGATCTGGCGATGGACCCGGTACGGACCCGCTCGATCCTGACGCGGCAGTCGACGGCGGCCGTCCGGTCCTGGTTCGAGGGCTTCGGCATCGCCCGTGCCACCGGCCCCGTCCGCATCCCGGCGGCGCCCGACGCGGGGGTCTTCCGGGGGCGGATCTGTCTGCCGGTGCGGTTCCGGGGCATCGTGCAGGGCTACGTGTGGCTCCTCGACCAGGAGCCCGGCACGCCCGGCCCCGATGCGGCGGCCCTGGCCGCGGCCATGGAGGTGGCCCAGCGGATCGGGGTGCTGCTCGCCGAGGAGGCGAAGGCGGGGGCGGACCTGTCGCGGGAGTTCCAGGCGGTGCTCACCGCGGGGCGCGGCTGGCAGCAGGACATGGCGGTGGCCGCGCTGCGGGCCGCCCTCGGCCCGGGCGGGGACGGGCTGCACGCGGCGGTGTGCGTGGCGCCCTGGTCCGGGGAGGCTCCGGCGTCGGTACCGGGCGCGGCGGCCGTGTGCCTCGTACCGCGGCGGGGCGGGGACGAAGCGGGCGCGGCGGGCGACCTGGTCCTGGCGGTGCTGCTCCGGCTGCGCTCGACGGACGCGCTGACCCCGGCCCTGACGGCGGTGGCCCGGCTGCTGCCGCGCGCGCCGGAACCGGCGCGGACGGCCGGGGCGGGCGCAGTGCCCGCGGCAGGCGGAACGGGCGGCGCGGCCAAGGCCAAGGCCGCGCCCGCGGCCGCCCCCGCCCGCCGGATGACCGCGGGCGTCGCCGACCCCGTCCGCGGCCTCGCGGAGCTGCCCGCCGCCTGGGAGCAGGCCGTGGCGGCGGCCCGGGCGGCCGTCGCGCAGCCCCGGCTCGGCCCGGTCGCCCAGTGGTCGGCGATCGGCCCGTACCGGCTGCTCGCGACCCTCGCCGCCGACCCGGTGGACGATCCGGCGGTGCGCACCCTGCTGACCCCGGCCCACCGCGAACTCGCCCGAACGGCCGAGGTGTTCCTGGACTGCGCCGGTCAGGCGGGCCGTGCGGCGGCGGCTCTCGGCATCCACCGCCAGACGCTCTACTACCGCCTCGCCCGGGTGGAACAGCTGACCGGCCTCGACCTGGACGAGGGCGAGGACCGTCTGCTGCTCCACATGGCCCTGAAGGCGGCCCGCCTGACATAGGGGATGCCTGAGGGGGTGCCCGAGGATGCCTCTGAGGGAAATCTCCGGGCCTTGGTCAGGGACCGTCCCCGATGCCCTCCCGGCCATCGGCCGCCCAACGTCGCGCACAGCGTTGGCCTTCCGGTCAGCCGACCCCTTCCGCACCGGAACCGGTGCGCCACGGAGGCCCGATGAAGGCGATCGTCCAGGACCGGTACGGCTCCCCCGACGTACTGGAGTTGCGGGAGATCGGCCGGCCGGTGGCCAGGGACCACGAGGTGCTCGTACGGGTCCGCGCGGCCGCGGTCAACGCGCGCGACTGGCACCTCATGCGGGGCGACCCGTACCTGGCACGCCTGGTGCTCGGGTTCGGCGGGCCGAAGGCGAAGGTCCGGGGCACGGACTTCGCGGGCGTGGTGGAGGCCGTGGGCAAGGACGTGACCCGACTGCGCCCCGGTGACGAGGTGTTCGGCGAGGCCGAAGGCGCCTTCGCCGAGTACGTGTGCGCCCCGGCCGACGTGGTGGAGGCGATGCCGGCCGGTCTGTCCTTCGAGCAGGCGGCCGCGCTGCCGCCGGCGGGGAACACCACCCTGATGGGCCTGCGCGATCTGGGGCGCGTACGGCCGGGGCAGAAGGTCCTGGTCAACGGCGCGTCAGGCGGGGTGGGCACCTTCGCCGTTCAGATCGCCAAGGCGTCGGGCGCGGAGGTGACCGGCGTGTGCGGGACGCGGAACGTGGACCTGGTCCGCTCGCTCGGCGCCGACCACGTGGTCGACTACTCCCAGGAGGACTTCACCCGCGGCGGCCCGCGCCACGACCTCGTGCTCGACCTGGTGGGCAACCGTTCGCTGGCCGCCTGCCGGCGCGCGCTGACCCCCGGGGGCACGCTGGTCCTGTCCGGGGGCGGCGTCTCCGACGGGGGCAGCCTGCTGGGACCGATGGCCCTCCTCATGAAGGGCCAGGCCCTCTCCCCGTTCGTCGGCCACCGGCTGGTCGTGCTCACGGCGACCCCCAGCGGCGCGAACCTGGCGGCGCTCCGGGAACTCGTCGAACCGGGCAAGGTCACCCCGGTCATCGACCGGACCTACCGCTGCACGAGGTGCCCGAGGCCATCCGGTACCTCGAAGTGGAGCACGCGCGGGCGAAGGTGGTCATCACGGTGTGACGGCCGCCGGCGCCGGCCGCAATCGCGCCTACCCGAGGGGTTCGCCCGTCGCGGCGTCGATGACGAGCCGGGCGCCCAGCGGACGGGCCAGCGTGACCAGAACCGTCTCCACGCGCATCGCCGCGTCGCAGGACGTGCCCGGCTCGGCGTCGGCCACGATCCGGCCGGCCAGCACCACGGTGTCGGCTCCCTCCAGGACGTCCACGGCGACCCCGCCGTCGCAGCTGCCGTGGCCGGCCCGCACGGTGAGATCCGCCGCGTCCGGTGTGGCCGTGTAGCTGAGGAGGGGTGCCGTGCCCTCGCCGAAGGTGTCCAGGGGCTCGACCGGGGCCTTGGGAAGCTCCTGCGGGGCGACGGCGATCCGGGCGAGCGGGGTCTCGTACCCGTCGACGGTGAACAGCCAGGCCGGCACCCGGGCCGGGCCGCGGCTGGTGCGTACCGCGATCTCGCCGAAGCGGACGTCCGTGACGGCCAGCGCGGGTTCGCCGTCCGGGCCCCGGTCCAGCTCCCGGTACGTCTCAGCGGCGGTCTGGAGGGACAGCGTGAGCGTGGTGCCGCCGCCGTCGCCGCTGCCGCTGCCGTCGGGCCACCGGATCGCGGTGGCGGGCGGGGGCGTGGCGGGCAGTTCGGTGCGCAGGACGAAGCTCTGCGCAGCGTAGGCGTCTTGGTCCTGCTCGGAGTGGAAGCCCTCCGGCGGCTTCCACTGCTGCCTGTCCAGGGGGTGGAAGCCCTCGCGCCACTGCTTGAGGGCCGCCGAGCCCTCCCAGGCCGCCGCCACCTGCTTCATGCGCGGCCGGTTGTCCGGCTCCGCCTGCGGCGCACCGCATCCGACCGCCAGGACCACCGCCGCCAGGACGCTCGCGCGCACCGCGGGCCCGGACCCGGCCCTCCCCCTCGTGCGCGTTCGCGTTCCCGCCCCTGCTCCGGCTCTCGCCATGACGACTCCCCCTCGTCTCGGGCCGATTCGGGGGTGGGACGGGGCGCTCCCGACGGTGGTTCCCGCTCCGCTTTACTCCCCCTTCTCGGGCTCCCGGGGGCGGATCATCGCCTCGGCGGCCCGGCGCATGCCCTCGGTGAACTCCTCCGCCGTGGCCGCCGACTCCGGGTCGAACAGCCACTGGATCATCAGGCCGTTCAGCAGCGCCTGGTAGAAGGTGCCCAGCGTGCGCACGTCCCGGTCGTCGAGCTGGTCCTCGGGCGTGCCGGTCAGCATGGAGATCAGGCCGCGGCGCCCCTCGGCCTGCGAGGCCGCGAGCATGGCGCGCAACTCCGGCCGCTGGTCCCTGCCGAGCGCCACCTCCAGGCTGGCCGCCCAGACCGGACCCGACGCGTCGTGCTGGGCGAGGACTCCCTCCCAGAGCGCGCGGAACCGCTCCAGCGAGCCGCCCTCACCGTCCAGGCCGGCCTGGAAGACGGCGCCCCATTCCTCCATCAGGCCGATGAAGGCCTGGGTGAGCAGGGCGTCCTTCGAGCCGTAGTGGTAGCCGATGGACGCCAGGTTGGTCCCCGAGGCGCTGACGATGTCGCGCGCGGTCGTGCGCACGAACCCCTTCTCGACCAGGCACTTCTTGGCGCCTTCGAGCAGATCTTCGCGATGTCCCATGGCCACACGGTAGCAAGACAACCGTCTCAGACAACAGTTCTAGACAGTCGTCATAGACAGACGTTTAAGACGTATGTATATTCCTGCTCATGACAAACCCCGTCGCCACAGCGCGACTTGCCGGCCGCCGCGAATGGACCGCCTTCACCGTCCTCCTGCTGCCCCTCCTCCTGGTGTCGATGGACGTCTCCGTCCTCTACTTCGCCATCCCGGCCATCACCGACCAGCTCGCCCCGAGCGCCACCCAGCAGCTCTGGATCTTCGACAGCTACGCCTTCGCCCTCTCCGGCCTGCTGATCACGATGGGCTCGCTCGGGGACCGGATCGGCCGCCGCAAACTGCTGCTGATCGGCGCGACCGCCTTCGGCATCGCCTCGATCGGCGCCGGCTACGCCACCAGCGCCGACATGCTCATCGCCTGCCGCGTCCTGCTCGGCATCGGCGGCGCGACCCTGATGCCGTCCACCCTGGCCCTCGTACGGAACCTCTTCCAGGACGACAGGCAGCGCGGCAAGGCCATCGCCATCTGGTCCGGGGCCATGACCGGCGGCATCGCCCTCGGCTCGGTGCTCAGCGGTGTGATGCTGAACCACTTCTGGTGGGGCTCGGTCTTCCTCGTCAACGTGCCCGCGATGCTGCTCCTGCTGCTCCTCGTCCCGGTCCTGGTCCCGGAATTCAAGGACCCGGCCCCCGGCCGCTTCGACCTGCTGAGCGTCCCGCTGTCCATGGCCGCGGTGCTGCCCGTCGTCTACGGCCTCAAGGAGATCGCCGCCGAGGGCTTCGAGCCGCTCCACCTGGGCTGCCTCGGCGTCGGCCTGGCCTTCGCGTACGTCTTCGTCCGCCGCCAGCGCACCCGCGACGACGCCATGATCTCCCGGGCCCTCTTCCGGGGCCGCGGCTTCGGGGCGGGCATCGCGCTGAACACCGTCTCCGCCTTCGCCGTGATGGGCTCGGCCTACTTCACCACCCAGTACCTCCAGTCGGTGCTCGGCATGGGCACCCTGGAAGCGGCCCTGTGGAGCCTCGCCCCCTCGGTCGTCATCGGCGCCGCGGCCCCCGTCTCCGCCGCCCTCGCCCAGAAGGTGGACCGGGGCTACGTCATCGCCGGCGGATTCGTCCTCGCCGCCGCCGGGTTCGTCCTGTTCAGCCTCGTGGACACCGACTCCCTGTGGCTGGTCCTGACCGGCGCCGGGGTGCTCTCCTCGGGCGTCGTCGCCGTGATGTCGCTGGTCTCCGACATGGCGCTCGCCGCGGCCCCCGCCGAGAAGGCCGGCTCCGCCGCCTCCCTGCTGGAGACCGGAACGGAGTTCGGCGGCGCCCTGGGCATGGCGGCCCTCGGCAGCCTCGGCACCGCGGTCTACCGCGGCGACCTGGCGGACTCCGAACCCGCCGTGCGGGAGACCCTCGGCGGGGCCGTGGCCACCGCCCACCGGATCGGCGGGGAGGCGGGCGAGCAGGTCCTGACCCTGGCCCGGGAGGCCTTCGTCCACGGGATGCAGTACGCGGCCTGGGGCGGCGCGGCCCTGCTGCTCGGGGCGGCCGTGCTCGCCGCGGCTCTGATGCGGGGCATCGAAACCCCGGCCCCGGCCGCGGCGGAGCAGGCCGAGGCTGCGGAGGACAACCTGCCGGTGCCGACGTACAACTGATCGGGACGGCACGGAACGTGAAAGGGCCCGGGGGAATCCCCCGGGCCCTTCGTCGTGTCACACGGGTCAGCCGAGGCTGACCGTACGCGCCGAGACGGCGCCGATCTCGGCGGAGATGTCCGCGAGGACGTTCGCCGGCACCTCCGCGTCGACGGTGAGGACGGCGAGCGCCTCGCCGTGCTCCTCCGCACGGGCGACCTGCATGCCCGCGATGTTCAGACCGGCCTCGCCGAGGACGCGGCCGACGGTGCCGACCACGCCGGGGCGGTCGGTGTAGCGCAGCACGACCATGTAGTCGGCGAGCGCCAGGTCCACGTCGTACTCGCCGATGCCGACGATCTTCTGCAGGTGCTTCGGGCCCGCGAGCGTGCCGGAGACCGAGACCTCCTGACCGTCCGACAGGGTGCCGCGCACGGTCACCACGTTGCGGTGGTCCGGGGACTCCGAGCTGGTGGTCAGGCGCACCTCGACCCCGCGCTCCTGTGCGAACAGGGGGGCGTTGACGTAGGAGACCGTCTCGTCGACGACGTCCTCGAAGACACCCTTGAGCGCGGAGAGTTCGAGCACCTTGACGTCGTGCTGGGTGATCTCGCCGCAGACCTCGACGTCGAGGCGGACCGCGACCTCGCCCGCGAGGGCGGTGAAGATGCGGCCGAGCTTCTCGGCGAGCGGCAGGCCCGGACGGACGTCCTCGGCGATGACGCCGCCCTGGACGTTGACCGCGTCCGGCACGAGCTCGCCGGCGAGGGCCAGGCGCACCGACTTGGCGACCGAGACACCGGCCTTCTCCTGGGCCTCGTCCGTGGACGCGCCGAGGTGCGGGGTGCAGACGACCTGGTCGAGCTCGAAGAGCGGGGAGTCCGTGCAGGGCTCCTTCGCGTACACGTCGAGGCCGGCGCCGGCGACGCGGCCCTCCTTGATGGCCGAGTACAGCGCGGCCTCGTCCACGATCCCGCCGCGGGCGGCGTTGACGATGCGGACGGAGGGCTTCACCTTGTGCAGGGCCTCGTCCCCGATGAGACCGAGGGTCTCGGGGGTCTTGGGGAGGTGCACGGTGATGAAGTCGGCGACTTCGAGGAGCTCGTCCAGCGTCAGCATCTTGACGCCCATCTGGGCGGCGCGCGCCGGCTGCACGTAGGGGTCGTACGCGACGATCTTCATGCCGAAGGCCGACATGCGCTGCGCGACCAGGACGCCGATGCGGCCGAGGCCGACGACACCGAGGGTCTTCTCGCTGAGCTCGACACCCGTGTACTTGTTCCGCTTCCACTCACCGTTCTTCAGGGCGGTGTTGGCCTGCGGAATGTTGCGGGCGGTGGCGACGAGCAGACCACAGGCCAGCTCGGCGGCCGTCACGATGTTCGAGGTCGGGGCGTTGACGACCATCACGCCGGCCTTGGTGGCGGCGGCGACGTCGACGTTGTCCAGACCGACGCCGGCGCGCGCGACGACCTTCAGCTTCTTGGCGACGGCGATGGCCTCGGCGTCGACCTTGGTGGCGGAGCGGACGAGGATCGCGTCGACGTCGGCGATCGCGGGCAGCAGCTCCGCGCGGTCGGCACCGTTGACGTGCCGGATCTCGAAGTCCGGACCGAGCGCGTCCACCGTGGCGGGCGACAGCTCTTCGGCGATGAGTACGACAGGTTTCGAGCTCACGTGGGTCATCCTCACAAGTCCAGTGCGGACGGCCGTCCCGACGGCCGCAGGCGGTGGAGGGGGTAGCCGCGTGGAAGACGCACGACACTGTGGGCCTGACGCGTATGTGTTGAGCAGTGTAGTGGCGCTGACGGACCGGATTTCCGCCTGTACGGAAGGATCACCCTTCCGGGGTTGGCCGTGTTGGACAAGCGACGCGCGGCGGGGCCGGGACACACCGTCCCGGCCCCGCCGTCCACGATCAGCTCTCGTCGCTGTCGACCCAGCTCATCAGCTTGCGCAGCTTCTTGCCGGTGGTCTCCAGCAGGTGCGCCTCGTCGGCCTTCTTGTACTCGTTGTACTTCGGCAGACCGGCCTTGTACTCGGCCATCCAGGTGTTGGCGAACTCGCCGTTCTGGATCTCCGCGAGGACCTGCTTCATCTCGGCCTTGGTGGCGTCCGTGATGATGCGGGGGCCCGTGATGTAGTCGCCCCACTCGGCGGTCTCGGAGACCGACCAGCGCATCTTCTCCAGGCCGCCCTCGTACATGAGGTCGACGATGAGCTTCAGCTCGTGCAGGCACTCGAAGTACGCGATCTCCGGCTGGTAGCCGGCCTCGGTCAGCGTCTCGAAACCGGCCTTGACCAGGGCGGACGCGCCACCGCAGAGGACGGCCTGCTCACCGAACAGGTCGGTCTCGGTCTCCTCGGTGAAGGTGGTCTTGATGACGCCGGCGCGGGTGCCGCCGATGCCGGCCGCGTACGAGAGCGCCAGGTCGAAGGCCTTGCCGGTGGCGTCCTGCTCGACGGCGGCGATGCACGGAACGCCGCGGCCCTCCTCGTACTGACGGCGGACCAGGTGGCCGGGGCCCTTCGGGGCGACCAGGGCGACGTCGACGTTGGTGGGGGGCTTGATGAAGCCGTACCGGACGTTGAAGCCGTGGCCGAAGAAGAGCGCGTCGCCCTCCTTGAGGTGGTCCTTGATGGACTCCTCGTAGATCTCGGCCTGCAGCGGGTCCGGGGTGAGGATCATGATGACGTTCGCCCACTCGGCGGCCTCGGCCACGGGGACGACCTTCAGGCCCTGCTCCTCGGCCTTGGCCTTGGACTTCGAGCCCTCCTTCAGGCCGACGACGACGTCGACGCCGGAGTCACGGAGCGACAGCGCGTGGGCGTGGCCCTGGCTGCCGTAACCGATGACCGCGACCTTGCGGCCCTGGATGATGGACAGGTCGGCGTCGTTCTCGTAGAACAGCTCGGCCACTGGGATATCTCCTTGGTGCGCTGGTGTTGCTCCCACCGTACGGCGGGGAACGGAATCTGCGTTTCCCGGTCTCGCCATGCGAGCCGAGCGTGTCTGAAGCGGCTTGGGTGTCCGCTGCGCCGGGCGGGTCAGGCGCTGCGGTCGAGCGCGCGCAGACTGCGGTCCGTGATGGACCGTCCGCCACGCCCTATGGCGATCGTGCCGGACTGCACGAGTTCCTTGATGCCGAAGGGTTCCAGCATCTTGAGCATCGCGCCGAGCTTGTCGGAACCGCCGGTGGCCTCGATGGTGACGGCCTCCGGGGAGACGTCGACGGTCTTGGCGCGGAACAGCTGGACGATCTCGACGATCTGCGAACGGGTCTCGTTGTCGGCGCGGACCTTCACCAGGACGAGTTCGCGCTCGATGGCGTTGTGGGACTCCAGCTCGACGATCTTGAGCACGTTGACCAGCTTGTTCAGCTGCTTGGTCACCTGCTCCAGCGGGAGGTCCTCGACGTTCACGACGATGGTGATGCGGGAGATGTCGGGGTGTTCGGTGACGCCGACCGCGAGGGAGTCGATGTTGAACCCGCGGCGGGAGAACAGGGCGGCGATCCGGGCGAGGATGCCGGGCGTGTTCTCGACCAGGACGGAGAGCGTGTGCTTGGACATGTGGGGCGTTCTCTCTCTCGGCTCTCTCGGCTCAGTCGTCTTCGTTGTCGCCGAAGTCGGGACGGACGCCCCGGGCTGCCAGGACCTCGTCGTTGGAGGTGCCGGCGGCGACCATCGGCCACACCATGGCGTCCTCGTGGACGATGAAGTCGACCACGACGGTACGGTCGTTGATCGCGTTGGCCTCGGCGATGACCTTGTCCAGGTCGGCCGGGTCCTCGCAGCGCAGCGCCACGCAGCCCATGGCCTCCGCGAGCTTGACGAAGTCCGGGACGCGCGT
Source organism: Streptomyces sp. NPDC001513 (assembly GCF_042894695.1). Classification (NCBI taxonomy): domain Bacteria; kingdom Bacillati; phylum Actinomycetota; class Actinomycetes; order Kitasatosporales; family Streptomycetaceae; genus Streptomyces; species Streptomyces sp. NPDC001513. Next base: position 230,640 of record NZ_JBIAVU010000008.1, read on the forward strand.
GCCCTTGCGGGGCGCGATGGACTCGCCGAGCTGGGAGCCGACGGTGTCGTGGCCGGTCTCGTCGGCGTGCAGGACGGTGTTGGAGTACCGCTGGTTGTAGAACAGGGTCTGCCACTGGCGGACCATGCCCAGCGCACCGTTGTTGATGATCGCGACCTTGATCGGGATGTTGTTCAGGGCGCAGGTGACCAGTTCCTGATTGGTCATCTGGAAGCAGCCGTCACCGTCGATCGCCCAGACCGTGCGCTCGGGCATGCCGACCTTGGCACCCATCGCGGCCGGGACCGCGTAGCCCATGGTTCCGGCGCCGCCGGAGTTCAGCCAGGTGCGGGGCTCCTCGTACTTGACGAAGTGCGAGGCCCACATCTGGTGCTGGCCGACGCCGGCCGCGAAGATCGTGCTCTTCGGGGCGAGCGCGCCGATCCGCTCGATGACCTGCTGGGGCGAGAGGCTGCCGTCGGCGGGCAGGTCGTAGCCGAGCGGGTACGTGTCGCGCCAGCGGCTGAGGTCGTTCCACCAGGCGGTGTAGTCCCCGGCGTTGCCCTCGGTGTGCTCGGCCTGGACGGCCTGGATCAGGTCGGCGATGACCTCGCGGGCGTCACCGACGATCGGGACGTCGACCGCGCGGTTCTTGCCGATCTCGGCCGGGTCGATGTCCGCGTGGATGATCTTGGCGAAGGGGGCGAAGCTGTCCAGCTTGCCGGTGACGCGGTCGTCGAAGCGGGTGCCGAGGGCGATCAGCAGGTCCGACTTCTGCAGCGAGGTGACGCCGGTGACGCTGCCGTGCATGCCCGGCATGCCGACGTGCAGCGGGTGGCTGTCGGGGAAGGAGCCCAGCGCCATCAGGGTGGTACAGACCGGGACGCCGGTCAGCTCGGCGAGGACCTTCAGCTCGGCGGTCGCGCCGGACTTCATGACGCCGCCGCCGACGTACAGCACCGGGCGCTTGGCCTGGCAGATGAGCTTGGCGGCCTCGCGGATCTGCTTCGCGTGCGGCTTGGTGACCGGCCGGTAACCGGGGAGGTCCTGGGCGGGCGGCCACGAGAAGGTGGTCTTCGCCTGCAGGGCGTCCTTGGCGATGTCGACCAGGACCGGGCCGGGGCGGCCGGTGGAGGCGATGTGGAAGGCCTCGGCGATCGTCCGCGGGATGTCCTCGGCCTTGGTGACCAGGAAGTTGTGCTTGGTGATCGGCATCGTGATGCCGACGATGTCCGCCTCCTGGAAGGCGTCGGTGCCGATCGCCTTGGAGGAGACCTGGCCGGTGATCGCGACGAGCGGGACCGAGTCCATGTGCGCGTCGGCGATCGGGGTGACCAGGTTGGTGGCGCCGGGGCCGGAGGTGGCCATGCAGACGCCGACCTTGCCGGTGGCCTGCGCGTAGCCGGTGGCGGCGTGGCCGGCCCCCTGCTCGTGGCGGACCAGGATGTGACGGACCTTCTTGGAGTCCATCATCGGGTCGTACGCGGGGAGGATGGCGCCGCCCGGAATCCCGAAGACGGTGTCGCACCCCACCTCTTCGAGAGAGCGGATGAGGGACTGCGCACCCGTGACGTGCTCAACTGCGGCGGACTGGTGTCCGCCGGAACGGGGCCGCGGCTGCGGATGGTGGGCCCCGGTGGCCTGCTCGGTCATCGGCATTCTCTTCTCGAAGCTGAGGGTTCTACGCGGATTCGACTCTGTGCCAGTGCAACAAAAAACCCCTCGTGCCAGGAGGCAAGCGAGGGGAGCGCGTCGGGGGTGTTGAGCAGGGACATGCAGGTCCCAGCTTCAGCCGACGCGCTTTCCAAGTACGAGAATTCGGGTGCGCATGGCATTGACCCTCCCTCTGGCGGGAGGGTGATGTCAAGTAGGTGGGACGGGCGTCTCATTATGTGAGCCTCTGCGGATGGCCATCGAGCCCCCGGGGGAGCCACCGGCCAGAGCCGGCTGAGCCGCTCCGCCCGGTACTGGGAACGTACCGCGCACCAGCGCACGGCGCAGCCTGTACTCGTCGAGGGGGCCTGAAAAGGCCATTCCCTGACCGTGCGTGCACCCCATCGCGCGCAGGGCCATGACCTGCTCGGGGAGGTCGACCCCGTCGGCCACCGAGCGCATGCCCAGGTCGTTTGCGATCCGCAAGAGACCGGCGGTGATCTTGTGCAGGCGGGCCGACTCGACCACGCCCTCCACCAGGCCCCGGTCCAGCTTGAGCATGTCCACGGGGAGCCGGCGCAGGGCGCTGATGGCCGCGTAGCCGCTGCCGAAGCCGTCCAGGGAGATACCCACCCCGAGCCGGTGCAGGGCCGTCAGGCGGCGCTCCAGGTCGTCGAAGGGCACTCTGGGGTCGGATACGGCGAGCTCCAGCACCAGGGCTCCGGAGGGCAGGCCGTGCCGGGTCAGCAGGGCCTCCACGGAGCCGAGCGGCATGGCGCGGTCCAGGAGCCGCTGGGCGGTCATCCGCACGGCCACCGGTACGTCGTGCCCGGCCCGGTGCCGGTCCGCGGCCTGCTCCACGGCCTCCTCCAGCAGCCAGCGGCCCAGCTCGGCGGTGCGCGAGGCGTCGGGGCCCGCCGCGCCGGAGCCGCCCGAGCTGCCGGGGCCGCCCGCACCGCCCTCGCTGTACTCGGCGACGCGGAGGAACTCGGCCGGGGTGAAGAGGATCCCCTGGGCGGAGCGCCAGCGGGCCTGCGCGGCGACGGCCGCGACCTCGCCGGTGGCCAGCGAGACCACGGGCTGGTGCAGCAGCGCGAACTCCCCCTCGTGCAGTGCGGTCCGCAGCCGGCCGGCGAGCTCGGCCTTCCGCACGACCTCGGCCTGCATCTGGGGGGCGTACATCTCGACGCGGTCCTTGCCGCCCGCCTTGGCCCGGTACATCGCGAGATCCGCGTTGCGCATCAGGTCCGAAGGGGTGATGCCGGGGTCGGCGAAGGCCACGCCGATGCTGGCGGCCACCCGCACCTCGCTGCCGCCGATCCGGTAGGGCTGGGAGAGGGTGGTGCGCAGCCGGTCGGCGATCTCGCGCACCTGGTACTCGCGTGCGCTGGGGTCGCGGTTGCCGTCGCCGAGGATCAGCGCGGCGAACTCGTCGCCGCCGAGCCGGGCCGCGGTGTCCCCGGCGCGGACGGAGTCCTGGAGCCTGCGCGCGGCCTCGATGAGCAGCTCGTCGCCGGCCTGGTGGCCGATGGTGTCGTTGACCGCCTTGAAGCCGTCGAGGTCGATGAAGAGCACGGCGGTGCTGTGGTCGCCCGCGCGCCGGCCGGTCAGGGCCTGGCGCACCCGCCGGGTGAAGAGGGCGCGGTTGGGCAGGTCGGTCAGCGGATCGTGCTCGGCGCTGTGCTGGAGCTGGGCCTGGAGGCGGACCCGCTCGGTGACGTCCCGGCTGTTGAGGATGAGTCCGCCCTGGTGCCGGTTGACGGTGGACTCCACGTTGAGCCATTCACCGCCGCCGGACTTGAAGCGGCACTCGATGCGGGTGGTGGGCTCCTCGGTCGGCGGTGCGGCGAGGAAGCGGCGCACCTCGTGGACCACCCGGCCGAGGTCGTCCGGGTGGATGAGCGTGGCGAGCTCGGTGCCGACCAGCTCCTCGGCCTCGCGGCCGTAGACCCCGGCGGCGGCGGGGCTGACGTAGCGCAGGGTCCCGGTGGGCGCGGCGATCATGATGACGTCGCTGGAGCCCTGGACCAGGGAGCGGAAGTGGTTCTCCTTCTGGGCCAGTTCCTGGGTGAGCGCGATGTTGTCGAGGAGCATGATGCCCTGCCGGATGACGAGGGCGAGCACGACCGTGCAGCCGGTGAAGACGACCATCCGGTCGACCTTCCGGCCGTCCACGACGTTGTAGAGGATGCCGAGGGTGCACACGGCGGCCGCGAGGTACGGGGTGAGGGCGGGCAGCGAGCCGGTGATCGGGCGGCTGTGCGGCCGGTCCCCGCGCGGGTGCCCGGCCGGCTCGGGGCCCGGGTGGAGGCGCCGGGCGCCCCAGGGTGCGTACGCGAGCAGCAGCGAGCCGGCGAACCAGCCGGCGTCGAGCAGCTGTCCGGACTGGTACTCGGCGCTCAGCAGGGGCGAGGTGAACAGCGCGTCGCTGAGCACGGTCAGGGCCAGCGCCGCGATGGCGGTGTTGACGGCGGAGCGGTTGGTCTCGCTCCGCCGGAAGTGCAGGACCAGGACCATCGAGACGAGCGCGATGTCCAGGAGCGGATAGGCGAGGGAGAGCGCGGCGCGCGGGACGCTGCCGGGGGCGCCGGACTGGGCGGTCCGCGCCGCGTGGGCCAGGGCCAGGCTCCAGGACAGGGTGAGCAGGGAGCCGCCGATGAGCCAGGAGTCGAGCCCGAGGCAGACCCAGCCGGCGCGGGTGACCGGGCGTTTGGCGAGGACGAGCAGGCCCACGATGGCGGGCGGGGCGAAGCAGAGGAAGGCGAAGTCGGCGAGCGAGGGCTTGGGCACCTCCTGGCCGAGGATCACCTCGTACCAGCCCCAGACCGCGTTGCCGCCGGCGCCCATGAGGGAGGAGAAGGCGAAGAGCAGCCAGGCGGGGCGTTCACGGCTGTCGATGGCGCGCGCGTACGTGTAGCAGGAGACGGCGGCGAGTAAGCCGGCTGCGCTCAGTCCGAAGTCGCCCATGATCTCGGCGACTTCCTCCGAGCCCCAGTTGAGGGCGGCGCCGACGGCATAACCGCCGCTGACCACCGCGAGGAGCAGCTGCATCGCCAGACCCCTGCCTCCGCCCGAGACGGACGGCCGGTTCAGGAGCGCCGCCCCCGGGGCACTCACCGGCCCCCCTCGCCGGCTGGTTCCGGTGCAGCCCAGTCTCGGCAGCGTCGCCTCCGGCGGCTGTGCCGCATCGGATCCTTCGTCCATTGGCCGTGCATCGCCCGTCGCCCCCCAAAGTGTCCGATCACTCCCCAGCGCCAGACGTTCCTGGCGCAGCCCCTTGTTCCGGACGATACACCACTTTCGTCACTCAGGGACATAGTCCCTCTACTCTCTGTTACCGATCGGGGAGTTGTGCCCACGGTGCGCGTCCGGGTGAATGCGGAGCGTGTGCACGGCCGGTCATTCGGTGATCAGTACCGTGTGCTCCAGGGGATCTCCGGCGGCGAACCGGCCGAGCTGGCGGGCCAGCAGGCGCTTGGCGCGTGGCTCGAACGCCGTGCTGCTGCCGCCGACATGAGGCGTGATCAGGACGTTCGGGGCGTGCCAGAGCGGGTGGCCGGCGGGCAGCGGTTCCGGGTCGGTGACGTCGAGCGCCGCGCGCAGCCGGCCCGATTCGACCTCCGCGAGCAGGGACTTGGTGTCGACGACGGGGCCGCGGGACACGTTCACCAGCAGGGCGCCGTCCTTCATGCGGCTCAGGAAATCGGCGCCGGCCAGGCCCCTGGTGGCGTCCGTCAGCGGCGTCACGAGGATCACCACGTCGGCCTGCGGCAGGAGGCCGGGCAGGTCGGCGAGGGCGTGCACGGGCCCGCGCCCGGTGGTCCGCGCCGTACGGGCCACGCGCGCGACCGGCCCGCATTCGAACGGTACGAGGCGGTCCTCGATGGCCGAGCCGATCGATCCGTAGCCGATGATCAGAACGGACTTGTCCGCGAGTGCGTCGTAGAAGCCGGAGCGCCACTCCTCGCGGTCCTGTCCGCGGACCATGCCGGGGATGCCGCGCAGGGAGGCGAGGGTCAGTGCGAGGGCGAGCTCGGCGGTGCTGGCCGTGTGGACCCCGGCGGCGTTGCACAGCCGGACGCCGGGGCGCAGGTCGCCGAGGCGGCCCAGCACGTCGTCGATGCCGGCGGTCAGGGTCTGGACGACCCGGACCGCGGTCATCGCGGCGAGCGGGCGCACGGTGACCTCGGCGGGCTTCATGTAGGGGGCCACGTAGAAGACGCAGTCGGCTGGATCGGCCGGGTAGGCGTCCTCGCCGTCCCACCGGCGGTACCGGAAGGAGTCGGGGAGGCCGGCGACCTCCTCGGCGGGGAAGGGGAGCCAGACGTCCTGGGGCGTAGCAGTCATGATCACGAGGCTATGCCAAGCCGTCTTGATCAAGCCGTTAGTTTGGTGGCCGGAGCGTGAGGGGGACCCAGGGGTGGAGCGCAGGTCGATCGGGGCGGGGGCGCTGACCGTGGGCGCCGTCGGCCTCGGCTGTATGCCGATGAGCTGGGCGTACGCGCCTTCGCGGCGGCGGGGGCCGGAGTCGCTGGCGGCCGTGCACGCGGCACTGGACCTGGGGTCGAACCTGCTGGACACGGCCGATGTGTACGGGCCGTTCACCAACGAGCTGCTGCTGGGGCGGGTGCTGCGGGAGCGGCGCGCCGAGGCGTTCGTCTCGGCCAAGGTGGGTCTGCGGGCGGGTGACCAGCACGTGGTCGCCGACGGGCGGCCCGGCTATCTGCGGCGGGCCTGCGACGCCTCGCTGCGGCGGCTGCGGACCGACGTCATAGACCTCTACCAGCTGCACCGGGTGGATCCGGACGTGCCCGTGGAGGAGACCTGGGGCGCCATGGCGGAGCTGGTGGGTGCGGGGAAGGTGCGCGCCCTCGGCTACTGCGCGCTGGGCGCCGGGGCCGGGCCGGGGGCGGGGCGCAGCGGGGACCGGAAGTACCGGACGACGCTGCGGCACCTGGAGCGGCTTCAGCAGGTGTTCCCGGTGAGCGCGGTGCAGGCGGAGCTGTCGGTGTGGTCGCCGGAGGCGGCGTGGCAGCTGCTGCCGTGGTGTGCGGCGCGGGGGGTGGGCTTCCTGGCGGCGATGCCGCTGGGCAGCGGGTTCCTCACCGGGACGCTCACTCCGGGTGAGGGCTTCGAGCCGCAGGACGTGCGGGCCCGGCATCCGCGGTTCACGGCGGAGGCGATGGCGTCGAACCAGGTGCTGGTGGCGGGGCTGCGGCGGGTGGCGCGGCGGCACGGGGCGGAGGTCACGGCGGCGCAGGTGGCCCTGGCGTGGGTGCTGGCGCAGGGGCCGCAGGTGGTGCCGGTACCGGGGGCCGACCGGGCGCACTGGGCGGCGGAGAACGCGCGGGCGGCGGAGGTGCGGCTCTCGGCCGGGGACCTGGCCGAGATCGCGGCCCTGCCGGTCGAGGTGGGAGCCTGGGACTGAGCGACAACCACTCGATCGAGTGTACGAGTGGTGGAACTTCGGGAACTGCCGCCGCTGTTGAGTCTGGTGAAGGGCACGATCGGAGGACCGGAAGGGAGCAGGGCGATGCGATACGGAAGTTCTCCCGGGCAGGTGGGGTACGGGGCGCCGGGCGCGCGGCACCGGAGCGTGCTGGCGGTGGCGGCTCTGGCGGGGTGCGGCGCTCTGCTGGCGGCGGGATGCTCGCCGGCCGGCGCCCCCGGATCGGGGGGCGGGAGCTCTCCACCGGGCACGGCCGCGGCGGGCTCCGGGCCGGCGGGTCCGTCGGGGAGCGCGTCCGCCTCGCCGGAGCCCAGCGGGCCGCCGGCCAAGGGCTCGGTGACGGTGACCGGCGAGGTCGCCAAGGGCCTGGAGTCGCCGTGGGGCGTGGCCGAGCTGCCGGGCGGGGACCTGCTGGTCGCCTCGCGGGACAAGGGGACGATCAGCCGGGTCGCGGTGGGCTCGGGCACGGTGACACGGATCGGTGAGGTGCCGGGGGTGGCCCCGGGCGGTGAGGGCGGGCTGCTGGGCCTCGCGCTGTCGCCTTCCTTCGCCTCGGACCGGCTGGTGTACGTGTACTTCACGACCGAGTCCGACAACCGCATCGCCCGGCTGCGGTACGACGAGCACAGATCCCCCGGCCAGCAACTGGGCGCGCCGGACACCGTGTTCCGGGGCATCCCCAAGGGCCTCGTGCACAACGGCGGCCGGATCGCCTTCGGCCCGGACAAGATGCTCTACGCGGGGACGGGCGAGACCGGTGACAAGGGGCTCGCGCAGGACAAGAAGTCGCTGGGCGGCAAGATCCTTCGGATGACCCCGGACGGGGATCCGGTGCACGGCAACCCGGAGGCGGATTCGGTCGTCTACTCCTACGGGCACCGCAATGTGCAGGGCCTCGCCTGGGACAAGGACAAGAGGCTGTGGGCGGCCGAGTTCGGCCAGAACACCTGGGACGAGCTGAACCTGATCGAGCCCGGGGCGAATTACGGCTGGCCCGAGGCCGAGGGGAAGGCGGGCAAGCCCGGCTTCCGGGATCCGGTGGCCGTGTGGAAGACCGACGAGGCCTCGCCGAGCGGGATCGCCTGGGCGGAGGGTTCGGTGTGGATGGCCGGGCTGAAGGGCAACCGGCTGTGGCGGATACCGCTGGCCGGGGCGGAGCCGGTGGCGGAGCCCGAGGCCTTCCTGGAGGGGCAGTACGGCCGGCTGCGGACGGTGGTGGCGCTCGGCGGTGACCGCTTGCTGCTGGTCACGAGCGAGACGGACGGCCGGGGGTCGCCGGAGGCGGGCGACGACAGGATCCTGACACTGACGGTGCGGTGACCGGCACGTTTCCGCACGGGGACCACAGGGACGGTGGGCACGTTGTTCAACATGATCGAGGAGCTGTTCAACCCGGGTCGCAAGCACACGAACGAGGAGAAGAAGCGGCTGGAGCTGTCCCGGACCGATGTGAATGACAACGATCCGGGACGGGGGCCGATAGACCTCGAGTCCGGCAGAGTGCTCATACGCCTTGCCGAGCAGCCTCCGGAGGAGGACTGACCGGGCCGGGTCCGCCCTGGACGGGCGGGGCGAAGAGCCGTAGCCGGTGGGCGAGGGCGGCTGCCTCGCCGCGGCCGGCGACGCCCAGCTTCGCCAGGATGTTGGAGACGTGCACGCTCGCCGTCTTCGGGGAGATGAAGAGCTCCTCGGCGATCTTGCGGTTGGTGCTGCCCGTCGCCACCAGGCGCAGGACGTCCCGTTCGCGGCTGGTCAGGCCGAGCGCCTCGACCGGGTCGCTCTGGGGGGCGGTCGGGGCCGTGGACGTGTCGGCGTCGCTCAGCGGGAGCCGGGCGCGCTGGGCGAGCAGGGCCAGATCCTCGCGCAGCGGGCGTGAACCGATCTCCTCGGCGGTGGCGTAGGCCTCGCGGAGCAGGGCGGCCGCGGGTTCCCGGTCGCCGCCGGCGGCCAGCAGGGCCTCGGCGAGCCGGTGGCGGGCCCGGGCCAGCAGGTACGGGCGCTCCAGCGGGCGGACGGCCGCCTCGACGGCGGTCCAGTCCGCGGGGGTGTCCCGGGCCTCGGCCCGGAGCAGCTCGACGCGGAGGTACTCGGCGTGGGCGGCCCACACCGGGACGGGGGTGGCGAGCGTGCGCGCGGCACCGCGCAGCACGGCCAGGGCGGCGTCCCGGCCGGCGTCGGCGGCCGGGAGCCCGCGGGCGTCCGCTTCGGCGGAGGCGGAGGCGAGCAGCAGCGGCCAGGCGTAGCGGTGCTGGCCGAGCGGGAACCCGTAGGCGACGGCGGCGGCGGTCTCGGCGCGCACGTCGGCGATCCGGCCCTCGCCCGCCGCGATGCCGATGGCGAGGCGGTACAGCGGGATCCGGTGCTGGGGCTGGGTGTCGTGGGTGCCGAAGTGGGCGTGGGCGGCGGCGAGCTGGTGGGCCGCCTCGGTCAACTCGCCACGGGCCAGGGCCAGGTGGGACAGCCGCGTGGTGGCGGAGCCGCGCGGGGCCGCGCTCTGGCCGACGCGCAGGGTGCGCCGGGCCGCCTCGGCGGCCTCGTCCCAGCGGCCGAGGCTGTAGAGGCTCTCGGCCATGTTTCCGCAGACCCAGGCCTCGCTGTCCATCAGCCGGGATTTCCGGACCAGTTCGGCCCCTTGTTCGGCCAGTTCCACGGCTTCGCGGGACCGGCCCATGCTTTCCAACTGAGAGGTGAGATTGACATGCGTACGCCCTGCCAGCCTGGTGAGTCCGAGCTTCGCGGCCCGTTCCCTGACCGCGTGCAGTTCGGCGAGGCCGCCGGAGCCGTCACCGGAGTCGGTGAGCAGGCAGCCCACCGTGATCCGGGCATTGAGCTCGGTGTCCTCGGCGCCCAGCATGCGCGCGTACTCGACGGCGCGTTCGGCGGCGGCGAGGTTATCGGGACCCGGCTTGTGGAGCATGCCCCAGCTCGCGGCCCGGACCAGGACCTCGGCGTGCACCTGGGACGGGGGCAGCCCCCGGACGAGTTCCTGCGCCTTGGCGATCTCCTCCCAGCCGTCGCCGCGGCCGAGGCTGGCGACCAGCCGCGAGCGCTCGGTCCAGAACCAGGCGGCCCGCAGCGAGTCGCACTCCTCCTCCAGCAGGCGCAGCGCCATCTTCGTGATCTTCAGGGCGCGCTCGCGCTCGCCGCCGTAGCGTGCCGCGACGGTCGCCTCGGCCAGCAGGTCGATCCGCCGGAGCGGGGGCGCGCCGGAGCCCTCGTAGCCGCACGGCGGGTACACCTCGGTGTAGTCCGCCGGGCGCAGCGCCTCGCGGACCTCCTCCGGAGCGCTGTCCCACAGGTCCATGGCCCGCTCCAGCAGGCGCAGCTGCTCGGAGTAGGCGTGCCGGCGGCGGGCCGCCACCGAGGCGGCCAGTACGGCGGGCAGCGCCTTGGCGGGGTCGTTCGCCTGGTACCAGTAGCTGGCCAGCCGGATGACCCGCTCCCCCGAGCGGATCAGCGACTCGTCGGCCTCCATGGCCTCGGCGTAGCGGCGGTTGACGCGGGCCCGCTCACCGGGCAGCAGGTCGTCGCTGACGGCCTCGCGGACCAGCGAGTGCCGGAAGCGGTAGCCGTCGCCGTCGGGGGTGGCGAGCAGGATGTTGGCCCCGACCGCGGCCCGCAGCGCTTCGATCAGCTCGTCCTCGGTGAGTCCGGCGACGGCGCGCAGCAGCGGGTACTCCACGGTGGAGCCGCCTTCGGCGACGATCCGCACCAGGCCCTGGGTCTCCTCGGGCAGTACCTCGACGCGGACGAGGAGCAGGTCGCGCAGGGATTCGGTGAGGCCGGTGCGGCAGCCGCTCTCCCGGGAGGCGACGAGCTCCTCGACGAAGAACGCGTTGCCGTCGGAGCGGTCGAAGACGGAGTCGACGAAGTCCTCGTCGGGCTGCGCGGCGAGGATGCCGGTGAGCTGGCGGCGCACCTCCGCCCGGTTGAAACGGGCCAGTTCGATGCGCTGGACGGTGCGGAGCCTGTCGAGTTCGGCGAGCAGGGGGCGCAGCGGGTGGCGGCGGTGGACGTCGTCCGCGCGGTAGGTGGCGACGACGACGAGCCGGCCGCTGCCGAGGGTACGGAAGAGGTAGGAGAGCAGGTGCCGGGTGGAGGTGTCCGCCCAGTGCAGGTCCTCCAGGACGAGGACGACGGTGCGGTCGGCGGCGAGCCGCTCCAGCATCCGGGCCGTCAGTTCGAAGAGCCGGGCGGTGCTCTCCTCGTCGTGCGGGCCGCGCGGGGTGTCGCCGAGTTCGGGGAGGATCCGGGCGAGTTCGTCCTCCTGGCCGGCGGTGGCGGCGGCCAGTTCCGCGGGGAGGAGGCGGTGCAGGGTGCGCAGGGCCGTCGAGAAGGGGGCGAAGGGAAGTCCCTCCGCCCCGATCTCCACACAGCCTCCGACGGCGACGACGGCGCCGCGGCGCTCGGCCGCGCAAATGAACTCCTCGGTGAGGCGGGTCTTTCCGACCCCGGCCTCGCCGCCGATGAGCATCGCCTGCGGCTCCCGGCCGGCGGCGCGGGTCAGTGCGTCGGTGAGTACGGCCAGTTCGTCGGCTCGGCCGACGAACACCGGGCTGACAGATCTGGTCTCCACGTCGCCGAGCATCGCACAGTCGTCCGGTGCGACGGCACTCGATATCGGTGCGCTTCTCATTGCGTGTCGGTTCAGGCGGTGCGGGGCGCGTGGCCCTCGGTGCGGGCGAAGCGGCTCCGGAGTGCTCTCACCGACCCTCGCGGTTCGAGGCTGTGCAAGGAGGCGCGGCGCGCCCCGGCGTCCCGGCCCGTGCGGTACGCGGCGGCCTCGCGGAGGAGGTCGGCGGTGCGTGCGGTGGCGGCGATCTCGTACTCGAACATCTCGTACTCCCTGGTGGCGTTTCTCGGGCACCTCGGTCGGTGTGATCCAAGATTCGCGTCCCAGGGGGTGGCGGCACATCGGTCGCATGCCGCATCTGCCGGGGGCGGGGGGCCTTAGTCCGGGCCGGGATGTGCCCGGACCAGGCCGAGTTCGCCTAAGGCAGTACCTAGCTCGCCGCCTTCGGGATGGCGAGGAGGAGGTCGAAGTACATGAGGACGAAGAGGAGTACGCCGAGGGCGCCCAGTCCGATGCCCGCCCAGGAGACGGACCGCACCCAGGTGGGGAGGACGCGCTCGGGGGTGCTGAAGGCGGGGAGGGCCAGCACGAAGGTGGCGATGATCAGGGCGAGGGCGGAGAAGACGCCGTTCACCATCGCGGTGGTGTGCCACGGGTCGACGAACTGGGCGGCGATCTGCGCGTTGGCGTCGGCGGCCTGGCTCAGCTCCAGCCGGGCGGCGATGCTGGCGCGCTCGGACACGATGCCGGCGACCCAGCTGCCGCTGAGGGCGACGATGCCGAGCCCCGCGGCGACGATCGCGGAGGCGGCGGACCCGACGTGGCTCGGCTGCGCGGCCTCCGCCTCGTCCTCGTCCCCGTCCTCGACGAAGGTCTCGTCCTCCGGGTCCGCGTCGGTGCGTACGGAGTCGGCTTCGGCCTCGGCGGGCTGGGCGGCCTCGGTCTTGTCGAGGTCGACCGGGGTGGCGTCCGCCTCGGTGGCGTTCGCGGCGGGGGTCTTCGTGGTGTCCATGCGGGGCACCGTAGGCGCCCTGTCTGAGAGTTTTCTGAGAATCCGCTGGTTGTGGCCACAAAGGGCCCCGCGGTCGGCGGGGCCCGGACCGGCGGCCGGCCGAGCGGGTCTAGGCGGAGCGGGCCGCGGACCATTCGTGGGCGAGGAGCGACCAGACCTCGGTGTCCTGGCGGACGCCGCGGTGCAGGTAGTTCTGCCGCATGACGCCTTCCCGGGTCATGCCGAGGCGCTCGGCGACGGCGAGGCTCTTCTTGTTGCCGGTGGCGGCGTGCCACTCGACGCGGTGCATGCCGCGCTCGCCGATGGCGTAGTCGATCAGGACCTGGCAGGCCTTGGTCACCAGGCCCCGGCCGGCCCCGGCGGGCTCCAGCCAGCAGCCGATCTCGCAGTTGCCGCCGTCCGCGTCGAAGGCCGGGAAGAGGACCCCGCCCACGAGGGTGCCGTCGAGCCGGATGCCGAAGAACCGGGGGCCGTCCTCCCCCGCCTTCACGGCGTACTTGGCCAGGAAGGCCCTGGCGGAGTCGAGGTCGGGCGAGCGGTCCGGGAAGCCGACGTACTGGCCGATGAACTCCCGGCCGCGTTCGATGTGGGCGAAGAACTCCTCGGCGTGCCGGGCCTCAAGCGGGAACAGCTGGGCGTCGTCGGCGAGGTCTATCGAGAACATGCGCGGTCTTCCTTGGGTCTCGGACGGCGGGTGGCCGGATCACCGGGAGGTGGTGGCGGGCTCGGCGCCGTCCTCGCTCGTGGCGGGGACCGCGGCGGGCCGCTGTGCCGGAAGTTTCGCATGCGGGCGCCGTACGGGGGGCTCGATGCTGATCCTGGGGAGCCGCCTGTCGAGCCAGGCGGGCAGCCACCAGTTGGCGCCGCCGAGCATGTGCATGAGGGCCGGCACGAGCAGGGTGCGCAGCACGAAGGCGTCGAGGGCCACGGCCGCCGCGAGCGCGATCCCGAACATCGCGATGACCCGGTCGCCGCTGAGGACGAAGGCGAGGAAGACGGAGATCATGATCACGGCGGCCGAGTTGATGACCCGGCTGGTCTCGGCGAGGCCCACGCGCACGGCCCGCCGGTTGTCGCCGGTCTCCAGCCATTCCTCGTACATCCGGCTGACGAGGAAGACCTGGTAGTCCATGGAGAGTCCGAAGAGGACGGACACCATGATCACGGGGAGGAAGGGTTCGATGGGTCCGGCGCTGCCGAGACCCAGCAGTTCGCTCCCCCAGCCCCACTGGAAGATCGCGACGACTACGCCGAAGGAGGAGGCGACGGCGGCGACGTTCATGGCGGCGGCCTTCACCGGGATGCCGATGGACCGGAAGGCCAGCAGCAGGAGCACGCAGCCGAGGGCGATGACCACGCCGACGAAGAGCGGCAGCTTGCCGATGACGACCTCGGCGAAGTCGTCGTAGGCGGCGGTCACACCGCCGACGTGGACCTCCATGGAGTTCCCGTGCCCGGCGCGCGGGATGACGTCCTGGCGGAGGGTGTCGACGAGGTCGCTCGTGGCCCGGGACTGGGGGGCGGAGTCCGGTACGACGGTCAGGACGGCGGTGTCCCCGCTGCGGTTGAGGACGGCGGGGCCGGTGGAGGCGACGCCCTCCGTCGTACGGAGCGCCTGCGCCAGGTGGTCGACGGCGACCCGGTCGCCGGCGCCGTCCAGCCGGGCGACGACGGTGAGCGGGCCGTTCGTGCCGGGCCCGAACCCGTCCGCCAGCAGGTCGTAGGCCTTGCGGGTGGTGGAGGTGGCCGGGTTGTTGCCCTGGTCGGAGGTGCCCAGGTGGAGCGAGAGGGTGGGCAGGGCCAGCACCAGCATCACCGCGGTGGCGACGAGGCCGAGCAGCTTGGGGTGGCGTTCCACGAAGACGGACCAGCGGGCGGCGAAGCCGGAGGGCTGCGCGGGCCTCGGGCCTTCGGCGGCGAGCCTGCGGCGTTCGCGGCCCGAGAGGGCGCGCGTGCCTATGGACGAGAGGAGGGCGGGCAGCAGGGTGACCGAGGCGGCGACCGTCAGCACGACCGTCACGGAGGCGGCTATCGCGACGCCGTTGAGGAAGTTCAGCCGCAGCACGAGCATGCCGAGCAGGGCGATGCAGACGGTGGCTCCGGCGAAGACGACGGCCCGGCCGGTGGTGGCGACGGCGTGCTCGGCCGCCTCCTCGACGGGGAGGCCGCGCGCGAGGCCCTTGCGGTGCCGGGTGACGATGAAGAGCGCGTAGTCGATGCCGACGCCGAGGCCGATGAGGGTGCCGAGCATCGGGGCGAAGTCGGCGACGGGCATCGCGTGCCCGAGGAGGGTGATGCCGAAATAGGCGGTGCCCACGCTGACCAGGGCGGTCGCTATGGGCAGCAGGCTCGCGGCGAGCGAGCCGAAGGCGAGGAAGAGGACCAGGGCCGCGACGGCCACGCCGATGACCTCGGCGAGGTGTGCGGTGGGGGCCTCGGTGAGCTGGATGGCGCGGCCGCCCAGTTCGACCTGGAGCCCGTCGGTCTCGGTGGCGGGGTTCTTCACCGCGTCGACCACGGCCCTGGCCTGGGCCTTGGGTACGGAGTCCGCGTGCTGCCCGAAGGTCACCACGGCATAGGCGGTGCGCCCGTCGGAGCTGATCCGTGCGGCGCTCTCGGGGCCGGGCCCGTAGGGGCCGGCGACGGAGCCGACGCCCGGGAGCGCGGCGACGGCGTCGAGTGCCCGGGTCATGCGCCGCTCGATGTCCGGGGTGCGCGCGCTCTGATGGTCCGGGGCCCGCCACACGATGGTGTCGGTGTCGCCGCCCTGGCCGTGGAAGCCCTCGCGGAGCAGGTCGTTCGCCTTGCCGGACTCGGTGCCGGGGACCTCGTAGTCGTTGGAGAACGCCGTTCCGGCGGTGACTGCGGGCGCCGCGGTCCCACCGAGTGCGAGCAGCCAGATCAGGACGGTGAGGAGACGATGGCGCATGCACCAGCGTGCGATTCCTGCCAACGGACGTGCTCCCTGATGGTTCGGATCTTCACCGGGAGGCGGCCCGTCGCAAAGAACGCATGAACTCGTGAGGACCAGGGCCGGGCCGACGGCCCGGGGGATCGCCCCGAGGGATCGGCCCAGATGGTCTACACCTACACGATCTCAGCGTTTCGTGATCGTTGGCCCGTTTCGTGTGCATCGTCACAGGAGGACCGGGAAGGCTCGTCCACCCGGTAGCCGGGGATCGAGGGCCAGCGGACGGTGAGCACCACCGCGTCCTCCTCGGCGTACCAGGAGTGGTCGACGCCGCGGCCCCAGAGCACGTAGTCCCCCTGCTCGGCGAGGACGACGGTCCGCTCCGGGAACTCCAGCCGGAAGCGCCCGCTGATGAGGACCAGCAGTGCGGTGCGCCGCTCGGCGGTCGCCCACCGCTCCCGTTCGTCGCCCTTCGGGTGGACACCCCATTTGATCTCCACGTCCTCGCTGTGACGGGGATCGGAGGGGTCCTTGAAGTGGCCCAGCAGCCAGCCTCGGTCGGCGGCGGCATCGGGGGTGGCCTTGCCGGTGTAGATGGTGGAGTCGTCGTTCACGGGGTGAGGCTAATGCAGTTGTGGTGACCGGCCGGACACTGGTGAGCTGGGACGATGACGATGGATCTTGACGAACTTCTGAAGGTGCGCGCCCGCTACGACGCCGAGGTGCGCGAGGGGGCGCAGTCGGACAGCGCCCAGGCCCGGGTGGAGCGGGCGGGGCGGGTCGTCCGGCAGAGCGCGCCCGGGCTCGGGTGGAACTGCGTGCTCTGGTCGGACCTCGACGAGGAGAGCGCGGACGCGGAGATCGCGGCGCAGGTGGCGTTCTTCGCGGGGCTCGGATGCGCCGAGTTCGAGTGGAAGCTGTACGACCACGACGGGCCGGCCGATCTCGGTGCACGGCTGCGGGCGGCCGGCTTCGTGCCGGAGCCGCCGGAGACCCTGATGGTGGGGCGGGCGGCCGAGCTCGCCCGGCTGCCGGTGGAGCCGCCCGAGGGGATCACGCTGCGGGTGGTGACGGACGAGGCCGGGGTCGACCTGATGATGGAGGTCCACGCCAGGGCCTTCGGAACCGAGCGGCCGCGGATCCGCGAGCAGCTGCTCGACCAGCTGCGCAACGAGCCGGAGGGCATCGCCGCGGTGCTGGCGATGGCGGGTGACACCCCGGTGAGCGCGGCCCGGATGGAGATGCAGCCGGGGACGGCCTTCGCGGGTCTCTGGGGCGGCGGCACGGTCCCGGAGTGGCGCGGCCGGGGCATCTACCGCCTGCTGGTGGCCCACCGCGCCCGCATCGCGGCGGAGCGCGGCATCCCGTACCTCCAGGTGGACGCGTCGGACGACAGCCGTCCGATCCTGGAGCGGCTGGGCTTCGGGGTCCTGGGCGTGACGGTGCCGTACCTGTGGACGGCCGCCGACGAGGCCTGACCCGAGGCGGGGGCCGGTCCACCGCCGGCCGGGGCGGCCCGCCGGGCAGGTGATGCTCCCGTACGGGGTTCCCCGTCCCGGGATCAACGGGCAAGATCGCCCGCATGGAACGCATCAGCCCGCCCCTGACCGGCAACGAGCGCGAGACCCTCCGGGCCTTTCTCGACTACCACCGGGCCACCCTCGCCTGGAAGTGCGAGGGCCTCACCGACGAGCAGTTGCGACGGAGCTCGATGCCCCCGTCCACGCTGTCCCTGCTGGGGCTGGTCCGGCACATGGCCGAGGTCGAGCGGCACTGGTTCCGCCGCGTCCTGAACCACGAGGAGCTGCCGCACCTGTGGTCGGACACCCACGACTTCCAGGCCGCCTACGACGCCTCCGGCTCCAGCCGCACCGAGGCCTTCACCGCCTGGCGGGACGAGGTCGGGCACGCCCGCCGGATCGAGTCCGCCGCCGAGTCCCTGGACGTGACGGCGTACGTGCCGAGCTGGGAGGAGGAAGCCTCGCTGCGCCTGGTCATGCTCCACCTCATCCACGAGTACGCCCGCCACAACGGCCACGCCGACTTCCTCCGCGAGGCGCTCGACGGCGCCACAGGCGCATAGACAGCGCCGCCGTCCGGCCCTGCCCGGGGCCCTGCTCGGGCCGGCTCAGCCGCCGGTGCCCGGCCGCCAGTAGCCGAGACCGTTCACCCGGTGCTTCGGCAGCGCGAGGTCCTTGCGCAGGTACGCCGTCAGGGCGCGCGTCGTCACCGTGTCGCAGGCCAGCCAGACGAAGGCCGACTCCGGGTCGCCGAGCAGCTCGGGGAGTTCGGCTCGGACCCGGTCGGCCAGCGCCGTGCCGCCCCGCGGTACGCGGCGGACGTCGCGCAGTTCCGCGTCCCCGCGCACCGGGAGTTCCGCGTCCGAGGCGTGCTGCGTCTCGAACCAGAGGGTCGCCGGGGTCTGCGGATAGGCGTCCATCAGCGAGTTGACCGCCGGGAGGGAGGCCGGGTCGCCGATGACGAGCAGGCGCTCGGGGGCCGGGACCGGGCCGGTGAATCCGGTGCCCTGGACGGTGGCCTCGACGGTGTCGCCCGGCCGGGCGCCGCGCGCCCAGGCGCTGGCGACCCCGTCGTGCAGGGCGAACTCGAAGCAGAAGGTGCCCGCTTCGGGATCCGGGTCGACGAGCGTGTAGGCCCGCTGGTGCGGGCGGCCCGCGCCCTCGAACCAGACCCGCACCCACATCGTCGGGTGCAGCGATTCACCGGCGGCCGCCAGCAGCCCGCCGTCGGTGAGGTACACCCGGCGGTAGTGCTCCGTGACGTCTTCCGCCCCCGTGACCGTGAACGTGAAGTCCTTGCCCCGCATGAGCTTCAGGACCACGCCCTCCCAGCCCTTGCCGACAGCCATGTCCAGCCCCTCCCCCGTGCGCGTCTATAGTTAGGGCAGCCTAACCTAATGCACCCTGGGGAAGAGTGTGAGCAGCGTGAGCAGCAGTGTCAGCAGCGAGAACGACTCGGAGACCTCCGAATCGTACGAGGTCTTCCGCGACCCCTGGGGCGTCCCCCACCTCCGCGCATCCGACGAGCTCCGACTCGCCTACGCGCAGGGCCGCGTCACCGCCTTCGACCGCGCCTGGCAGCTGGAGGTCGAACGGCACCGCGCCCAGGGCTCCAGCGCCTCCTTCCTCGGCGCGGACTCCGTCGGCTGGGACCGCTTCGCCCGCCAGTGCCGCCTCGCCGACACCGCCCGCCTCTGCCACGGGGCCCTGGAAGCCGACGATCCCGCCACCGCCGCCTGGGTCCGCGCGTACGTGGACGGCGTCAACGACGGACTCGCCGCCGGCGCCGCCCGCGACGAGCGCTTCGCCCGCACCGGCCTCACCCCCGCCCCCTGGGAGCCGTGGGTCCCGCTCGCCATCTGGGTCGCCACGCACATCCTGTTCGCCGGCTTCCCCACCAAGCTGTGGCGCGAGCGCGTCGCCCGCTCCCTCGGCGACGAGGCGGTCACCCTCTTCGCCACCGACGGCCCCGGCACCGCCGGCAGCAACGGCTGGCTGGTGCCGGGCGACCGCACCACCTCCGGCTCGGCGATCATCGCGGGCGACCCGCACCGGTTCATCGAGGACCCGGGCGTCTACCAGCAGATACGTCTCTCCTGCCCGGACTACGACGTCCTCGGCCTGGCCGTCCCCGGCGTCCCCGGCCTCGGCCACTTCGGCCACACCGGCACCGCCGCCTGGGCGATCACCAACGCGATGTCCGACTACCAGGACCTGTACGTCGAGCAGGTGCGCCGCAGTGCCGACGGCGCCGTCGAGGCCCTCGGCGCGGACGGCGTCTGGGAGCCCGTAGCCCGCCACACCGAGACCATCACCGTGGCCGGCGGCGAGGACGTCGAGGTGGAGGTCCTGGAGACCGCCCGCGGCCCCGTGATCATCCACGCGGACGGGGACACCGGGGCCGACGCGCACGCCGCGGCCCACGCCGACGGCAGCGCGCAGACCCTCTCCCTCCGCTACCCGCCCCGGGTCCGCCGGGACCTCGGCTTCGCCACCCTCCCCGCCCTCCTGCGCGCCCGTACGGTCGCCGACATCGACCGCGCCTTCGACGGCTGGGCCGAGCCGGTCAACGTCGTCCACGCCGCCGACACCGAAGGCGGCCTGCTGCACCGCGTCGCGGGCGCCGTGCCGCTGCGCCACCGCGCCAACCGGCTGCGCCCCGTGCCCGCCTGGGACCCGCAGCACGCCTGGCAGGGCTGGGCCCCGACCCCCGCCGAGCCCGTGCAGGGCTTCGCCGTGATGGCCAACGCGCGCGGGATCGCCTCCCCGCTCGGCGTGGAGTTCGCGCCCCCGCACCGCGCCAACCGCATCCGCGAGCTGCTCAGCGGCTCCGCGGACTGGACCCCGAAGGCGATGGCCGACGTACACCGCGACACGTACCTGGCCTCGGCCGCGCCCCTGCTCGCCCTGCTGCCCGCCTTCGAGGACCTGACCCCGGCGGCCCAGGCCCTGCGCGCCCGGCTGCTGGCCTGGGACCGGCACATGGCGGCCGACAGCACCGACGCCACCGTCTTCTCGGCCTTCCGCAGCGCGACCGTACGCCGCTTCGCCGCCGACCCGGTCTTCGAGGGGCTGTGGGGCGCGCCCTCCGGCCCGGCCGTCCTCCACCCGTGGCAGTACCTGGTCCCGAAGATCGGCTACGCCCTCGAAGGCCTGCTGACCACCACCCTCGTCCCCGGCCTCGACCGTGCGGCGCACGTCCGGGCCGCCCTGGAGGAGACGGCCGCGGCCGACACCCCCGACACCCCCTGGTCCGAGGTGCACCGCCTGACCCCCTGGCAGGCCGTGCCGGACCTGGAGGCCACGGAGTGGCCCGGTCTCGGCGGCGACCACGACTGCGTGAACGCCACCTCCACCGTCCCCGGTTTCACCGACCTCACCGCCCGCGCGTCGGCGGCCCGTTACGTCTGGGACCTCGCCCGCCGCGAGGACAGCCTCTGGGCCGTCCCCCTGGGCGCGGACGGCGTCACCGGCTCACCCCACCACCGCGACCAGCTCCCCCTGTGGGCCGATTGCGCACTCGTCCCCGTCGTCACCGACTGGACCCGTCTCACCAAGGAATCGATATGACCTCCGCCCCCTCCGCCCCCTCCATCGGACAGCCCGTGCACACCCAGGTCGTCGAGGGCTTCGGCACCGTCACCATCACGCCCGTCGACCCGGCCGCCGACTCCGCGCTGATCCACAGCTGGGTCACGCAGGAGCGGGCCCGCTTCTGGGGCATGGGCGAGGCCAGCCGCGAACTGGTCCAGGAGATCTACGAGGACGTCGACCGCCGTTCCACCCACCACGCCTTCATGCTCAGCCGCGACGGCGAGCAGGTCGCACTGTTCCAGACGTACGACTGCGCCGAGGACCGCATCAGCGAGTGCTACGAGGTCCGGCCCGGGGACGTCGGCATGCACCTGCTGATCGGCCCGACCGAGGGCGTCGCCGAGCGCGGCTTCACCGGGGCCCTGATGGCCGTCTTCATCGGGTTCGTGCTCTCCGACAGTGCCGCGCGGCGCGTGGTCGTCGAACCGGACGCCCGCAACACCATCGCCATCGCCCGCATGGAGCGCACCGGCTTCGTGCTCGGACCGGAGGTCGTCCTCCCGGAGATCGACCTGCCCGAGGTCTACCTCCCGGCGAAGCCGGCCCGGCTGGCGTTCTACGACGCGCCGGCAACCCGCTGACGGCTTCGCCCGCTCGGCCGGGCGTCCGGCGAACGGAACGTGCCCCACGGGCAGTTCCGCGCGCAGGGCGCCCGGCCGCGCTTCTCGCGGGGATTTCCGATTCCGATTGACCCCGCACGTATCCCCCGGGAAGCTGATGCCCTCTCAAACTGTGTTGAGGTGGGGGACATTGACCAGTCAGAACCTGCACATCGGACCGGACTCGGCGGCGGACCGGTACCGCCTGCTCCGGTCGATCGGGCGTGGCGGGGAGGCCGTGCTCTATCTCGCGGAGATCGAGCTCGCCGGCGGATCCGAGCCCGTGGTCGTCAAGGTGCTCGACTCCAAGACGACCATCACGCCCGACATCTTCGACCGCATCAGCCAGAAGTGGAACGAGCAGGCCGAACTGCTGCGCTTCGTCCACCGGCCCGGCGTCGTGGGCGTGCGCGAGCACTTCGAGGGTCCGCCGATCCACCGGCCCGGGGAGTCCTCGACCCTGACGGGGCGGGCGCTCGTCCTCGTGATGAACCACGTCGACGGCCTGGACCTGCGGGACTGGCGGGCCGAGCGGACGCTCGCCACCGCCGCCGAGCGGCGGGAGGTGATGCGCACGCTGGAGCAGCTGGCCGACGTACTGGACTGGCTGCACTCGGGGAAGGCCACCCCGTCCGGGCGCCAGGTCGTCCACGGCGACCTCTCCCCCGGCAATGTGATGGTCGATGCCCACGGGCAGGCCACGCTGGTGGACTTCGGCCTCAGCAAGCTGACCGCCGACCACCAGACGGCGGAGGTCTGGTTCACCCCGGGCTACGCGGCACCCGAGGTCTTCGACGGCAAGCGGACGCCGGGCACGGACCGGTACGCCTTCGGGGCGATCGCCTACTTCCTGCTGAGCGGGCAGTCGCCGCCGGCCACGCCGGAGCAGCTGGCGCACGCGCTGACGGCGCTGCCGCAGATCGCCGTGCTGGACGCCGAGCAGCGGGCGCGGATCGCCTCGATCTACGCGGCCGACCCGGGGAAGCGGCCGGTGAACCTGGCCGGCTGGATGAAGGACGTCCGCCACGCGGTGGTGTCCACGACCACCTCCACCTCGCAGCGGGCCGCCCCGGACACCCCGCCGCGCCCGGCCGCCCCGCCCCAGCCCGCGAGCCCGCCACCGATGGCGGCACCGCCCGCGTACACGCCGCCCGCGTACACGCCGCTCGCGCACGCGGCTCCGGCGGCGCCCCCGGAGCCCGCCCCGGTACCGGACCGGGTTCCGGCCCCGGAGACGGTGCCGGAGCCGGCGCCGGCGCCGACGGCCGTGCAGGAGCCGGTCCCGGCGGCCGTCCCCGCCGGGTACGGGCCGACGTACAACCTGAACCCGGCACCGGCCCCGGCCCCTGAGCCGGTGCGCCCGAAGAAGCGGCGGACCGGCCTGGTCCTGGGCTCGGTGGCCACGGTGCTGGTACTGGCCGCCCTCGCGGTGGCCGGCGTACAGCTCCTGGGCGACAAGGACAAGGACAAGAGCGGGGGCGTCAAGGCGGGCGGCTCCACCCCGAGCGCCGGGGGCGCCACCAGCGCTCCCGCCGATCCGACGCCGTCCGCCTCCCGCGCCACCCCGTCGGACCCGACGGACAGCGGGTCCGGCCCGTCGGGCAGTACGGGGCCGAGCGACCCCGGCACCGCGCCCGCGAGCAACGCGGCGGACCTGACCAACCTCCAGCCCATCGACGGGCTGAACGGCCTGCGGGTGGCGGCCGCCACGCTGAACACCAAGTCCTACGGCAGCTCCTTCGTCGCGGACTGCTCGCAGACCTCGTCCGCCGAGTTCAACCTCAACCGGGCCTGGTCCCAGCTGGAGTTCACGGCCGGCATCGCCGACAACTCGCCCGTCGAGCGGGGCCGCATCTCCGTCTCCATCGACGACCAGCCCGCCCTCTTCAACGAGGAGGTCGCCCTGGGCAAGCCGGTCTCCAAGACGGTGGAGGTCAAGGGCGCCCTGCGGCTGCGGATCCGGGTGGAGGACACCTGCGGCCTCAAGGACGGGTACGTCGTCCTCGCCAGCCCCACCCTGAAGCGCTGAGCCCGGGTACACGCAAGGGCGCCCCGCACCGGTACGGAACCGGTGCGGGGCGCCCTTCGTTCACTCTCAGCCCTCGGAGACGCCCAGGCGCTCCAGGATGAGCTCCTTGACGCGTGCCGCGTCGGCCTGGCCGCGGGTGGTCTTCATGACCGCGCCGACCAGGGCGCCGACGGCGGCGATCTTGCCGCCGCGGATCTTGTCCGCGATGGCCGCGTTGCCCGCGATGGCCTCGTCCACGGCCGCGCCGAGCGCGCCCTCGTCCGAGACGACCTTCAGGCCGCGCTTCTCGACGACCTCGTCCGGGGTGCCCTCGCCGGCGAGGACGCCTTCGAGGACCTTGCGGGCCAGCTTGTCGTTGAGCGAACCGTCCGCGACCAGGGCCGCGACCCGGGCCACCTGGACCGGGGTGATCGGCAGCTCGTCGACCACGACGCCCTGCTCGTTGGCGTTGCGGGCCAGCTCGCCCATCCACCACTTGCGCGCGGCGGCCGAGTCGGCACCCGCCTCGATGGTGGCGACGATGGAGTCCACGGCGCCCGCGTTGAGGATCGACTGCATGTCGTGCTCGGTGACGTCCCACTCCTCGCGGAGCCGGTTGCGGCGCACGCGCGGCATCTCGGGCAGGCCGCCGCGCAGCTCCTCGACCCAGTCGCGGGCCGGGGCCACGGGCACCAGGTCGGGCTCCGGGAAGTACCGGTAGTCCTCGGCGTTGTCCTTGATGCGGCCGGCCGTGGTGGAGCCGTCCTCCTCGTGGAAGTGCCGGGTCTCCTGCACGATCGAGCCGCCGGAGGTCAGCACGGCCGCGTGGCGCTGGATCTCGAAGCGCGCGGCGCGCTCGACGGAGCGCAGCGAGTTGACGTTCTTCGTCTCGCTGCGGGTGCCGAACTCGGACTCGGGGGTCGGGCGCAGCGACAGGTTCACGTCGCAGCGCATCTGGCCCTTGTCCATGCGGGCCTCGGAGACGCCGAGCGCCTTGATGACCTCGCGCAGCTCGGCGACGTACGCCTTGGCGACCTCGGGGGCCCGCTCGCCCGCGCCCTCGATCGGCTTGGTGACGATCTCGATGAGCGGGATGCCGGCGCGGTTGTAGTCGAGCAGGGAGTGGGACGCGCCGTGGATACGGCCGGTGGCGCCGCCGACGTGCAGCGACTTGCCGGTGTCCTCCTCCATGTGGGCGCGCTCGATCTCCACGCGGAAGATCTCCCCGTCCTCCAGCTGGACGTCCAGGAAGCCGTTGAAGGCGATGGGCTCGTCGTACTGGGAGGTCTGGAAGTTCTTCGGCATGTCCGGATAGAAGTAGTTCTTCCGGGCGAAGCGGCACCACTCGGCGATCTCGCAGTTCAGCGCGAGACCGATCTTGATGGCGGACTCGATGCCGATCGCGTTGACGACCGGGAGCGAGCCGGGCAGGCCGAGGCAGGTGGGGCACGTCTGCGAGTTGGGCTCGGCGCCCAGCTCCGTGGAGCAGCCGCAGAACATCTTCGTCTTGGTGCCGAGCTCGACATGGACCTCAAGGCCCATGACGGGGTCGAACGAGGCGAGAGCGTCCTCGTACGACAGCAGTTCGGTGAAGGTCACGGTGAAACTTTCCCTCTCAGCCCAGCAGGACGTCGTCGTCGCCCAGGCGCTTCAGCTCGCGGTACAGGATCGCGAGGCCGGTGACGATGGCGGCGGCGGACACGGCGGCGTCGATCAGCTTGAGCGTGTCGTGCTCGCTGCGGGCCTTCTTGACCTGCTTGATCACGCTCAGGGCGCCGAAGGCGGTGGTGCCGATCGACAGGTAGGTCCCGGTCTTGGACTTCTTGAAGCCCTTGGCCTTGGACAGTGCACTGGTGCTCACAGCGACGGTGCCTCCTCAAGCAGCGGGTGACCCCAACGCGCGACGAAGGCGGCCTCGACGGCGGCACCGACCTTGTAGAGCCGGTCGTCCTTCATCGCCGGGGCGATGATCTGCAGCCCGACCGGGAGACCGTCCTCCGGTGCCAGGCCGCAGGGGAGCGACATGGCGGAGTTGCCGGCCAGGTTGGTCGGGATGGTGCACAGGTCCGCGAGGTACATCGCCAGCGGGTCGTCGGTGCGCTCACCGATCGGGAAGGCGGTGGTCGGGGTCGTCGGGGAGACGATCACGTCGACCTGCTCGAAGGACTTCTCGAAGTCCTGCGAGATGAGGGTGCGGACCTTCTGGGCGGAGCCGTAGTACGCGTCGTAGTAGCCGGAGCTGAGCGCGTACGTGCCGAGGATGATGCGGCGCTTGACCTCGTCGCCGAAGCCGGCTTCGCGGGTCAGGGCGGTGACGTCCTCGGCGGACTTGGTGCCGTCGTCGCCGACGCGCAGGCCGTAGCGCATGGCGTCGAAGCGGGCCAGGTTCGAGGAGCACTCGGACGGCGCGATCAGATAGTACGCGGCCATCGCGAGGTCGAAGGACGGGCAGTCCAGCTCGACGATCTCGGCGCCGAGCTCCTTGAGGAGCTCCACCGACTCGTTGAAGCGCTGGACGACGCCGGCCTGGTAGCCCTCGCCGGCGAACTGCTTGACCACACCGACGCGCATGCCGGCGACCGAGCCGTTGCGGGCTGCCTCGACGACCGGCGGGACCGGGGCGTCGATGGAGGTGGAGTCCATCGGGTCGTGGCCCGCGATGACCTCGTGCAGGAGCGCCGCGTCCAGGACCGTACGGGCGCAGGGCCCGCCCTGGTCGAGGGAGGACGAGAAGGCGACCATGCCGTAGCGGGAGACGCCGCCGTACGTGGGCTTCACGCCGACCGTGCCGGTGACGGCGGCGGGCTGGCGGATGGAGCCGCCGGTGTCCGTGCCGATGGCCAGCGGGGCCTGGAAGGCGGCGAGGGCGGCCGCGGAGCCGCCGCCGGAGCCGCCGGGGATCCGGGTGAGGTCCCAGGGGTTGCCGGTGGGGCCGTAGGCGCTGTTCTCGGTGGAGGACCCCATGGCGAACTCGTCCATGTTGGTCTTGCCGAGGATGACGACGTCGGCTTCCTTCAGCTTGCGCGTCAGGGTGGCGTCGTAGGGCGGGATCCAGCCTTCGAGGATCTTCGAACCGACGGTGGTCGGGACCCCGACGGTGGTGAAGATGTCCTTGAGGGCGAGCGGGACGCCGGCCAGCGGGCCGAGCTTCTCGCCGCGCTCGCGCTTGGCGTCGACGGCGCGGGCCTGCGCGAGGGCGCCCTCGCGGTCCACGTGCAGGAAGGCGTTGACCTTCTCGTCGGTGGCGTCGATGCGGGCCAGGTGGGCCTCGGTCACCTCGACGGCCGTGAGCTCGCCGGAGGCGATCTTCTCGGCGGTCTCGGCGGCCGTGAGCTTGATGATGTCGACCATGGCTGTTAGTCCTCCCCCAGGATCTGCGGCACCTTGAAACGCTGCTGCTCCTGGGCGGGAGCACCGGAGAGCGCCTGCTCGGGGGTGAGCGACGGACGGACCTCGTCCGCGCGCATGACGTTCGTCAGCGGCAGCGGGTGGGAGGTCGGCGGGACGTCTTGGTCGGCGACCTCGGAAACGCGGGCGACCGCGCCGATGATGTCGCCGAGCTGTCCGGCGAAGTGATCCAGCTCGTTGCTGGACAGCTCAAGGCGCGCCAGCCGAGCGAGGTGGACGACCTCCTCGCGCGTAATGCCAGGCATGCAGCGATCCTCTGGGGGTGGGCGGATGTTTGGTTTCGGACCCAATCCTATGGGGCCCGGCGCCCGGCCTGCGAAACGGTTTGGCCCGATGCCTGCACGGGGCCGCCGCGGGTCCGCTGCCCGAGCCGCTGCGCGGAGCCTCCCGGGCGCCGCCCGACCCCTCCCCCGGACTTCGTCCGGGGGGACCCCCACTCGATCGCCGGCGCGGCTCAAAGACCGGGGCTCCGCCCCGCAGCCCGCTCCTCAAACGCCGGAGGGGCTGGATGGTGCCGGGCCGACTGCGGTCAGACCGCTTCGGCCTCGGCCGCGGCGAGTTCCGCCGAGATGTCGGCCGGGCGGCGCCAGCCGCGTTCGCCGCGGGCCAGCAGCCAGGCGGTGGCCTCCTGCGGCGGCATCGCGGCGGCGACCAGCCAGCCCTGCACCGCGTCGCAGCCCAGGTCCCGCAGCCGCTCCCACGTCTCGTCGTCCTCCACGCCCTCGGCGACGACCAGCAGGCCGAGCGAGTGCGCGAGGTCCACGGTGCAGCGGACGATCTCCGCGTCCTGGGCGTCGACCGCCAGCCGGCCCACGAAGGAGCGGTCGATCTTCAGCTCACTGACCGGCAGCCGCCGCAGGTGGACCAGCGAGGAGTAGCCGGTGCCGAAGTCGTCCAGGGACATCTTCACGCCGTGGCCGGTGAGCCCGGCCATGGTGTCGGCGGCCCGCTGGGGGTCCTCCAGCAGGACGTGTTCCGTTATCTCCAGCTGGAGCCCGCTCGCCGGGACCCCGTGGCGGGCCAGTCGCGCGGCCACCGCACCCGCGAAGCCCGGGGTGTGGACGTCGCGCGGCGAGACGTTGACGGCCACCGGGACCTTCAGTCCCTGGGCCCGCCACCGTGCCACCTGGGCGAGGGCCGTCTCCAGGACATACTCCGTCAGGTGCGGCATCAGCCCGGAGGTCTCGGCGATCGCGATGAACTCGTCCGGGGACACCCGCCCGCGTTCCGGGTGGACCCAGCGGACCAGGGCTTCGAGCCCGGCCACCTGGCCGTCGAAGCGGACCTTCGGCTGGTAGTGGAGTTCCACTTCGCCGGCGTCCAGGGCCCTGCGGAGGTCGCCGAGGAGGCCCAGGCGGTCGGGGGTGTTGCTGTCCCGCTTGGACTCGTACACCTCCACGCCCGTCCGGTCGCGCTTCGCCTGGTACATCGCCACGTCCGCGCGCCGCAGCAGGCCCTCCGCGTCCAGCGCGTGGTCGGGGAAGACGGCGAGGCCGGCGCTGGCCTCCAGGACGAGGGTGAGACCGTCCAGGTCGAGGGGGGAGCTGAGCTCCGCGACCAGGTGGCGGGCGACGCGCTGGGCGCTCGTGGTGGAGTCGGTGACGGGGAGCAGCACGGCGAACTCGTCGCCGCCGAGCCGGGCCGCCTCGGCGTCCTCGGGCAGGGCCTGGCGCAGCCGGTCGGCGATCTGGAGGAGCAGCCGGTCGCCCGCGAGGTGGCCGAGGGTGTCGTTGACCGCCCGGAAGCGGTCCAGGTCGATCAGCACGAGAGCTGCCCGGGTGCCCAAACGTTCAGCCTCGTCCAGGGCGGACCAGGCGCGCTCCAGCAGCCACTGCCGGTTCGGGAGCCCGGTCAGCGGGTCCCGCAGCTGTTCCTCGGCGCGCGCCCGGGCGATCCACAGGGTGGAGTCCAGCGCGATCAGCGGTACGGCGAACAGCGGCAGCAGGACCGGCTGGGTGACCGCGACGACGCAGATCAGGGGGGCGATGCCGAGCAGTGCGACCGCGACTAAGGCCTGCCGGAGCAGGGCGGTGCGGGCGACGGTGGGCAGGCCGCCGCCGCGCGGGGCGAGCGCGATCCAGAGCAGGACCCGGGTGACGAGCAGGTAGGCGACGGCGACGAGGACCACCTCGGGGACCGCCTCCAGCGCCCAGGTGGTCGGCAGCCAGGGGGTCTCGACGGAGGGGTCCACCCCGAAGGCGGCGAGGACGAGGGCCCCGGCGCCGATGCCGAGGATGTCCACGGAGCCGTGCAGCAGTCCCTGCCGCCAGCGGTGCCGGCGGGCGGCTCCGACCAGGGAGACCACCGCCAGCGAGACCAGGCCGGCGGGTACCCACCCGTAGAGGAGGAGCACGCCGAGGGTGAGCGCGGCGCCGGATCCGGTGCCGCCCCACCAGCGGTCCCGGCCCAGGGCGACCAGGTGGCCGACGATGATGCCGGTGAGCAGGGCCAGCGCCCAGCCGACCGTGCCGCCGGGGAACAGTGCGTGACGGCCGGTCAGCGCGGACGCGATGCCGGCGCCGAGTGCCACGACCGAGAGGCCCACGACCAGGAAGGGCAGCACGCCGCGCCGCTCCTGTCCGCCCGCGTCGGTGTCGATCGGTCGGGTCTCCGGCGTCCTGGCACCCAGGACACCGAGCCTGCCCGCCCGCATGGACGGGAGTTCCCCGCCGAATTCAGGTGACGGGTCGGCGCTTTCGGTGGGTTTCATGCCCGTACCTCTCACAGCCGGCGATGCCGATGTCACGCGATGGCCCCGATGTCATGCCACCACGGCCGGATCGCATCCTGCAGCCGTGCACGACAGGCGCACCCCTCAACAGTAGGACGCGGGAGGCTCCCAGGGGCAGCGGTCGGCAGTGGTTGCCCGAATGCGACCCAGCCATCCTCATCAGTACGGTATCCGCCGAACGGGTGAGTTTGGACCAGGACCCCCACGTCACCCATCCGATGATCCGACAGGTCACCGCCCTGCGACCAGCCTTGTACCAGCCGTTTACCACCGGCTGCCGCGCCTGGCGTGCGCCCGCCCGTACGGCCGCACGCCACGCATCCGTTCGCCTTCGCTACTCCCCCTCGGCGATTCCCCTCACGGGCTTTCCCCGGTACTACCCGGTATTACTCCCCTTCGCCCTCGCCGTCCACCGGGAGGGCGGCCTCCCGCGCCGCGTCCGGGCCCTGCTCCAGCAGCACGGCGAAACCGGCGTCGTCGAGGATGGACAGCTTCAACTGCACGGCCTTGTCGTACTTGGAGCCCGGGTTGTCGCCGACGACGACGAACGAGGTCTTCTTCGACACGGAGCCGGTGACCTTGGCGCCGCGGATCTGGAGGGCCTCTTTCGCGCCGTCCCGCGTGTGGCTCTGCAAAGTGCCGGTGACGACGACGGTCAGTCCCTCCAGCGGCCGGGGCCCCTCCTCCTCGGCGGAACCTTCCTCCTCCATCCGTACCCCGGCCTCCCGCCACTTGCGCAGGATCTCCTGGTGCCAGTCGACGGCGAACCACTCCTTGAGGGAGGCGGCGATGATCGCCCCGACCCCGTCGGTGGCGGTCAGTTCCTCCTCGGTGGCCTGCTCGATGCGCTCGATCGAGCGGAACTCGCGGGCGAGGGCCTCCGCCGCGACCGGGCCGACGTGACGGATCGACAGGCCGTTGATGACGCGGGCGAGCGGGCGCTCCTTGGCGGCGGCGATGTGCTCCAGCATCGCCAGGGCGTTCTTCTTCGGCTCGCCCTTCTGGTTGGCGAAGACCGTGACGATCTTCTCCTCGCCGGTCTTCGGGTCCCGCTTGGGCAGCCCGCTGTCCGGGTCCAGGACGTACGCCTTGATGGGCAGCAGCTGCTCGATGGTCAGGCCGAAGAGGTCGCCCTCGTCGAGCAGCGGCGGCCGGGCCGGCTCCAGCGGGGCGGTCAGCGCGGCCGCGGCCACCATGCCGAAGTTCTCGATGTCCAGGGACTGCCGGCCGCCCAGGTAGAAGAGGCGCTCGCGCAGCTGGGCGGGGCAGGTCTGGGCGTTGGGGCACCGGACGTCGATGTCCCCCTCCTTCATGGGCCGCAGCTCCGTCCCGCACGCGGGGCACTCGGCCGGCATCACGAACTCCCGCTCGCTGCCGTCCCGCAGGTCCACCACCGGCCCGAGGATCTCGGGGATGACGTCGCCCGCCTTGCGCAGCACGACGGTGTCCCCGATGAGGACGCCCTTGGCCTTGACGACCTCCTGGTTGTGCAGGGTGGCGAACTCGACCTCCGAGCCCGCCACCGTCACCGGCTCCACCTGCGCGTACGGGGTGACGCGCCCGGTGCGGCCGACGCCGACCTTGATGTCGATCAGCTTGGTGTTGACCTCTTCGGGGGCGTACTTCCAGGCGATCGCCCAGCGCGGGGCGCGCGCGGTGGAGCCGAGCCGCCCCTGGAGGGCGATCTCGTCGAGCTTGACGACCACGCCGTCGATCTCGTGCTCCACCGAGTGCCGGTTCTCGCCGAACTCCGCGATGAACGCGCGGACCTCGGCGAGGGAGGCGACCACCCTGTTGTGCCGGGCGGTCGGCAGGCCCCACTCGCGCAGCAGCTCGTACGCCTGCGACTGGCGCTCGATCTCGAAGCCCTGGCGGGCGCCGATGCCGTGGACGACCATGTGCAGCGGGCGGCTCGCGGTGACCTTCGGGTCCTTCTGCCGCAGCGAACCGGCCGCGGCGTTGCGCGGGTTGGCGAAGGGCTTGCCCTCCGCCTCCACGAGCCGGGCGTTGAGCTCCTCGAACTTCTCCATCGGGAAGTAGACCTCGCCGCGGATCTCGACGAGGGCCGGGATCCGGTCGCCCTTGAGGCGGTCCGGGATCTCGGCGATGGTGCGGACGTTGGGCGTGATGTCCTCACCGGTGCGGCCGTCGCCGCGGGTGGCGGCACGGGTGAGCCGGCCGTTCTCGTAGGTGAGGTTGACGGCGAGGCCGTCCACCTTCAGCTCGCACAGGTAGTGGTAGTCCGAGGTGTTCACGTCCCGGGCCACCCGCTCGGCCCAGGCGGCCAGTTCCTCGTCGTCGAAGGCGTTGTCGAGGGAGAGCATGCGCTCCCGGTGCTCGACGGAGGCGAAGTCCGTCTCGTACGCCCCGGCCACCTTCTGGGTGGGCGAGTCGGGCGTGCGCAGCTCGGGGTACTGCTCCTCCAGCGCCTCCAGCGAGCGCAGCAGCTTGTCGAACTCGGCGTCGCTGACGACCGGCTGGTCGTTCACGTAGTACCGGAAGCGGTGCTCCTCGATCTGCTCGGCGAGCAGCTGGTGCTGCTCACGCACCGCCGCCGGTACTGCCGTGTCCTGCTGTTCGGCTGCCATGCCGTGTCCTCCCGTGCCCCGTCTCGACCGTCACTCAGGGTTGTCGGCGAGCGACCTCGCCGCCCTGACGCAATGCGCCTGCACCGCGCGGGCGTAGGCGGGCGAGGCGCCCGCCAGACCGCACGACGGAGTGACCACCACGGACTCCGCCAGAGTCCCCGGGGCCAGCCCCAGCCTGCGCCAAAGCTTCCTGACACCCATGACGCTACCGGCAGGGTCCGACAACGGGCCGTCCGTGCCCGGCACCACTCCGGCGAAGAGTTTCGCACCGCCTTCGACGGCCTCCCCGATGGCGTCATCCTCGCGCTCGGTGAGCAGCGAGAAATCGAACGACACGCCTGCGGCCCCGGCCCGGCGCAGCAGGCCGAAGGGGACCTCGGGCGCGCAGGAGTGCACGATCACGTCCCCGTCGTGCACGGCGAAGAGTTCGCGCAGCGTGCCCTCGACGACCTGCCGGTCGACGGCGCGGTAGGTGCGGTAGCCGCTCGCGGAGCGGACCCGGCCGAGGAGCACGGCCGTCAGGGACGGCTCGTCGAACTGCAGCACGACCTCGGCGCCGGGGATCCGCTTGCGTACGTCGGCCAGGTGCTCCCGCAGCCCCTCGGCCAGGGATCCGGCCAGGTCGCGGCAGGCCCCCGGGTCCTGGAGCATGGCCTCGCCGCCGTGCAGTTCCAGGGCGCCGGCCAGCGTCCACGGCCCGACGGCCTGGACCTTGAGCTTCCCCGTGTACCCCTGGGTGAACTCCTCCAGGGCGTCGAGGTCCTCGCCGAGCCAGGACCGGGCCCGCTTCGAGTCCCGTCCGGGGCGGTCGCTGATCCGCCAGCCGCTGGGCTCGACGTGCGCGTACATGTCGACGAGCAGTCCGAGGGAACGGCCGATCATGTCGGCGCCGGGTCCCCGGGCGGGCAGCTCGGGGAGGTACGGGTACTCCTCGAAGGACCCGGTGACGGTCTTCGCGGCCTCGCGGGCGTCGCCGCCGGGCAGCGAACCGACGCCGGTGGCGCTCGCGGTCACCGGCCCGGCCTGACGCTCAGGTCGTTGACCTCGGCGTCGCGCGGCAGGTCGACGGCCATGACGATGGTGGTCGCCACCGACTCGGGGTCGATCCAGTCGGCCGGGTCGTACTCCTTGCCCTCCTGGGAGCGCACCTTGGCCTGCATGGGGCTGGCGGTCCGCCCCGGGTACACGGAGGTGACGCGGACCCCGTGGGGCTTCTCCTCCTCGCGCAGTGAGTCGGCGAGGGCCTTCAGCCCGTGCTTGGAGGCGGCGTACGCGCTCCAGTCGGCGTGGGCGGTCAGGCCGGCGCCGGAGTTCACGAAGACGATGGTGGCCTTGGAGGCGCGCAGGGTGGGCAGCAGCAGCCGGGTGACCTCGGCGGGCGCGATCAGGTTCACGTTGAGCTGCTGGTGCCAGGTCTTGGGGCGGAGCTCACCGACCGGTCCGAGGTCCACGATCCCGGCGACGTGCAGCAGGGAGTCGATGCGCTCGGGGATCGCCTGCTTGGAGAAGGCCCACGAGAGCCGATCGGGGTCGGCGAGGTCGCCCACGAGGACGCGCGCCCCGGGGTACCGCTCGACGAGCTGCTTGCCGCGGCCGGCGTCGCGGGCGAGGAGGACGAGGTCGTCGCCACGGGCGTGCAGGCGGGCCGCGACGGCCGCGCCGATGCCGGATCCGGCACCGGTGATCATGTGAGTAGCCATACCGCCCATGCTCGCACCCCTGGACCCGCCGTCGGCCCGGAGGTCAGAGACCCGTGGCCGCCGCGTGGGCCCGTTCCACGGCGGCGCGCGCGGCGGCCGCCTGCTCCGCCGTGACGGCGGGGGCGAAGCCCTGGCCGATCACGGCGTGCGGGAGCGCCGCGACGAGCCGGGCCCGTACGTCGCCCCGCGGCCCAGCCCACCGCTCCAGGGCCTGGTCGCGTACGTCGGCCAGCGCGGCGGCGCGGTCCGGCGCGGGCGGGGCGAAGCGGCCGCCGCAGGCCCGCTCGTGCTCGGCCCAGCGGTCCTCCCAGAACTCCACCGTCCAGCCGGGCCAGCGGGAGGCAGGGGTACGGCCGCGGGCGCGGGCCGTGTTCAGCCACCAGCCGACCCGGCGCCGCTCGGGATCCACGTGGATGCCGGCGTCCGCCCGCAGCCGGTGGCTCCCGTGGTCCGGGGCGTCCCGGAGCCGCTCCAGCAGGGCGGGCCCCTCCTCGACGGGGTGGTCGTTGATGTCGGCGAGCACGTGACAGCGGTCCGCGCCGATGGTGACCACGGCGACCAGCGGGTCGGCTTCGTCCAGCACCTCGTCGTCCGGCTCCAGTGCGGGACCGGGGTACACGGCGGTGTCCGCCTCTTCCGGATCGAGCCCGAGGTGGGCGCGCAGCCCGCTCTGGCCGTCGTAGAGCCAGCGCACCTCCCATCCCGGCCAGGCGCACCGCAGCAGCTCCAGGGTGGCGGCCCGGGTGCGCTGGGAGGCGATGGCCCCCTCCCGCGCGAAGACCAGCAGGAGCCGGCGGGCCTCGTCGGCGAGGACGCCCGCCTCGACCATGTCGTCGGGGTACCAGTCGTCCTCCCGAGCATGGCCGCGCAGGTACGGGAGCGCCGCCCCGGGCCCGGCCAGCAGGTCGAGGTCCAGGTCCACGGCGCCGTGGGAGGAGCGGTGACGGGGACGGCCCCGGGAGCCCGAGAGGACGAAGACGGCCCGGTTGCCCATCGTCAGAGCCCTGCGGCTGCGCGCAGGCCCGCGGCTGTCTTCGAGGCGTCGTAGTCGGCGGGGACGCCCTCGACGAGGATGACCTCGCCCGCCATGTGGCGGGTGCGCAGCGGGAGGATGGCCCGGTAGGCGTCGGAGGCGTACCAGGCGCGGGCCCGCTCGATGTCCGGGAAGCCGATCACGACGACGGTGCCGGGGAAGGGGCCCTCCAGGACCTCGACCTCCTTGCCGTGCACGAGGAAGCGGCCCTCGAAGGGGTCCATGGTCGACTGGATCCGCTCGATGTACTCGAGGATGTCCTCGTTCATCGTCTCGGGGCGGATGTGGGCGATGGCGTACGCGGTCATGGTCTGCTCCCCTGTCCACCGGCCCGTCGGTCCGGACCCGTTGATCCGATCCTGTCAGGGCGCGGCCGCCGCGGCGATTACCTCCCGGGTCATGCCTCCGCGGGCTGGAAGGTGCGCCGGTAGGCGATCGGGGAGATGCCGAGGGCGGCACGCATGTGCTGGCGCAGGGAGTTGGCGGAGCCGAAGCCGGAACGGTGGGCGACCAGGTCGACCGGCAGGTCGCTGGAC
The DNA here is from genome assembly GCF_042894695.1 of Streptomyces sp. NPDC001513. Classification (NCBI taxonomy): domain Bacteria; kingdom Bacillati; phylum Actinomycetota; class Actinomycetes; order Kitasatosporales; family Streptomycetaceae; genus Streptomyces; species Streptomyces sp. NPDC001513. Next base: position 265,934 of record NZ_JBIAVU010000008.1, read on the forward strand.
TCCAGCAAGTGGCGGGCCACTTCGAGGCGTTGGGCGGTCAGCCACTGCACCGGGGTCATGCCGACCTCGTCGCGGAAGCGCCGGGTGAAGGTGCGCAGGCTCATCCGGGCGTGGGCGGCCAGTTCGGCGAGGGTGACCGGTTCGGCGAGGCGTTCCAGGGCCCAGGCGCGGGTGGCGGTGGTGGTGGCCACGGTGGGTTCGGGGACGGGCCGGTCGATGTACTGGGCCTGCCCGCCGTCGCGCCACGGCGGTACGACGCACAGGCGCGCGGCCCGGTTGGCCACGGCCGTGCCGTGGTCCTGGCGGATCATGTAGAGGCAGAGGTCGACGCCGGCGGCCACGCCCGCCGAGGTGAGGATGTCGCCGTCGTCGACGAAGAGCACCTCCTCGTCGAGCCGGACGCGCGGGAAGCCGCGCTGGAACTCGGGGGCGTGCACCCAGTGCGTGGTGGCGGGCCGGCCGTCGAGCAGCCCGGCGGCGGCGAGGACGTACGAGCCGGTGCAGAGGGAGACCAGCCGGGTGCCGGGCCTGATCGCGGCGAGGGCGTCGACCAGGGCCTGCGGCAGGGGCGAGCCGTGGGCGAGCTCGTCCATGGCGTGCGTGGGCGTGATGATCACGGTGTCGGCCGCGGCGAGGGCCTCGGCGCCCGCCGTGACGCCCACGGTGAAGCCCGCGTCGCTGGTCACGGGCCGGCCGTCGGCGGTGCAGACGGTGAGCTCGTAGAGCGGGTTCCCGGCCTCGTCGAGGGCGTTGCCGAAGACCCGGGAGGGGATCCCGAGCTCGAACGGGGGGACGCCTTCGAGGGCCAGTACGGCGATCCTGTGCATGGCCAGATCCTGTCACATGGTGGCCGTACGGCCAATACCACGAGGGTGCCGCGGAGCCGAAGCTGGTGCGGCAGCAGCACGAGAACGCACGAATCCCGTGCATCACACGAAATCACGCGAATCGCATCCGAGGAGAAACCATGCGCGCCATCGTCGTCAGCCAGTGGGGCGGGCCCGAGGTCCTGACCGAGACCGAGCTGGACCGGCCCGAGCCGGGCCTGGGCGAGATCCTGGTACGGGTCCACGCCGCCGGGGTGAACCCTGTCGACTGGAAGACCCGCGAGAGCGGCGCCCTGATCCCGTGGGGGCCGGTCCCGATGGTCGGCTGGGACGTCTCGGGCACGGTCGAGGCCGTCGGGCCGGGCGTGACCCTGTACCGGGCGGGCGACGAGGTGTACGGCATGCCCCGCTTCCCGCAGCAGGCCGGCGGGTACGCCGAGTACGTGACCGCCCCCGCCCGGCACTTCGCCCGCAAGCCGGCCTCCCTCGACCACGTGCAGGCGGCCGCGCTGCCGCTGGCGGCGCTGACCGCCTGGCAGGCGCTGGTGGACACGGCCGGGGTCGCGGCCGGGCAGCGGGTGCTCGTGCACGCGGCGGCCGGCGGGGTCGGGCACCTGGCGGTGCAGATCGCCAAGGCCCGCGGCGCGTACGTGATCGGCACGGCGAGCGCGGGCAAGCACGCGCTGCTGCGCGAGCTCGGCGCCGACGAGGTGATCGACTACCGCAGCACGGAGTTCGAGGACGTCGTCTCCGGCGTGGACGTCGTGGTCGACGCCATCGGCGGGGACTACACGCGGCGCTCCCTGAAGGTGCTCAAGCCGGGCGGGCACCTGGTGACCCTGCCGGGCCCGGACGGCATCCCCGCGGACACGGAGGGCGTGCACGCCTCCTGGGTCCTCGTGGAGCCCGACCTGCAGGGCCTGCGGGAGATCGCGGCCCTGGCCGATCAGGGCCTGCTGAAGCCGCTGGTCGACACGGTGCTGCCGCTGGAGCAGGCCGCGAAGGCCCACGAGATCGGCGAACTGGGCCGCACCACCGGCAAGATCGTCCTGACGGTCGCCTGAGCGGCACGGCCCACGGCGGGCCGGCCCGGGGCCGTACGGGGTCTAGCCGCCGGGCCGTCCGCGCAGGTGGCGCTGGAGCCGGGCGTGGCGGAACTGGTAGACGGCGCCGACCTGGCGCAGCACGCCGCGCCGGTAGGCGTCCTCGAGGAAGGCGACGGTCGCCCAGGGGAGGCGCCCGGTCAGCGGCAGCCAGATGCGGGTCAGGAGCACCCACTGGCCCCAGGCGGTGAACGCCAGGGCGTAGGAGAGCGCTCCGGCCACCCCGCCCACGGCGCCGAGCGCGAGCCCGTCGGCCATCGGCCAGGTCAGGGGGCCGACCACGCCCTGGAGCAGCTCGGTCATGAGCCGGCCGCCGAAGGCGATCACCACGGTGAGCATCGGCGCCAGGAAGAGGGCCTGGCGCACCACGATGCTGCGGTTGATGGCCAGGAGGTCCGTCGGGGTGGCGGCGCGGCCGAGGTCGATGGGGGTCTCCAGGGTCGCCACGAGCCCGAGTACGAGCCCTCCCGCGAGGGCGAACGTGAGCCCGTACATCAGGCAGTTGACGGCCGTCGCCTCGATCACCGCCGGGTTGACCGGCATCCCGCCGTACGTCAGCTGGGCACCGACGGTGTAGGCGAGCCCGCACCCGAGGCCCATCACGCAGCCGCCCAGCAGTCCGGCCGGTACGAGAGTGGCGACCCGGCGGGCGGACGGTCCGGCGGACGGCCGGCGGCGGCCCGGCAGCCGTATCCGCACCCGGGACGGCTCGAACGCCCGGATCCCGAGCACGGCCACCAGTCCGTGGACCAGCCCGAAGGCGAGGCCGACGGCGGGGCCGAACAGCAGCGCGTCCAGCAGGCCGCTGCCGAGCGCGAAGGCGGCGCCGTGGCCCGCCGCCAGGTTCTTGGCGGGGAAGACCAGCCAGTCGGCGACCGCGGTGACCAGGGAGCAGGCGAGAACGACGGCCAGGATCCGCGAGGGCAGCGGCAGTGACTCGCGCAGCTGCCACCAGGCCAGGTCCTGGCCCTCGCGCCGCCCGGGCCGGTCCAGGTGCCCGGCGAGGTGGCCCAGGTAGTGCCGGGCGCGCCGCGGGTCCCAGGTACGGGGCCCGCGCGCGCGGCGTGCGCCCGGGACGGCCGCGGGGGGCGACCCGTAGACGCTCGGCACGAATCCGGCCAGCAGGTGCTCCTCGACGGACCCCGGGGTCGGGAAGCGGTCGGAGTCCAGCAGTGCGGCCGGGTCCTGGGCCGGGGTGTCGCTGTAGACGGTCCGGGCGAGCAGGACCATCAGCGGGGTGCGGAGCACGGCCGCGAGGCGGGCGCCGGGAGCGCCGTCCGGATCCGTGCGCAGCCGCTCCAGCACGGGGTCCCAGCCGGTGGCGGCCGGGCCGTCAGGGCCGGCCGGTGCGGTGGGGCGCGCGGTGCGGGGCAGGTAGTGGACCAGGTCGTCGGCGTCCAGGTCCAGCAGCTCGATGCCCGCGGTCCGGCGGAGCACCTCGACGCCGACGGCCTCGGCGAACTGCTCGGTGCGGCTGGTCAGGAGCAGCGGCAGCGCGCTGGTGTTGAGTTCGCGCAGGGCGACGCCGAGCAGCCCGGTGGCCATCTCGTCGAACCCGTCCAGCACCGGCAGGATCCATCCGGCGTCCACCAGGGCGGCGGCGAGGGTGGCGCCGCCGGGTGCGTTCGCGTCGAGGTGCGGGTGGTCGCGCAGCAGGCGGGCGATCAGCCAGTCGCGCAGGGTGGTGCCGGTCGGGTCCCACGATCCCATGCTGAAGACCACGGGTACGGGCTCGCCGGGGGCGCGGGCGCCCAGGTGGTCGAGGACGAACCGCAGCACGAGGACGGTCTTGCCGGAGCCGGCCCGGCCGAGCACGACCAGCCGGCCGGACCGGACGCGCCGGTAGACGTCGGCGATGTCGGTGAGGCCGCCGTCGAGGGACGGCTGCCCGTCGGCCGCTGCGCCGGCTCCGGGCGCCGCGGGGGCTCCGGGTGGAGTGCCGCTGATGTTGGCCCGGTGGTCGAGCAGTTCGGCGGGCGCGGAGCGCCAGCGCACGGGCAGCGGGAAGGGGTCGCGGACGCGGCGCTGCTCCTCCTCGCGGATGCAGCGGCCGTAGACGTCGTGGGCGAGCGCCTCGGCCACCGCGGCCAGGGCGCCCCGGGACGTCGGCAGCGTGCCGGGGCGCCCCGGCCGGGCCGGTACGGGAGCCGGTACGGAGGCGGGTACGGGAGCCTGTACGGAGGCGGGTACGGGAGCCGGAGCCGCGACGGGCTCGGACGGCTGCTCGCGCACGCCCTCCTCCGCGGCCTGCCCGGCGGCGGTCCCGCTGCCCCGGTGGGCGGCCAGCAGGTCCGCCCAGAGCTCGTCCCGGTCGCGCCGCAGCTCGTCGGCGAGTGCGTGCGCGACCTGCTTCACCGTTCCCATCCGGGCGTCGGTGGGTTTGCCGGTCTCCAGCCGGTGGATGGTCCGGACCCCGAGCCGGGACCGCTCGGCCAACTGCTCCTGCGTCATCCCCGCCTCGTGCCGCAACCCGCGGAGCAACGCACCGAACCGGCTGCTCACTTGTCCGCCCTTTCCCCTGCCGACGCTCCTGCCACCTGTGTCCGATGTCCTCCGGAATCCCGGTCAAACCACGGGGCACGGCCAACCGGCCACATATGGCCGGTTGCGGGCATGGTCCGCCGACCAGCGCGAACACCACGATGAGTGCCTGTCGCCGCACTTGACGCGGCGTCGCCTCGACCCAGGGGAGTTGACCCTCATGTCCACCACGAAGCCGAACCGGCTCACCCGCCGCCTCAAGTCCGTCGTCGCGTCGACGGCGTTGCTGCTCGCCGGCGCCGTCGTCGCACCGACCGGCGCGCACGCCGCCCCGGCGAACCACTACTACATCGAGATCGGCGGCACCGGAGCGGCCGCGGAGGCGCCCGGCTGCACCACGAGCTTCGACGCCGCGAACAGGGATCTGAACGGGGGCATCGCGATTCCGGTCTGCTACGTGGCCAGCGGCGGCCCCTTCGTCGGGAGCCACAACGAGCAGCCGGCCCCCTTCGCGCCGAGCTTCGGCGACAGCGTGAACCAGGGCTACTGGAACGCCAGGGCCGCCCTGGAGGAGGCCTACCGCACCGACCCGACGGCGACCTTCACGATCGCCGGCTACTCCCAGGGCGCCTGGGTCGCCGACCTGCTGCTCCAGACGATCGCCGACAACGGCACCGAGGTGCCGCGCGAGCGGGTCGACGGCATGCTCTACTCCGACCCGATGCAGCCCGGAACCGGTTTCTGGCGCCTGGTACCGGAGGGGGCCCTCATCCCCTTCGTGGCCTACTCCCCCGGCACCGGGCCGGAGGACTTCCCGGGCGTCCCCGTCCAGCGCCACTGCATCCAGACCGACGGGGTCTGTGACGCGACGTCGCTGGCCTCCTTCCCCGGCTTCCTCCAGCAGCACCCGCGCTACTTCCAGGAGGGCGAGATCATCGCCACCACCCTCGCCCGGCACGGCGCCAACGGCACCGTCTGGTACCCGGCGGCCTGATTCCGGACAGCAGGACGCCGCGGCCCGCACGGGGGGGCCGCGGCGTCCTGCCGTGCGGGAAGCCGGTCAGACGGCGGCGGTGGCCCGGGTCGTGGTCGCGATGGTGGCGGAGCCGACCACGCGGGTGCCGTCGTAGAGCACGATCGCCTGGCCGGGGGCCACGCCGCGGACCGGCTCGGTGAAGGAGACGCGCAGCTCGCCGTCCACGACCTCGGCGAAGACCTCGGTCTCGCCGCCGTGGGCGCGCAGCTGGGCGGTGTACGTGCCCGGGGCGGCGGCCGTGGAGCCGCACCAGCGGGGGCGGATCGCGGTGAGGGCGGTGACGTCGAGGGCCTCGACCGGGCCGACGGTGACGGTGTTGTTCACCGGGGAGATGTCGAGGACGTAGCGCGGCTTGCCGTCGGGGGCGGGGTGGCCGATGCGCAGGCCCTTGCGCTGGCCGATGGTGAAGCCGAAGGCGCCCTCGTGGGTGCCGACCTTCTCGCCGGTGGCCTCGTCGACGATGTCGCCCTCGGCCTTGCCGAGGCGGCCGGCGAGGAAGCCCTGGGTGTCGCCGTCGGCGATGAAGCAGATGTCGTGGCTGTCGGGCTTCTTCGCGACGGCCAGGCCGCGCTCCTCGGCCTCGGCGCGGATCTCGTCCTTGGTGGTGAGGGTGTCGCCGAGCGGGAAGAGCGCGTGGGCGAGCTGCTTCTCGTCGAGGACGCCGAGGACGTACGACTGGTCCTTGGCCATGTCGGAGGCGCGGTGCAGCTCGCGGGAGCCGTCCTCGTTCAGCACGACGGTGGCGTAGTGGCCGGTGCAGACGGCGTCGAAGCCGAGGGCGAGGGCCTTGTCGAGCAGCGCCGCGAACTTGATCTTCTCGTTGCAGCGCAGGCACGGGTTCGGGGTGCGCCCGGCCTCGTACTCGGCGATGAAGTCCTCGACGACGTCCTCGCGGAAGCGCTCGGCCAGGTCCCAGACGTAGAACGGGATGCCGATGACGTCGGCGGCGCGGCGGGCGTCGCGGGAGTCCTCGATGGTGCAGCAGCCGCGGGCGCCGGTCCGGAAGGACTGCGGGTTCGCGGAGAGCGCCAGGTGTACGCCGGTCACGTCGTGCCCGGCTTCGACCGCGCGGGCGGCGGCGACGGCGGAGTCCACGCCGCCGGACATGGCGGCCAGGACGCGAAGGGGGCGGGCGGTGCGCGGCAGGTTCTCAGTCATAGCACCGTCCAGAGTACGGGGAACCGAGCGGGGTCACAGCGCGTTATCGGGTGCAGGGGGGTGGATCACATGACCGAGCTCGGGAACAAAAGATCGAAACCGCGGAACCGGACCCGCAGGGCGGTGCTGTTCGGCGGGCTCGGGGTGTTCGCGGCCGCGGCCGTCGCGGGCCGGGACGAGATCGGCCGGGCCTGGTGGCTGATACCGGGAGTGGCCAAGCCGCGCAAGGAGGGCGAGCTCGACCACGCGGGCGCGAGCTGGACCTCGGCCTCGCCGGCGAACTGGCGGATGGCGGACCGGCCCGACGACTACCGGGTGGACCGGATCGTCGTCCATGTCACACAGGGCAGCTTCGAGGGCTCGGTGCAGGCCTTCAAGAACCCGTTCCACCGGGCGTCGGCGCACTACATGGTGCGCGGCGACGGCCACGTGGAGCAGCTGGTGCGCGAGATGGACGTGGCCTTCCACGCGGCGAACCGCTCGATGAACGAGCGCAGCATCGGCATCGAGCACGTCGGGTTCGTGGACCGCCCGCAGGACTTCACGGACGCGATGTACGCGGCGTCGGCGCGGCTGGCGGCCGACATCTGCCGCCGGTACGACATACCGGCGGACCGCACCCACCTCGTCGGGCACTCCGAGGTCCCGGGTGCCGACCACACGGATCCGGGCCCCCACTGGGACTGGGACCGCTACATAAGCCTCGTCCGGGAAGTCCTCGCCGCGAAGCCCGGGCCCTAGGCCGTCTCTTTTGGATCTGGCCGGTTAAGCCCGCGTCGTCTGGTGCCGTGCATCGCAAGGCGGAGGGGCGCCCGAGTACTGGACGTACTTGGGCGCCCCGACAACGCGGCGAGGTGCGGTGCCAGACGACGCGGGTCAGGCCGGATCCGGAAGAGACGGCCTAGCTGAGACCTGCGGTGCGGGCGCGTTCCACGGCCGGGCCGATGGCCGCGGCCACGGCTGCGACGTCCTCCTTGGTGGAGGTGTGGCCGAGGGAGAAGCGCAGGGTGCCACGGGCCAGCTGCGGGTCGGTGCCGGTGGCCAGCAGGACGTGGCTCGGCTGGGCCACGCCGGCGGTGCAGGCGGAGCCGGTGGAGCACTCGATGCCCTGGGCGTCGAGCAGGAGCAGCAGGGAGTCGCCCTCGCAGCCGGGGAAGCTGAAGTGGGCGTTGGCCGGAAGCCGCTCCTCGGGGTCTCCCCCGAGCACGGCGTCGGGCACGGCCGCGCGGACGGCGGCGACCAGCTCGTCGCGCAGGGCGCCGACCTCGGCGGCGAACCGCTCCCGCCGCTCGGCGGCGAGGACCGCGGCCACGGCGAAGGCGGCGATGGCCGGCACGTCGAGGGTGCCGGAGCGGACGTGCCGCTCCTGGCCGCCGCCGTGCAGGACGGGTACGGGGGTCTGGTCGCGGCCGAGGAGCAGCGCGCCGATGCCGTAGGGGCCGCCGACCTTGTGGCCGCTGACGGTCATGGCCGCGAGGCCGCTGTCGGCGAAGTGGACGTCGAGCTGCCCGAAGGCCTGGACGGCGTCGGAGTGCAGCGGGATCCCGTGCTCGCGGGCGACGGCGGCCAGTTCACGGACCGGCATGACGGTGCCGATCTCGTTGTTGGCCCACATGACGGTGGCCAGGGCCACGTCGTCGGGGTTGCGCTCGACGGCTTCCCGGAAGGCGTCGGGGTGCACGCGGCCGTAGCGGTCCACGGGCAGGTACTCGACGCGGGCGCCTTCGTGTTCGGCGAGCCAGTGGACGGCGTCGAGCACGGCGTGGTGCTCGACGGGGCTGGCCAGGACCCGGGTCCTGGCCGGGTCGGCGTCGCGCCGGGCCCAGTAGAGGCCCTTGACCGCGAGGTTGTCGGCCTCCGTGCCGCCGGCGGTGAACACCACCTCGCTGGGGCGGGCGCCGACCGCCTCGGCGAAGGCCTCGCGGGCCTCCTCGACGGTACGGCGGGCCCGGCGGCCGGCGGCGTGCAGGGAGGACGCGTTCCCCGTGGCGGCGAACTGCGCGGTCATCGCCGCGGCGGCCTCCGGCAGCATCGGGGTGGTGGCGGCGTGGTCGAGGTAGGCCATGATCCCCCGATTCTACGAGCCCGCCGATGCCGGTCCGCCCGGCGGGACCCCGGGCGGCTCTGCCCCGCCGTCTCCCGGGTCCGCCCCGGGCCCCCGCGCCTCGCCGGCGGGGCTGAAAGACCTGGGGCTCCGCCCCAGACCCCGCGCCTCAAACGCCGGCGGGGCTGGATTGTGCGGCGGGCCCCCGATGGGCCCGGCGCCCACGACGGACGGAGTCCGGCGCAGCGCCGCGAAGCCCGGGAGGCCCGCCAGGGCCGAGTGGTGCGAGGGGCGCGTTCAAGAACGGAGCGCGCGGGCCAGTTGGCGGGACTGGGCCACCAGGTGGTCCGTGGAGTCCCAGACCTCGGCGTCCTCCTCCAGGAAGCCGCCGGCCAGGTTGCGGGTGGTGATGGCGACCCGGAGGGGTCCGGGGGCCGGGCGGCGGCGGACGTGCGTGGTGAGTTCCACGGTCGGGGTCCAGGCCACCAGGCCGAGGTCGAAGGCGGTCGGCGGCAGCGCGTCCACCGCGAGGAGCATGGACAGCGGGTCGGCGTCGCGGCCGTCGGCCAGCTCGAACCAGGCCCGCATCTCGCCCTTGCCCGAGGGGGCGCCGATGGCCCATCCCGCGGTCGCCGGGTCCAGCCGGAGCCGGAGCCGGTCCACGATGGCGGAGCTGCCGGGGATCGGGGCCGGGCCGGCCTCGGGGCCGATGCAGTCCTCGTAGGCGGGCATGACGGGCGGCTCGGCGACCGTGCGGACGTCGTCAGGCAGGGCCGCGAGGTCGCCGTAGGAGGCGAGGACGCGGATGCGCTCGACCTCGGCGCCGCTCTCGTCGAACTGGAACAGCGAGGCCTGTCCGGTGGAGAGGGTGCGGCCGACGCGGACCACCTGCGTGCGGATCACGGCGGGGCCGGGCACGGAGGAGGTCAGGTAGTGCGCGGAGACGGTGAAGGGGTCCGGGTGCGGGAGGGCCGCGGAGAGGGCCCGGCCGACCAGGGCCAGCAGGTAACCACCGTTGACGGCGGCGATGATCGTCCACCCGGCGGAGAGTTCCGCGTCGTACACCCCGGGCTCGTCCGCGCGTGCGGTGATGCTGGTGTCGCGGTCGAACTCACTGTCGCCGATGGATGCCTTGGCAGCTGCGTGTGACATGAAAACGACGGTACACCGGCTTGCTACTAAGCGGTAGCTTTCTATTGTTACGGCTCTTCGGCCACCGAGGAGCGCCGGTTCCAGGCCAGCGGGGCCCGCCAGTGGTAGCGCATGGCGAGGAGCCGCAGGACGAACGTGGTGACGATCGCCAGGCCGGTGGTGACGGCGTTGAGGGAGTCCAGGGCGATGGAGACGGCGACCATGGCGGCGCCGACGGTGGCGGGCACGGCGTACATCTCGCGGTCGCGCAGGAGCGAGGGAACCTCGTTGACGAGTACGTCGCGCAGTACGCCGCCGCCGACGGCCGTGGCCAGGCCGAGCGCGGCGGACGCGGTGAGGCCGAGGCCGTACTCGTAGGCCTTGGTCGTGCCCGTCACGCAGAACAGCGCGAGGCCGGCGGCGTCGAACACGTTGATGGCCTGGTTGATCCGCTGGACCTCGGGGTGCAGGAAGAAGACGAGCGCGGCGGCGACCAGCGGCGTGACGAAGAAGCTGAGCTCGCCGAAGGCGGCCGGCGGGACCGCGCCGATCACGAGGTCGCGGAAGAGGCCGCCGCCCAGGGCTGTGACCAGGGCGAGGACGGCGATGCCGAAGACGTCGAAGTTCTTGCGGACGGCGAGCAGGGCGCCGGCGGTGGCGAAGACGAAGATGCCGGCGAGGTCCAGCGCATGCTGGACCCCGGGCGGGAAGAGATCGTGGAGCACCGGGTCATTGTCACCCCTTGGCTCGCCGCCGGGGTGACGGGGCCGGGTGCGGGCCCGCGGGGGCGGTGCGGCTCAAGGACCTGGGGCTCCGCCCCAGACCCCGCGCCTCAAACGCCGGCGGGGCTGGGGTGGTGCGGCGAGGCTGGATTGCGCGGCGGAGCCGGATGGTCCGGCCCCGCCTGCCCGGTTACTCCGTCGCCTTCGCCACCGTGTCCGCCGCGCCGGGCAGGGGCTTGTCGCCCGGGGCCTGGTCGGGGGCGTTCTCCGGGTGGTGGCAGGCCACCTGGTGGCCCGTCTTCAGTGCCAGCAGCGGCGGTTCCTGCGTCGTGCAGATCTGCGTGGCCTTCCAGCACCGCGTGTGGAAGCGGCACCCGCTCGGCGGCGAGATCGGCGAGGGCACGTCGCCCTTGAGCAGGATGCGCCCGCTCTTCGCGCCCCGGCGGCGCGGGTCCGGCACCGGTACGGCCGACAGCAGCGCCTTGGTGTACGGGTGCATCGGGGTCTCGTAGAGCGCTGTCCGGTCGGCCAGTTCCACGAGCTTGCCGAGGTACATCACGGCGATGCGGTCGGACACGTGCCGGATGACCGACAGGTCGTGCGCGATGATCACGTAGGTGAGGCCGAGCTCTTCCTGGAGGTCGTCGAGCAGGTTGACCACCTGGGCCTGGATCGACACGTCCAGCGCCGAGACCGGCTCGTCCGCGATGACCAGCTTCGGGTTCAGGGCCAGGGCGCGGGCGATGCCGATGCGCTGGCGCTGGCCGCCGGAGAACTCGTGCGGGTAGCGGTTGTAGTGCTCCGGGTTGAGGCCCACCAGCGACAGCAGCCGCTGGACCTCCGCCTTGAGCCCGCCCTCCGGCTGCACGCCCTGCAGCTTGAAGGGGGCGCTGACGATCGTGCCGACCGTGTGGCGCGGGTTCAGCGAGCCGTACGGGTCCTGGAAGATCATCTGGATGTCGCGGCGCAGCGGCCGCATGGCCGAGGCCCCGAGGTGGGTGATGTCCCTGCCCTCGAACTCGATGGTCCCGCCCGTGGGCTCCAGCAGCCGGGTGAGCAGCCGGCCCATCGTGGACTTGCCGCAACCGGACTCGCCCACGACCCCGAGGGTCTCACCGCGCCGCACCTCGAAGTCGAGGCCGTCGACGGCCTGGACCGCGCCGGACTGCCGGCGCAGCAGCCCCTTGTGGATCGGGAAGTGCTTGGTCAGCCCGGACACCTTGAGCAGCGGCCCGGGCTCCTCCGCCCGCTGCGCGGGGACGCCGGGGGCGTCCGTCTTCTTCTTGTCCTCGGTCACAGCTTCGGCGCAATCTCTTCGGTCCAGATCCGGGTCCGCTGCTCCGTCGGCATGTGGCAGGCGGACCAGTGCTTGTGCCCGTCCTCGGTCAGCTCGGGCCGCCGGGTGCGGGTGATCCCGTCCTTGGGCACGTCGGCGTACGGGCAGCGCGGATTGAAGGCACAGCCGCTGGGGATGTTGATCAGGCTGGGCGGCGAGCCCTTGACCGGGATGAGCCGCTCGGTCTGGTCGCGGTCGATGCGGGGCATCGAACCGAGCAGGCCCCACGTGTACGGGTGGCGGGGTTCGTAGAAGACCTTCTCGGCGGAACCGCGCTCCACGCACCGGCCGCCGTACATCACGAGGATGTCGTCGGCCATCTCGGCGACCACGCCGAGGTCGTGGGTGATCATGATGACCGCGGAGCCGAACTCCTTCTGCAGGTCCCGGATGAGGTCGAGGATCTGCGCCTGGACGGTGACGTCGAGGGCGGTCGTCGGCTCGTCCGCGATGAGCAGTTCGGGGTTGTTCACCAGCGCCATCGCGATCATGGCGCGCTGGCGCATGCCGCCCGAGAACTCGTGCGGGTAGTTGTCCACCCGCTTGTTCGGCTCGGGGATGCCGACGCGGTCCAGCATCTCGACGGCCCGGGCGCGCGCGACCTTCTTGCTCACGTCGTGGTGGACCCGGTAGGCCTCCACGATCTGGGAGCCGATGGTGTAGTACGGGTGCATCGCGCTGAGCGGGTCCTGGAAGATCATCGCCATCTCCCGGCCGCGCAGCTTGCGCACCTCCTCCGGGTGGGCGGAGAGCAGTTCCCTGCCGTCCAGCCAGACCTCGCCCGAGAGGGCGGCGCTGGACCGGCCGCCGTTGCCGACGCGGTGCAGGCCCATGAGGGCCAGCGAGGTGACGGACTTGCCGGAGCCCGACTCGCCCACGATGCCGAGGGTCTTGCCCTTCTCCAGCTGGAAGGAGAGTCCGTCGACCGATTTCACCAGGCCGTCGTCCGTGGGGAAGTGGACGCGCAGGTCGCGGACGTCGAGGAAGGCCCCGGGCGCGCCGGGGGCCGTCGCGGTTCCGGTGCCGGCGGCGGTTCCGGTGCTGGTTCCGGTGCCCTGGCCGGCACCGCTGACGGGCTTCGTCGGGTCGGTCACGACAGCCTCACCCTCGGGTCGATGATGGCGTAGACGAGGTCGACCACCAGGTTGCACAACACGATGAAGAACGCGGCGAACAGGGTCACGCCGAGGATCTTCGGGAGGTCGTTGACCGCGATCGCCTGGTAGGCGTACTCGCCGACCCCGTGGTACGAGAAGACGGTCTCGGTGACGATGGCGCCGCCGAGGAGGAGCCCGAAGTCCATGCCGAAGATGGTGATGATCGGCGTCAGCGCGGACCTCAGTCCGTGCCGGGTGACCACGACGCGCTCGCGCAGGCCCTTGGCGCGGGCCGTACGGATGTAGTCCTCGCTCATCGTCTCCAGCATCCCGGCCCGGGTGAGGCGGGCGTAGAGCGCCGAGTAGAGGAAGGCGAGGGTGCACCAGGGCAGGACGAGCGCCTGGAACCAGCCGGCCGGGTCGTCGGAGAAGTCGACGTACACGTTGGTGAAGATCGGCCAGTTGAAGACGAACAGCGCCAGCGACAGGACGCCGGTGAAGAACATGGGCAGCGAGACGCCGGCGAGCGCCACGCCCATGGCCACGCGGTCGAAGAGCGAGCCGGGGCGCAGGGCGGAGATGACGCCGGTGGTCACGCCGGTGACCAGCCAGACGACGGCCGCGCCGAAGGCGAGGGAGGCCGTGACCGGCAGGCGCTCCAGCATCTGGGGCCAGACCTCGACGTGGTCCTTGAAGGAGTAGCCGAGGCAGGGCGCGTGGCACTGCGAGGGCTGCGGGCCGAAGTTGAACTCGCGGCCGACGAATATCCCCTTCAGGAACTCCCAGAACTGGTGGTGCAGGGGCTGGTCGAGGCCGAGGTTCTGCTTGACCGCGGCGATCGACTCCGGTGACGGGTTCTTGCCGATGTACTGAGTGGCGAGCGAGTCGACGGTGCCGCCGGCCAGCCTGGGCAGCAGGAAGAAAATCGCAAAGGTGATCGCGCTGACGACGAGCAGCAGGGCCACCGCGGCGATCATCCGCCGGACGATGTACACAAACACGAGGGTCGGCTTCGGCGTCCGCCGGCCCGTACGGCCCCCCGGTCGGGGGAGCCGCACGAGCCGGCGTGCACTGCTGCCTTCACCTGCCTTCCACGGTTCTGGCAGATCGGGCTGAAAGGTCGGGCCTTACGGGGTTGGGACTTACTTCAGGCCGACGTTGAGGTAGTCGTACTGGCCGCTCCAGGCCGGGTTCGACACCGCGTTGGTGATCTTCGGCGAGCGGTAGTGCAGCACCTTGAAGTAGGTCAGCGGCACGATGACCGCCTCGTCCATGACCTTCTTGTCGATGTCGCCGTAGACCTTCTCGCGCGCGGCGGGGTCGGTGTTGGCGATGTTGCTGTCGAGCATGCCGTTGATCTCGGTGCTGTTCAGCTGCGACAGGTTGGTGTTACCGGTCTTGCCGATCGCACCACCGTGGACGACCTGCTGGAGGAAACCGAAGCCGGTCGGCCAGTCGGCACCCCACTGCATCATCATGAGGCCGATCTTGTTGTCCTCGGTGAACTTCGGGACACCCGCGTAGTCACTGAAGTACTTGCCGGCCGGGTACTGCTGGATCTTGACGTTGATCCCGACCTTCTTCAGCGAGGCCTGGATCGCGGTGGCCATGTCGACCTCACCGGCACGGTCGTTGCGGGCCGTGATGGTGGTCTCGAAGCCGTTCGGCTGGCCGCAGGCGGTCAGCAGTTCCTTGGACTTGGCCTCGTCGCCCTTGTTGTCCGGGGTCTTGTAGGTGTCGAAGTCCACGTGGCCCGGGATGTCCGTCGGCAGCACCGTGCTGGCGATGGCGCCGCGGACCGGTCCGCCGAAGGCGGTCTGCACCGAGACCTTGTCCACCGCGTACTGGACGGCCTTGCGGCACTCCGGCTTGTCGAAGGGCGCCACCTTGGTGTTGATCGCCATGTAGACCAGGCGACCGCCCTGCGCGTTGTCGGTGTTCGGGTCCTTCGAGCTCAGCAGCTCCGACTGGGTCTGCTGGGCGACGCCGTTGCCCACGATGTCGATGTGGGAGTTGCCGGCCTTCAGGTTGGAGTCGATCGTCTCCTGGTTGACCTTCAGCTTGACGACGATCTTGTCCGGCAGCTGCTTGCGGAGCGGGTCGTTGCCGGCGTCCCAGTTGGGGTTGCGGACCAGGACGGCCTGCTTGTCCTGCTCGTAGCTCTCGAACATGTAGGAGCCGGAGGAGACGATGTGCTTGACGTAGTCCGCGCCGTCGTCCTTGGCCTTCGGCACCGGGGCCGACTGCGGGTTGGCGAGGAGGTAGTCGAACTCCGCGAAGGGCTGCTTGAGCTTGAAGACGATGGTGTGGTCGTCCGGGGTCTCGATGGACTTCAGACCCTCGTCGCTCTTGTCCTTGTACGGGCCTTCGTACTTCGGCTCGTTGTCCTTGAGGTACTGGGCCAGGTAGCTCGGGCCGTTGGAGTGGACGTCGCGGGCGAAGTTGCTCCGCTCGACAGCGTACTTGACGTCCTTCGAGGTGACCTCGGCGCCGTCGCTGTACTTCACGCCCTTGCGGAGCTTGTACGTCCAGGTGGCACCGCCGTCGCTCGCGACACCCAGGGACTCGGCGAGGTCCGGCACGACCTTGTTGCCCTCGGCGCCCGGGGCGGGGGCGAAGGTGGTCAGCGGACGCGCGTACAGGCGGCTGAAGTTGAAGACGAAGCCGTAGTACGTGTTGCCCGGGTCGAACGAGTCGGGCGTGTCGGACGCCTCGTAGACGAGCGTCCCGCCCTTCTTGTCCGAGGCGTTGACGACACCCGTGACGGCTGCGTTGGCAGCGGCGGAACCCTTGCCGTCGCCCTCGCCCGTCTTGTCCCCGCCGCTGCACGCGGAGGCGCCCATGGCGATGCTGATGGCGGCCACGAGCACCGCAGCTGATCTCGACCTGCTTTTCATGGTGGAGTTAAGCCCCCTGATTCAGAGTGGAGTGGTGATGGGGTGGGCGGTGGCCCGGCCGCGCCCGAGGAAACGGTTCAGCGGCGGCTCTTGGGGTCCAGGGCGTCCCGCAGGCCGTCGCCGAGCAGGTTGAAGGCGAGCACGGTGATGAAGATCGCCAGGCCCGGCACGACCATGTACATCGGGTCGACCTTGTAGTACCTGACGGCCTCGCTCAGCATTCCGCCCCAGGAAGCCTGCGGGGGCTGGATACCGACGCCCAGGAAGCTCAGGGACGCCTCGAAAAGGATGTTGGTGGGGATCAGCAGGGTCGCGTAGACGAGGATCGGCGCCACCAGGTTCGGGAGCAGCTCCCTGAAGACGATGAACGGGCCGCGCGCTCCCAGGGAGCGTGCCGCGTCGACGAACTCCCGCTCGCGCAGGGACAGCGTCTGGCCGCGGACGATGCGTCCGATGTACGGCCAGCCGAAGAAGCCGATCACGAACACCAGCACGCTGATGTGGAGCGGCAGACCCTCCAGCCCGAAGGCACCGCCCTGCAGCGCGGCCGAGATGGAGATCGCGAACAGCAGCAGCGGGAAGGCGAGGAAGGTGTCCATCATCCGGCTGATGACGGTGTCGGCCCAGCCTCCGTAGTAACCGGCGACGACGCCCAGCACCGAGCCGATGACCACGGACAGCAGCGTCGAACCGAAGGCCACGAGCAGCGACACCCAGGAGCCCTCCAGGATGCGGGTGGCGATGTCACGGCCGAACTTCGGTTCCACGCCCAGCGGGTGGGACCAGCTGATGCCGCCGAAGGGGCCGATGGGGGTCGCGAGCGACGGGTCGATCAGGTCCTGGTGGAGGGCGTCGGGATCGAGGCCGAAGATCGCCTGGATCGGCTGCGAGAGAACGGCCAGCACGACCAGGAGGAGGACGACGATCCCGCCGGCCATCGCGACCCGGTCCCGCTTGAGGCGGGTCCATGCGATCCGGCCGAGCGAACGACCCTCAATCGCCCCTTGCTTCGCCCCGTCCGGGCTGGCGCCGGGCTGGAGCCCCGCGGGCCCGCTGGTCTCGGTAGGTGCCGTCATCGTGGTGGGGACCCCTCTCGGCCGGCTGGTGGCCGGCCCCTGCCAGCCGCTGTGACGGCTTGGTTCACATCGTGTCGCGGTTGTCGCTGGTTGCCGGCGGTTCGTCGCTACGGAACTGCTCGCGAAATGCGGATGAAGAGTGGGCACCCGCTGGTTGGGCCCTCTCAGTGGGGGGAGTCTTCAACGGTCTCTCGATCACCCGCCAGACCCGACGGGGATGTGATGCGCAACCGTGATGTGACGTGTCGACTTCCGTTATCCGAACGGTGCACCCGCCTGAGCGGTTCAAGACCTCATGTTCGGCGCGGAACGGACATCCGTCCCAACTGCCTTTTCGTGCATGGATCTTGGGTCTATTCAGCGGATATGCCGAAGGCCGCACCGATGGGTCCGGTGCGGCCTTCGAGGGAGATGTCTCGATATGCGGAAGCGAGGGAAAAGGCAGAAAAGGCGGAAAAGGCGGATCAGTACGCCGGAGCCTGGCCCTCGCGGTCGTAGAAGGGGCGGGTCTGCGCGCGCAGCCACATCGCCACCGGGTCGTGCTCGTCCGCCAGCGCGACCGTGCACACCGGAACGCCCTCGGGTACCACCCCGACGGACTGGCGCATCATCTCCCGTACGGATTCCAGCGCGGGCGCGGAGGCGTCGTACAGGTCGAGCCCGACCGCGAGGTACGGGGACCCGAGCGCGGGCTGCACCCAGGCGCGGCGCAGCGACCGGACGGCGGGCGTGCGGTGCGCGTGCTGGGTCAGCAGCCCGTAGAACTGCGGGAGCTCGATGGCGGGCTCGGCGAGCCGCAGCGGGCCGGCCGGCATCCGGTCCAGGCCGGTGGCGATCCGGCGCAGGTCGGCCCAGGGCACGCCGAGGCCGCCGCCCGGGGCGTGCGGGTTGAGCCACAGGCCCCAGCGGTCCGGGTAGAGCGCGCGGGCGATGTCCCGCCCGGTGACCACCTCGTAGCCCCGGTTCCAGCCGCTGGCGGCCAGCTCCTGCGGGGAGGTGACGCAGGGCGCGTACCCGAGGCCGTCGACCTCCATGCCGC
Source organism: Streptomyces sp. NPDC001513 (assembly GCF_042894695.1). NCBI lineage: Bacteria > Bacillati > Actinomycetota > Actinomycetes > Kitasatosporales > Streptomycetaceae > Streptomyces > Streptomyces sp. NPDC001513. The sequence goes on from NZ_JBIAVU010000008.1 coordinate 283,881, forward strand.
CGTACTGGGCGTCCGGGGAGCCCGGCTGCCCCTGCCAGAGCAGCATCCAGAGCCGCCCCTCGGACAGGGCATGCAGGAGCGCCTCGTAACTCTCATAGCGCCCGGGGGTCACCTGGCGCATCATGTGCTCGACCTGCCCGGCCGCGGCCGTGCCTGACGCACTCACCCGGTACCCCTCTTCGTCCGCCCGTCGTCCACGCGTGCCCCTCAGCTTAAGCGGCCCTACGGGAGGTAGAAGGGGCGTACGCGCTCACGAATCCAGTCCGTGACCGGGTCCTGGGCGGCGTCCAGCAGGATCAACTGCACGGGCCACGGCGGCGCGACACGCGTCAGCGCCCGTCCGAGGGCCTCCATCGGGGCCTCGCGCATCTCGGGTTCCCATCCCACCAGGCGGACACCGATGAACAGCTCCGGCGCCCCGCCCTCGACGCTGGCCAGGCAGCGGTGCGCGGCCGCGACCACGCCGGTGGCCCGGAACTCCTCGGTGGCGACGGCCAGGAAGTCCACCGGGTCCTCCTGCCAGTCGGGCTCGTAGAGCCGGACGCGACCGCCGGTCGAGGGGCCGTCGAGCGGGGTCCGGCCGGTACGGCAGAGCTCCGCGACGGCGGGCGGCGGGAGCGGGACGCCGACGGCGCCCTCGGGATTGACCGCGATGCCGAGCTGCGGGGGCAGGCCGCGGGCGAACTCCACGGCCGGGGCCACGGCGAAGTCCATGCCGGGGCCGACGCAGGCGAGGAACTGGGCCTCGGAGCTGTAGACGGGGACGTAGGCCACGCCGTCGATGTCCATCGTGGGCAGGGTGAGGTCGGCCGAATCCGGGCCGCCGCCGCCGGGCAGGGGCACCCATACCTGGCTGCGCCCGAGCACCTCCAGGATCCGCCCGCCGGCGTCCGGCTGCCCGAGCGCCGCCCCGAGCACGTGCTCCAGCTCATTCCCCGGCCAGCCGCTGCCCTGCATGTCCCGTGCCTCCGTGATCCCGCCGCGTGTCGCCCCGCAGGGTACCGGCCCGTCCGCGCCGCCGCTGCGGGGGCCCGGCCGCTGCGCCTCAAGCGCCGGAGGGGCTGGATGTGCCCCGGAAGGTCAGGCGTGGAACGCGATGCGGGTCACCGTCGCCGCGGAGGCACGGTCCAGCAGGGTGACCGAGGCGCAGCCGTGCGGGGGGCGGCCCGCTTCGGCTTCGCGCAGGAGGCGGCCCACCGCGCCCCGGTGGCGGGCGAAGGCGTAGGCCGAGACCCGCCGCCCCCGAGCGGCCTGGCCGGAGAGGGCCTCCGCGGGGCTGCTGTCGAGGAGGAGCAGGTGCAGCGCCCGCCCCCGGCGCCGCGCGGCCGCCGCGAGCAGCCCCCGCACCCAGCTCTGGGTGCCGCAGTCGTGGACGACCACGGAGGCTCCGGAGCGCAGGAGCCGCCACAGCCCCCAGTAGTGCGCGGCGCGCACGAGCGGCCGGTACACCGCGTACGGCAGGGCCGGCGGCATCCGCCGTTCCCAGCGCTCACGGGTGTCCTGGGAGTCGACGGCGCCGCCCTCGGCCGCCGCCCGCTTGATCAGGGTGCTCTTGCCGCCGCCGGGCAGGCCGGACACCACGACGATGTCGCCGTCCGCGAAGGCGAGCCGCTGCGGGCCGCGCACCTCGGGTCCGCGCAGGTCGCGTACGGAGCCGATGCCGGTGTCCGCGGCATGCTCGCGCTCGTGGTCCCGTCCGCGCGCCCCGCGCTGCGCCGGCACCGCGTCCACGGTTCCCGTCGTCGTCACCACTCCGAATCTCCGCACAGTGTTCGCCTCCCCCGAATCGGGTCACCAGGACCCTTGCCCACTGAGTGTAAAGAGACGGTAATCCGGCATCCCCGGTTCCGGTCCGTCCTCTCGGGGTACCGTACGAACTTTCGGACCCCTCCGCCCGATCACGGGCATGGCGTGCAATGATGTGCGCCATCTGGACCAACTGCATACCGGCCGCTTGAATCCGCGCGGGAGAGTCCCGGCACGCCGCAAGGCCGTGCGCGGGCGCCGAAGGAGCAAGATCCTCCCTTGAATCTCTCAGGCCCCGTACCGCGTGGATGAGGCAGATCTGAAAAGCGAGCTGTTCGACAGCTCCACCCAAGGTGCAAGCCGAGGAACTCTCGGCGAACCTCTCAGGTTCCGATGACAGATGGGGAGGACCCTCCTCGTCATGTCATGCCCTGGGACTTGGGAGCCACACCCATGAGCACTGCCCCCCGTCTGACCGCCCTCGATGCGCTGCACCGCTCGCTCGGTGCGACCATGACCGACTTCGCGGGCTGGGACATGCCGCTGCGGTACGCCAGCGAGCGCGACGAACACAACGCCGTACGCACCAAGGCCGGTCTCTTCGACCTGTCGCACATGGGCGAGATCACGCTGACCGGCCCGGAGGCCGTCAAGGCCCTCGACTACGCGCTGGTCGGCAACATCTCCACCGTCGGCGTCGGCCGCGCCCGCTACACACACATCTGTCAGGAGGACGGCGGGATCGTCGACGACCTGATCGTCTACCGCCTCGGCGAGACCGAGTTCATGGTCGTCGCCAACGCCTCCAACGCCCAGGTCGTCCTCGACGCCCTGACCGAGCGTGCCGCCGGCTTCGACACCGAGGTCCGTGACGACCGCGACGCGTACGCGCTGCTGGCGGTGCAGGGCCCGGAGTCCCCCGGCATCCTGAAGTCCCTCACGGACGCCGACCTGGACGGCCTCAAGTACTACGCCGGTCTGCCGGGCACCGTCGCGGGCGTGCCCGCGCTGATCGCGCGTACGGGCTACACCGGCGAGGACGGCTTCGAGCTGTTCGTCGCCCCCGAGCACGCCGTGGAGCTGTGGCAGGCGCTGACCAAGGCGGGCGAGGGCGTCGGCCTGGTGCCGGCCGGTCTGTCCTGCCGCGACACCCTGCGCCTGGAAGCGGGCATGCCGCTGTACGGGCACGAGCTGACCACCTCCCTCACCCCGTTCGACGCGGGGCTGGGCCGGGTCGTGAAGTTCGAGAAGGAGGGGGACTTCGTCGGCCGCGCCGCGCTGGAGGCCGCCGCCGAGCGCGCCGCCACGAACCCGCCGCGCAAGCTGGTCGGTCTGATCGCCGAGGGCCGCCGCGTCCCGCGCGCCGGTTTCCCGGTCGTCGCCGACGGTCAGGTCGTCGGCGAGGTCACCTCGGGCGCCCCGTCCCCGACGCTGGGCAAGCCGCTCGCGATGGCGTACGTGGACGCGGCGCACGCCGCGCCCGGCACCTCCGGCGTCGGCGTCGACATTCGCGGTACGCATGAGCCGTACGAGGTCGTGGCGCTGCCGTTCTACAAGCGGCAGAAGTAGTTCCGCACACGGTCCAGCCGTGCACGAGCCGTACGGGAACCCCGTCCGGCAGCGTCTCAGTACCCGAGACCACCGTTCGTATCCACTCCCCCGCATCCAGGAGAATCAGGTCATGAGCAACCCCGAGAAGCTGCGTTACACCAAGGAGCACGAGTGGCTGTCGGACGCCGTGGACGGCGTCGCGACGGTCGGCATCACCGAGTTCGCGGCCAACGCGCTCGGTGACGTCGTCTACGCCCAGCTCCCCGCGGTCGGCGAGACCGTGACCGAGGGCGAGACCTGCGGCGAGCTGGAGTCGACGAAGTCGGTCAGCGACCTGTACTCCCCCGTCTCCGGCGAGATCGTCGAGTTCAACCAGGACGTCGTGGACGACCCGGCGCTCGTGAACACCGCCCCGTTCGAGGGTGGCTGGCTCTTCAAGGTGCGCCTCTCGGAGGAGCCGAAGGACACCCTGTCCTTCGAGGAGTACGCCCAGCTCACCGCCGGTAACTGACCCCAGGGGACCCTGATGTCTGTACTGAACACCCCTCTCCACGAGCTCGACCCGGACGTCGCCGCCGCCGTCGACGCCGAGCTCGTGCGCCAGCAGTCCACCCTGGAAATGATCGCGTCGGAGAACTTCGCTCCGGTCGCCGTCATGGAGGCCCAGGGTTCGGTCCTGACCAACAAGTACGCCGAGGGCTACCCGGGCCGCCGTTACTACGGCGGCTGCGAGCACGTCGACGTGGTCGAGCAGATCGCGATCGACCGCATCAAGGCGCTGTTCGGCGCCGAGGCCGCGAACGTCCAGCCGCACTCGGGTGCGCAGGCGAACGCCGCCGCGATGTTCGCGCTGCTGAAGCCGGGCGACACGATCATGGGCCTGAACCTGGCCCACGGCGGTCACCTGACCCACGGCATGAAGATCAACTTCTCCGGCAAGCTCTACAACGTGGTCCCGTACCACGTCGACGAGACCGGCGAGGTGGACATGGCCGAGGTCGAGCGCCTCGCCAAGGAGTCCAAGCCGCAGCTGATCGTCGCCGGCTGGTCCGCGTACCCGCGCCAGCTGGACTTCGCCGCCTTCCGCCGCATCGCGGACGAGGTCGGCGCGTACCTGATGGTCGACATGGCGCACTTCGCCGGCCTGGTCGCCGCGGGCCTGCACCCGAACCCGGTGCCGCACGCCCACGTGGTCACCACCACCACGCACAAGACCCTCGGCGGTCCGCGCGGCGGTGTCATCCTGTCGACGCAGGAGCTGGCCAAGAAGATCAACTCCGCGGTCTTCCCCGGTCAGCAGGGCGGCCCGCTGGAGCACGTGATCGCGGCCAAGGCGGTCTCCTTCCTCGTGGCGGCCTCGCCCGAGTTCAAGGAGCGCCAGGAGCGCACCCTGGAGGGCGCGAAGATCCTCGCCGCCCGCCTGGTCCAGGACGACGTCAAGGCCGTGGGCGTGGACGTCCTCACCGGCGGCACCGACGTGCACCTGGTCCTGGTCGACCTGCGCAACTCCGAGCTCGACGGTCAGCAGGCCGAGGACCGCCTCCACGAGGTCGGCATCACGGTCAACCGCAACGCCATCCCGAACGACCCGCGGCCGCCGATGGTCACCTCGGGTCTGCGGATCGGTACGCCGGCGCTGGCCACCCGCGGTTTCGACGCCGCGGCCTTCACCGAGGTCGCCGAGATCATCGCGCAGGCGCTGAAGCCGACGTACGACGCCGAGGACCTGAAGGCGCGCGTCTCGGCGCTCGCCGCGAAGTTCCCGCTGTACCCGACGCTCTAGGCGACGGCTTGGGAAGGCCCGGCCTCGTCTCGCACAGGGCCGGGCCTTCCCCATGGCCCGGGGCGCGGTCCTCGACGTCGGGGCCGCGAAAGCCGCCGTACAGGTCGGCGTAACCGGCCCCCGGACGAACTGACGTACGCTGATGAACCGGGCAAGGGCGCCCACGAGGTGATCTTTGCCCGCAATCCCTGCAAAGTCCGCCCCTCCGTCGGCCGCCTCGCTACGCTGCGAGCGCGACTGGACGGTCCGTTCCCCGCCACCGCGGGGATGACCCGGGAGACCGCCAACGTGGCCATTTCCGTTTTCGATCTCTTCTCGATCGGCATCGGTCCGTCCAGCTCGCACACCGTCGGTCCGATGCGGGCCGCCCGCATGTTCGTGACGCGCCTGAAGAAGGACGGCGTGCTCGCCCAGACCGCCGCCGTCCGGGCCGAGCTCTTCGGCTCCCTCGGCGCGACCGGCCACGGACACGGCACCCCCAAGGCGGTGCTGCTGGGCCTGGAGGGGCACTCCCCCCGCTCGGTGAACGTCGAGACCGCCGACGACGAGGTCGAGCGCATCCGCAAGAGCGGCCGGCTGCGGCTGCTGGGCACGGAGATAGGCGATGTCCACGAGATCGACTTCGACGAGCCGAACCAGCTGATCCTCCACCGCCGGCGCTCCCTGCCGTACCACGCGAACGGCATGACCCTCTTCGCGTACGACGCCGCCGGCACCCCGCTGCTGGAGAAGACCTACTACTCGGTAGGCGGCGGCTTCGTCGTGGACGAGGACGCGGTCGGCGAGGACCGGATCAAGCTCGACGACACGGTGCTGAAGTACCCCTTCCGCTCCGGTGACGAGATGCTGCGCATGGCCCGGGAGAGCGGCCTGTCGATCTCCGCGATGATGCTGGAGAACGAGAAGGCCTGGCGCACGGAGGAGGAGATCCGCGAGGGCCTGCTCGAGATCTGGCGGGTCATGCAGGCCTGCGTCTCGCGCGGCATGTCGCGCGAGGGCATCCTGCCGGGCGGCCTGAAGGTCCGGCGCCGGGCCGCGAACACCGCCCGCAAGCTCCGCTCCGAGGGCGATCCGCTGGCGCTGTCGATGGAGTGGATCACCCTCTACGCGATGGCCGTGAACGAGGAGAACGCGGCCGGCGGCCGGGTGGTCACCGCCCCGACGAACGGCGCCGCGGGCATCATCCCGGCGGTCCTGCACTACTACGTGAACTTCGTGCCCGGCGCCGACGAGGAGGGCGTGGTCCGCTTCCTGCTGGCGGCGGGCGCGATCGGCCTGCTCTTCAAGGAGAACGCCTCGATCTCCGGCGCCGAGGTCGGCTGCCAGGGCGAGGTGGGCTCGGCCTGCTCGATGGCGGCCGGCGCCCTCGCCGAGGTCCTCGGCTGCACTCCGGAGCAGGTCGAGAACGCGGCCGAGATCGGCATGGAGCACAACCTGGGCCTGACCTGCGACCCTGTCGGCGGTCTGGTCCAGATCCCCTGCATCGAGCGCAACGGCATGGCCGCGGTCAAGGCCGTCACCGCCGCCAAGATGGCGATGCGCGGCGACGGCACCCACAAGGTCTCCCTCGACAAGGTCATCAAGACCATGAAGGAGACGGGCGCCGACATGAAGGTCAAGTACAAGGAGACCGCCCGCGGCGGTCTCGCGGTCAACGTCATCGAGTGCTGATCCACGGCAGGTGACGGAAGGGGCCCGGTGCGCGTGCGCGCCGGGCCCCTTCCCTTTCCGTCCGCCGTCGGGCGCTATCCGCGGCGCAGTGCCTTGAGCACCCCCCGGGCGAAATCGTCCACCGCCTTGTCGTACGCCTGCAGGCTCTCGGCGGTGGGCGGTGTGCGCGCCTCGGCCGTGACCGTCACGTCGACCATCATGTTGCTGTCGCGCATCCGCAGCGCATGGACCTGGCGCAGCTCGGTCGGCTTGTTGAAGGCGAACCGGTAGGCCTCCTTGCCGACGCCCTTCACGTCGGTGAAGCCGCTGTCCGGCATGTCCTTGGCCGTGCTCTCGCGGGCCCGGGCGAAGACGTCCTTGGAGAAGTCGACGCTCTCCGTGTAGGCGAGGTCCAGCTCCACCTTGACGCTCCCGTACTCCGCCGGGCCGGACTCGACGAGCGGCTGGACGCACTTGACGCCGGGGGCGCCCGTGCCGGACCGCTTGTCCCGGTCCGCGGCCTCCTCGCGGGCACCGAGCGGGTCGGCGAGCTTGCCGTACGGGAGCACGTTGCAGATCTCGTCCGTGGCCACCCAGCGGTAGCCGCCCTTCCCCTCCTGCGAGACCTCGCGCTCCGCGTCACCGCCGCAGGCGGTGGCCGCCAGGACGAGGGCCACGGCAACCGTTGCATGACGGGACAAGCGGTGAAGACGCATCCGGTTCTCTCCTGTCGGGCGGGCCGGGTTCGACCCAACCACCCTGCCACCAAAGGCAGTTGTGCAGCGGTGGATTGACCGAACCAGGACGGGGACGAGAGCCCGGACGAGACGGGAACCGCGGGATCCCTCCGTGGCGTCCTAAGCCGTGCCACCAGTCCCCGTCTCTCAGGAATCGAGGGGACGTCATGATCCACGCACGTCTCCGGCAGATCGTGGCCCTGGCATCCGGCGCTCTGCTCGCCGCCTGCCTCTCCTTCGCCGCACCTGCCTCGGCCGCTCCTTCCACCGCCGCCGCCCCTACCGCCGCCACCGCCACCCAGAGCCAGACCCCGCTCGTCGTCAATGCCCGCTGGGGCGGGCACGCCACGTACGACCGGATCGTCATCGACCTGCAGGGGTACGTCCCCGAGGTGACCGTCACTCCCGTCCCGCAGCTGGTCTACGACGGGTCCGGCAAGCCCGTGCCGCTGGCCGGGAAGCACTTCCTGGAGATCCGCTTCCACCCCGCCGCCGCGCACGACGACGCGGGCGGGAACGTCTACCAGGGACCCAAGCTCCAGAAGATCTATCTCAGCAAGCTCAAGGGCATCGCCCTGACCGGCGACTACGAGGGGTACGTGACCTTCGGCGCCGCCTTCGACACCGTGCCGTACTACCGCGCCTACACCCTGCACTCCCCGGAGCGGTTCGTCCTGGACATCTCGCACGTCACCCAGTGACGGGCGGACGAGCCGACAGACCGGCGGGTCCGGGGCGCCGCACGCGCCCCGGGCCCGCCGCCGGGCGGTGGTCAGCGCCGCCAGAAGAGGTGGTGCGTCACGCCGCTCGGGCTGGGCACGACGTCGAGGTGGAACCGGTCGAGGAGCTCGTCGGGTGACTCCCAGAGCCGTACCCCGGCTCCGATCTCCACCGGTGAGACCGCCACGTGCAGGGTGTCGACGAGGTCGGCGTCGAGGAACTCCCTGATGGTGGTGGCCCCGCCGCCGAGCCGGACGTCCCTGCCCCGCGCCGCTTCCCGCGCCGTGCCGAGGACCGTGGCCGGGTCGGCGGTGACGAAGTGGAAGGTGGTGTCGGAGAGCGTGAACGACGGACGCTCGTCGTGGGTCATGACGAACACCGGGGTGTGGAACGGGGGCTCGTCGCCCCACCAGCCGCGCCATTCGTGGTCGGTCCAGGGCCCGCGCTGGGGCCCGAACTTGTTGCGGCCCATGATCTCGGCGCCGATGTTGTGCGCGAAGTCCCGGGTGAAGTAGTCGTCGAGGCCCCGGCTGCCTCCGGGGTCGGTGCGGTTGGGCCAGCTCGCGGTGGCTCCGGCCCAGGCGAACAGCGCACCGGGATCGGCGTCGCCGAAGGGCCGCTCCAGGCACTGGTGCTCACCGGCGCCGAACCCGTCGCGCGAGACGCCGAAGTTCTGGACTCTCAGCAGTTGCTCCACGGCTTCCTCCAGCCTGGTCGACGAGGACGAGCCCCAGCCTGTGGACGTCCGGGCCCGGCCACCAGCCGGGGACGGCCGAACGGGGGCGGCCGGACGGGGGCGGCCGGACGGGGCGGCCGGACGGGGGTCGCCGCAAACCTAGGATGGCGCCATGTCCCTCCCGCATGCCATCCTCACCGCCCTGCTCGAGAAGCCCTCGTCCGGGCTGGAGCTGACCCGGCGGTTCGACAAGTCGATCGGGTACTTCTGGTCGGCGACGCACCAGCAGATCTACCGCGAGCTCGGGCGGCTGGAGGAGGCCGGGCTGATCCGGGCACTGCCCAGCGAGGCGCCCGTGCGCGGGCAGAAGAAGGAGTACGAGGTGCTGCCCGGCGGCAGCGCGGAGCTGGCCCGGTGGGTCGGCGAGAGCCAGGACCCGAAGCCGATGCGCGACCCGCTGCTGCTGCGGATCCGCGCGGCGGGCGTGGTGGGGCCGCAGGGGCTCGGCCCTGAGCTGCGGCGCCATCTGGACCTGCACCGGCGGCAGCTGGCGCAGTACGAGGCCATCGAGGAGAAGGACTTCCCGCCGGGGCGCGACGCCGTGGAGGACCGGCTGCGCCGGCTCGTCCTGCACGGCGGGATCGCGCTGGAGACGTTCTGGCTGCAGTGGCTGGAGGAGGCCCTCGCCGAGGTCGAGGACATGCCGTCCGGGCCGGAGGCCTGACACGCGCGCGCTCCCGCCCCGGGCCGGCCGGCGGGCCGGGTGCGCGGGGCGGGAGCGGGCGCGGAGGGACTACTTGTTCAGGGAGGCCCAGAACTCGTCGAAGCTCAGCAGGCCGTCGCCGTTCACGTCCTTGGCGGCGATCACGGCGTCCGCGACCGGGCCGGTGACGAACGGGTCGCCCATGGCCGCCATGGCCGCCTTGAACTCGTCGGCCGTGACGAAGCCGTCACCGTTCACGTCGAACTTGCCGAACGTCGTCCGTGCGCTGTCGATGTCCGCCACTGGGTCCACTCCTTCTTGATGCCTGTTGACCGGCTCAGGGTAGCGGTCCCCCCGGCCGACCCCCGCCGCGGGTCCCGTTCGGACGGCAGAAAGAAATTCAATTACCCTTCCACAACACGGAAGCGATAATTCCAGCCAACAAATCCGGCCCGCACTTGTCACGCTCCGGGGCCACGGCATAACGTAACGGCATTGCCGCCACACCAGGAGCGCAGGGCTCCCAGGGACAAGCGGCAACAAGGGCGATCACACAGGTGACGATCACAGCTGACGCATCATTCGAAGTTCTGCCCTTCACCCGCACCTGCCGCCATATCTGGGAAGACGGCGACCATGTGCTCATCGGAGTGAGTCCCGGAAACAGCTACTTCAGCTCCGAGCGCATCGCCGGCCTCGCCCAGTGGGCCACGACCCGCTTCGCGCAGGTCGACTTCGTCTACGCCGACCTCCACGTGGACCGGATGTTCGCGGCCTTCGGCTACACCCGCGAACACGCGGAAAAGCGCGCCGCGAAGGAAATCAAGGCGGTCCGGCGGCGGATCCTCAAGGGCGTGGAGGAGTCCGGACCCGGACGGGCCGATATGCGCGTGCGAGCCCTGTCCGAGTTTCAGTCGAACCCCGTTTACCAACTGCTCCACCGCCGCATCCTGCATTTCCTGGAAACCGACGATGAATTCCGCAAGGGCTGCGAGGACATGGCCCTGCACTTTGTCGGATCCAAGTTGCCGGAAGGTGAATCGATCACAGCCGGACAGTTGCAGGTCTGTTTCGATTACATGGCAGCCGAGCTGCCGTTCTTCGTGGACACCCCGAGCATTCTCGACGTGCCGTCCTCGGTGGCGGCCTACCACGTCAGGATGCCGCTGACCGATGTCCTCTTCGGACGCGGCGGGGGCCTGCGCGCGACCCGCAACCAGGCGTACGCCGTCGTACGGCCCGATCCCGCCGCGGCCAAGACCACGGCCACGGCCGCGGCCACCGCACCGGCGCAGTCCACCGCACCGACCGAAGGAGGGACCGCCGATGAGCGTCGAGCAGCTTGAGGGCCGGGAGAGCCACGAGCCGCGGCCGCTCCTCGACTTCCCGCTCTCGCGGCGCGGTGACGTGCTCCCGGAGGAGTGCGCCTGGCTGCGCGAGAAGGCCCCGGTCGCCCGGGTCCGCACCCTCACCGGTGACCCGGCCTGGCTGGTGAGCAGCTACGCGCTGGCCCGGCAGGTGCTGGAGGACGAGCGCTTCAGCCTCAAGGACACGGCGAACGCCGGCGTCCCGCGCCAGTACGCGCTGACGATCCCGCCCGAGGTCGTGAACAACATGGGCAACATCAACAGCGCCGGCCTGCGCAACACCGTGATGAAGGCGCTCAACCCGCGCCAGAAGGGGCTCCGGGACCTGCTGCGCGCCAAAGCCGGCGAGCTCATCGACCAGATCGTCGCCGAGGGCGGCCCGGCCGACCTCCGGGCGGGGTTCGCCGACCCCTTCTCGGCGGCCCTGCACTGCCAGGTGCTCGGGGTGCCCTTCGAGGACTGGCGCCGGCTGATGTCGGGGCTGGACGTCGCCTTCATGACCGCGCGCGAGCCGTTCGCCGACTCAGCCCTCAACTGGTACAAGGACGTGGGCTACTTCGCCGAGCGGCTGGGCGTCCAGCTCGCGCTGGCCCCCGAGGAGCGTACGGGGCTCCTCGGCGGGTTCGCCGGGCTGAAGGAGGCGGACCCGGAGTCGGCCCACCTGAGCGACGACATGTTCGCGACGGTCGCCGTCTCGCTCTTCGGCGCGGGCGCGGTCTCCACGTCGGCGTTCCTGACCCTCGCGGTCCTCGCGCTGCTCCAGCGGCCGGAGCTGATCGGCCACCTGCGCGAGCACCCCGAGCGGATGGGCAGGGCGGTCGACGAACTGCTGCGCTGGAACCTGTCCGTCGGCGACGGCCTGCCGCGCATCGCCCTCGCGGACGTCCGGGTCGGCGACGTGCTGGTGAGGGAGGGCGAGCTCGTCCTCGTCCTGCTGGAGGGGGCCAACTTCGACCCGGCGGCCTTCGACCGCCCGGACGAGCTGGACCTGGAGCGCGAGAGCCCGAACGCCCATCTCGCCTTCGGCGCCGGGCGGCACTTCTGCCCGGCCTCCGCGCTGGGCCGGGCCCACGCCGAGATCGCGCTGGAGGTGCTGGTCGAGCGGCTGCCCGGGCTGCGCCTCGCGGTGCCCGCCGAGAACCTCGTCTGGCGCACGGGCTTCATCAAGCGGCTTCCGGAGCGTCTTCCGGTCGCCTGGTAGTCCGTGGCCCGACGGGCCGGCGGCGGTGTCCCGGGGGTCGTGCGAGCCCCCGGGGCACCGTCGTCACGTCCTTCGGCCGCCGGGATCAACGGCTACCGGAAGATCCCGGTGTGGCCGAGCGAGTAGCGGCCGGGCTGGGGGTACACCGCGAGCCCGTGCGGGCCGCCGCCGACCGGGATCCGGGCGAGCTGCTTGCCTGTCGCGGTGTCGATCGCGTACACCTCGGAGTTGTAGCGGCCCGACAGCCACAGCACCTTGCCGTCGGCCGAGACCCCGCCCATGTCGGGGCTGCCGCCGTCCGGCAGGGTCCACTTCTTGGTGAGCTTGTTCTCGGGGAAGTTGTAGACCGAGATGGTGCCCTCGCCGCGGTTGGAGACGTACATCTCCTTGGAGTCGCGGCTCACGTACAGGCCGTGGCAGCCCTTGCCGGTGGGCAGCAGCTTGGGGGTCTCGAACTTGTCCCCGCCGAGCACCCACATGCCGTGCGCCATCATGTCCGCGACGTAGAAGGTCTTCCCGTCCGGGGAGACCTTGACGTCCTGCGGCATGGCGCCCTCGAACGGCAGTTTCTGCTGGCCGATGACCTCCATCCGCTCGGTGTCGACCTTGAGCAGTTCGCCGGAGAACTCGCAGCTCACGATGAAGTAGCGGCCGTCGGCGGAGAAGTCCGCGTGGTTGACGCCGTAGCAGGTCACCGGGACCGTCTTGACGCGGTCCATCGTGTGCGGGTCCCGGAAGACCAGCTCCTTGTCCATCGAGGCCATGACGATCGCGTACTTGCCGTTCGGGGTGAAGTACAGGTTGTACGGGTCGTGCACCTCGACGGGCTTTCCGGCCTCGCCGGTGGCCGGGTTGATCGGGGTGAGCGTGTGGCCGCGGTTGTTGTTGACCCACAGGGTCTTCATGTCCCAGGAGGGCACCACGTGCTGGGGCTGGACGCCGACCGGGATGGTGTCGATGACCTGGTAGGTCACCGGGTCGATGACGGACACCGTGTTGGAGTTGGTGTTCGGCACGTAGACGCGGGACGGGAAGTCCTTGACCACCGGGGAGAGCTTGTTCGGCCGGTCCGCCGCGTAGACGTCGTTCGGATCGAGGAGCGGCGGCATGCCGGGCAGACCGGGCGGGAGGGCCGGCACGGCCTTGACGGGCTTGGCCGGGCCCTTGGTGCCGAGCGCCTCGGCGGGCCCCTTTTCGGCTGCTCCGCAGCCGGCCAGGGCGGCGAGGACCAGACCGGCCAGCAGCACGGTGACCTTCCGGGGAAGGCGGGTGGTGGTCATTGGGTCAGCAGCTCCGTGGTGGTCACCGCGCGCAGCTTGCGGCGCGCGAGTTCTTCGAGGAGGGGAGGCATCGCGTCGACCGTGTCCGCGTAGCCGAAGTGCAGGCTCACCACCGATCCGCCTTGGATCGTCCCGGTGACGGTGCGGATGACGGCCGCGGCGCCGGGCGAGGTGAAGTCGAGGGAGTCCACGTCGTACGAGAGGACGTGCGGATAGCCGGCCCGCTGGGCCAGTTTCCGGACGAGCGGGGTCGCGTACTGGGTCTGGGAGGGCCGGAACCAGGTGCCGATGGAGCCGGTGAGCCGCTTGAGCCGCTGGGCGCAGCCGGTGATCTCGGCGTAGGCCTCCGCCTCGGGCAGGTCGTTGACGGCGAGGTGGCGCTGGGTGTGGTTGCCGAGCTCGTGGCCGCCGTCGAGGATCCGGCGGGCCATGTCCGGGTGGGCGTCGAGCCAGCTGCCGATCGCCAGTACGGTGACCCGCGCGCCCCCGCGTTCGGCCTCGGTCAGGACCGCCCGGGCGATGGCGGGGTCCCCGTTGCCGTGGAAGGTGAGGGCGACCCGGGGGCGGTCGCGCGGGCCGTGGCCGATCTCCACGGGCTGCCCGGCGAACCGGCGGGGGGCGGCGGCGACCGCCTTGGCGGGGCGGTCGGGTCTGGCCGGACCGGGGGGCGGGGCGGTGGACGCGGGGGCGGGGCGGCCCGGTCCGCAGGCGGCGGTGAGGCCGGCCGCCGCGGTCGCGGCCGCTCCGAGGCCGGCCGCACGCAGGGCCCCGCGCAGGGCCGCGCGGCGGCCTGGTTGTGAGAGCACCTGCCCATTTAAGGGGTGGATGACCCGGAAGGTAATGATTGACCCAATTCGGGACGTCTCCCAGAAGGGGCCGAACGGGTGGCCGATCCTCTATGTGATCAACGATTCACTCAGAGGTTCCGATAGTTATTCATAGATTACGAGGTGAGTGGCCCACCTCACCTAGGATTTAGCTAGAAAGTCTTATGATTTGCACACTTATGTCCAAGTATGGACTTTTGGCGTTTGGACCCTCGTCTGCCATAGTCGGAACCACGGCTTCCCCATTGACCCGAGCGAAGCCCCCACGCCGAGGATCACACCCCCTTCGATCCTCGGCGCACCCATGAAGCCCCCACACCGCCCCACCACGGCGAGCCGGGGGCTTCAGGCGTTTCTTCGGGGTTCGGGCGCGCCTTCGGGGTTCAGGCGTTCTGGCGGTCGGCGACCCGCATCTCGAACCAGGTGATCTTCCCGCGCGGCAGCAGGTCGGCGCCCCAGCGGTCGGACAGCTTGTCGACGAGGAAGAGGCCCCGGCCCGTGGTGTCGAGCTCGTGGACCGGCATCAGACAGGGGAGCCCGCGCGAGGGGTCGCGCACCTCCACCCGGATCCAGCCGCGCCGCCGCAGCATGCGTAAGCCGAAGGAGCGGGCCCCGGTGTGCCGCACCGCGTTGCCGACGAGTTCCGAGACCAGCAGGACGGCGTGCTCGGCGATCTGCGGCGAGAGTCCCCAGAGGCGGATCACCACGCACTGGGTGAGCCGGCGCGCCGTACTCGCCGACTCCGGCATGGACGGCAGTGTCACTTCCGCCTCGGCCGGATTCCCGTACAACTCCAGCGCCTTGAGACCCTGTTCGTCCTCAACAGCCGCCGTGAGCCGTACCGCCGAAGCGCTGCCGCGCTGCCGCGGCTGTTCCACACCCTCCAGGCCCGCCATGCACCCATCATGGACGGCCGACCTGCCCCTCCGGGCCGTTCCAGAGGAAAACACCCCCCGGATTCAACAAATCCAAGGGGGTGTCCTGTCATATGCGGGAGGCAACAAAGGTGCCTCAATACCCGGTTTGACCTGCGGTGACACACCGCAGGTAAGTGATCACGGTCAGTGGATCACCGATTGCGCTTAAGGCTGCCTTAAGGCCTGGCTAATCCACCCACAGGGAGGACCGGCGCCTCGCTCAGACGAACTTGGCCTTGCCCGGGCCCTCTTCGACGAAGCTGCGCATGCCGCGCTCGCGGTCCTCGGTGGCGAACAGGCCCGCGAACCAGTTGCGTTCGATGGTGAGACCGGTGTCGATGTCGGCCTCCAGGCCGGCGTCCACGCACTCCTTGGCGGCGCGCAGCGCCATCGCCGGCCCCTGCGCCAGCCTGGCGGCCCAGGCGTGCGCCTGCTCGTACACCTCGGCGGCGGGCACGACCCGGTCGACCAGGCCCAGGGTGAGCGCCTCGTCGGCCTTGACCATGCGCCCGGTGAAGATGAGGTCCTTGGCCTTCGACGGGCCGACCAGCCGCGACAGCCGCTGGGTGCCGCCCGCGCCCGGGATCAGGCCGAGCAGGATCTCGGGCTGGCCGAGCTTGGCGTTGTCGGCGGCGATCCGGTAGTCGGCGCACAGCGCGAGCTCGCAACCGCCGCCCAGCGCATAGCCGGTGACGGCCGCGACGACCGGCTTGGGGATGCGGGCGACCGCGGTGAAGGCGTCCTGGAGCGCACGGGACCGGGCGACCATCGCCGCGTGGTCCATCGTCTGCATCTCCTTGATGTCCGCGCCCGCCGCGAACACCTTCTCGCCGCCGTAGATGACGACGGCGCGGACGTCGGCCCGGTCGGTCGCCTCCACCGCGAGCTCGCGCAGCCGGTCCTGGGTGGCGATGTCCAGGGCGTTCATGGGCGGCCGGTCCAGGCGGATGGTGCCGACGCCTTCGGAGACTTCGAGAGAGATGGTCATACGGGCCAGGTTAGCCGCGGTTAACGCGAGCCGGCCCGGTGCTGTGTGTCACAGCACCGGGCCGGCTTCATCGGGTACGGGACCCGCTTACTTGATCCACTCCGCCCAGTCCATGTTCCAGCCGTTGAGGCCGTTGTCCGGGGCGATCTGCTTGTCCTTGGAGTTCTTCACGACGACCACGTCGCCGATCAGGGACTCGTTGAAGAACCAGGCGGCGGGCTGGTTGCCGTCGCCGGCGCCGCGGACGTCCTTGAGCCCGACGCAGCCGTGGCTGACGTTCTCCGAGCCGAACGTGCCGGAGGAGGCCCAGTAGTTGCCGTGGACGAAGGTGCCCGAGTTCGACAGGCGCATCGCGTGCGGGACGTCGGAGATGTCGTACTCGCCGCCGAAGCCCACGGTCGCGCCGTTCATCCGCGTGACCTTGTACTTCTCGCTGATGACCATCTGCCCGTTGTAGGTGGTGGTCGACGGGGCGCCCGCGGTGATCGGGAGGTTCTTGATGACCTGGCCGTCGCGGACGACCTGCATCTGCTTCTCGCTCGCGTCGACCGTGGAGATCTGGGAGCGGCCGATCTTGAAGGTGACCGTACGGGTCTGCTTGCCGTAGACGCCCGGGCGGCCCTCGACGCCGTCGAGGGCGAGCTTCACGGTGACCGTGGTGCCCGCGGCCCAGTACTTCTCGGGGCGGAAGTCCAGGCGGTCGTTGCCGAACCAGTGGCCCTCGACCGGCACGGCCGGCTCGGCGGTCACGGTGATGGCCTTCTCGACGGCCTCGGGGTTGGTGATCCCGCGGGTGAAGTTGATCGAGACCGGCATGCCCACGCCGACCTCCGCGCCGTCCTCCGGCGTGTAGTGGCCGACGAAGGTGTTGGTCGGCGTCAGGGTGGTGAAGGTGGTGTCCTTGGCGGACTCCCGGCCGGCCTCGTCCTTGGCGACCGCGTGCACCTTGTACTCGGTGGCGGAGGCCAGGTGACGGGCCGGCTCCCAGCTCGAACCGTCGTCGGCGAGCTTGCCCTCGACCGCGTTGCCCTTGGTGTCGGCGACGGTCACCGTCGTGAGCTTGCCGCCGCTGCTGGATATCTTCAGGACGCCGCTGGTGGCGACCTCCTTGGCCCCGTCGTCGGGCTTGACGCTGACGACGGCCTTCGAGGCCTCGGTCCCGTTCTTGGCGCCGCCCCCGGCGTTGTCGCCGCCGCTGCCGCTGCTGTCACTCCCGCCACCACCGCTGCACGCGGTGGTGAACAGCAGGGCCGCCCCCAGCAGAAGGGCCGGCAGGCCGGTGCGGGCGCGGCCGCGTATCGGCTGCAGGTTCACTCTTGTTCTCCCCATGTCCCCCGCGCACGGACAGTCGCGCGCTTGTCGACAGGAAATCACACGGGCAGATCACGATGAGCCACGGTCTTGTCACCGTTCCGTCCCAACATGCTGATCAGCGGCCGGGTCGGTCGTCGGGAGGGCAGCGGGAGGGCGGTCGGGACGGTGGTCGGGAGGGACGGTCGGAGGCAGTCGGGACGGTCGGCGGGGTCAGTCCTCGGTGCCCGGCTTGGTGCCCCACACGAACACCGCGTCGCCCTCGGTGAGCAGGTCCCAGAGGCGCTCCGCGTCCGGTTCGGCGAGGTTCACGCAGCCGGCCGAACCGCTGCTCCCGTAAAGGGAGTCGGGCGTACCGTGCAGGGCCTGGCCCCCGTCGAAGAACTGCGCGTAGGGCATGGGCGCGTCGTACAGCGTGGAGACGTGGTCCTTGCTGCGCCAGTACACCTCGTGCCAGCCCGGCCGGGTCTCCTCGTAGTCGCGGCCGGTGCGGATGGGCACGGGCGGGAAGACGACGCGGCTGCCCCGCTGCACCCACAGCAGCTGACGGTCCATGTCCACACAGGTCACCCGGTGTTCGCGGACGGGGCAGTCGCCCGCGGCGTTGGGGTCCGGGCGGGCGGTCACGACGAGCATCGTGCGGTAGGTGGCCAGGCCCGCGTAGCCGTCCGCGGGGGCGACGCCGTTCGCGTGCTGGAAGGCCCGGACCGCGGAGCAGTCCGCCGGGGACTGGACCCCGTCGACCGGCCGGCCCAGATGGTCCTCCAGCTCCCGCTGGTAGGGGCCGGTGCCCGCCGCGCACGCGCTCTCCGGTTCCGCCGGGACGGCCGCCGCCGGCGACGGGTGCAGGACCGCCAGTGCGCACAGGGCGCCGACTGCCGCCGCCCGCGCTGCCGGGCCGCTCCCCTGGCGTACGGCCATCCGGGCCTCCTCGGGCCTGCGGGCTTGACGGTCGCAGCCCAGCCAACCCGTGGGGCGGGGGTACGGCTCGCGCTGATGCGCCGGCGGGGTGAGGAACTCACTCCACCGGCGCACCGGATCACGCGTTCACGGGGCCGGTGTCAGGACCGGGGCCCCTTGGCGTCCTTCGGGTGCCCGGGGTGCTTCGGGTGCTTCGGGTGCTGGCCCTTGCCGTGACCGTGGTCCTTGCCGTGGTCGCCCTTGCCGTGGCCCCCCTTGCCCTTGCCCTTGCCGTGGCCGTCGCGCTCGTTCCGGAGCGTGACCACGAGCCGCGCCTGCGGCGTGGTGCCGTCCAGCCTGAGCGGTCCGGTCACCCGGTCCGCGGGAAGGGCGTAGCCCTCCGGGACCGCCGTCTCGACCAGGTAGTACCAGCCCTCGGGGAGCGGGCCGAAATCGCAGACCCCGCCGCGGTCCGTGGCGCAGCCGGCCGCGGCCCGGCGGTCGGCGTTGATGCCGCGCGTCTGGAGGCCGGCGGTGTTGTTGGTCTCCTGCCACACCTCGAACACCGCGCCGCGCAGCGGCCGCTCGGTCTTGGCGTCCCGCTTCACGATCCGGATGGAGCCCTCGAACGCCTCGCTCCGCGCGTTCGGGACGGCGACCTCGATGCCGTCCGCCACGTCGCCCTCGGTCAGGTCGAAGCGGGTGACCGGGTCCGCGGGCAGCTCGTAGCCGGCCGGGACGGCGGTCTCCCGCCAGTAGTACGTCTCGTCGACCGGCAGCTCGACGGTGCAGGTGCCCCGGGTGTCGGTCTCGCAGGCGACGTCCAGCCGGGTGTCGCCTCCGGGTGTGACGGGCTGGAGCCCCTCCGTGCCGTTGCTCTCCCGCCACAGCTCGAACCGCGCGCCGGGCAGGGGCCCGCCGGTGGTCGCGTCGGTCTTGCGCAGCACCACCCGTGCGCCGTCCGGCGGTTGCGGGGTCCGCTGGTTGTCCGCCTCGTACCGGACGCCGGCCGAGGCGTTCTCGGCGGTCAGCGTCACTTCGTGGACCGTCTCGGCCGGAAGGTCGTACCCGGGGGGCGCCTGCGTCTCGCGCCAGTAGTACGTGCCGAGCGTGGTGGTCTCCTCGCACAGCCCGCTCGCCGGCGTGGTGCACCCGGTGACGCGGGTGTCGGCGTCCGCACCGCCGGTGGTCTGCAGGCCGGCGGTGCGGTTGGTCTCCCGCCACAGCTCGAAGTGCGCCCCGGCGAGCGCGGCGCCAGTATCGCCGTCCTGCTTGAGGACGGAGAGCGAGCCGGTGACCGGGGCCGGGCCCGCGCAGTCGGGCAGGTCGCCGTTGAAGGGGTAGGCGTGGAACTCCTGGCCGCCGCCCCCGGCCGTCGCGCTGCCGTGGGTGACGGAGCCGGTGGTGAAGAAGCGGCCGTTGATGCCGGGCAGCGTGACCGTGGTCTCGGAGCTCGGCTGCCCCATCAGGAAGCTGCCCTGGAACTGGCCCCCGCCGGTCAGCCGTACGGTGGTGGCGTCGGGGAAGTTCCACAGCAGGCGGCCGCGGTAGGCGTTCAGCGGGTCGGTGTCCTGGATGCCGCCGCTGTAGGTGTTGATCGTGCGGTCGGCGCCCAGGACGTTCACCAGGACGGTGGCCGTGTCCGGGATCCGGGCGAAGCGGATGCCCTGCTGGCCGCCCCGGTCGCCCACCAGGTCCGCGTTCACGTTGAAGACCTGGAGCGGGGAGGTTCCGTCGCCGGTGAAGACGGTCTCGTAGCGGTTGTTGACGGCCGTTCCGGTGGCCGGGCGCGGCTGCCCGTCGACCCGGGCGTAGCACTGGCTGGCGGCGCTGAGCCGGTCGCGCAGTCCCGCGTACCGGGTGACCGCGGCGGCGTCGGGGACCAGGCGGCCGGAGACCCTGCCGGTGACCGGGCCGGCGTGCCGGACCACGCCGCCGTCGGCGAGCAGGCGCTCGTCCTGGGCGACGGCGATCCCTCCGCCGGTGGTGAGGAAGTCGGCTCCGTCCGGCGGCGGCACGAGCGATCCGGCGCCGACGATCCCGACGTTGTAGCGGCTGTCGCCGCCCGCCGCCTTGTCCTGGTCGAAGTCGCCGAGGACCACGAGGCGGCCCTCGGCCTCGGAGGCGCTGCCCCGGACCCGGAAGTCGCCGCCCACGAAGATGTTGATGCCGTTGTCCCGGCCGCGCAGCACGCCGTCGCTGTGGATGGGCGGGTACGGGTCCGGGCAGCGGCCCGGGACGCAGGGCCCCAGCCCGTCGGGCAGCGGGGCCCGCGCGGCCGCGGCCGGCCGGTGGGCGCCGGGGCCCGCGCCCGGTTCCGCGGCGAGGGCCGTGGGGGCCGCGGCGGCCAGCACGGCCCCGATCGCGAGCCCTAGGGTCCAGTTCCTTGCTGACATGACGCTCCGTCCGTTCCCGGCTGCCCTGATTGCCCTGATTGCCCTGTCAGGCTGGGGGCGGGCGCCGGCGGACCGGGCGCGGACACTCTCCGCTACGGCATTCCGATCACACGAGTCACTCGTACGGCGCTGTCGTACGCCGCTGTCGTACGGGCGCTGTCGTGCGGCGCTCAGACGATGGCGGAGCCGGCGACCCAGTCCGCCCAGGACATGTTCCAGCCGCCCAGCCCGTTGTCGGCGGCGACCGTCTTGTCCTGCGAGTTGACGACCTCCACCACGTCGCCGATCAGGGTCCGGTCGAAGAACCAGCCGGCCGGGGTGTCGGAGCCGCCGCCCTTGTCGTCGCGCAGGCCCACGCAGCCGTGGCTCACGTTGGTGGTGCCGAAGGTGTCGGGGCTGGACCAGTAGTTCCCGTGCAGGAAGGTCCCCGAGGCGGTGAGCCGCATGGCGTGCGGGACGTCGGGGATGTCGTACTCGCCGCCGAAGCCGACGGTCTGGCCGTTCATGCGGGTGACGTCGAAGAGCTCCATCACCACCATCTTCCCGTTGTACGTGGTGGTCTTGGGCGCCCCGGCGCTGATCGGCACGGTCGACAGCAGCTCCCCGTCCCGGCGGACCTCCATGGTGTGCGCGGCCGCGTCCACCCGGGAGATCTGGGAGCGGCCGACGGTGAAGGTGACGGTCTTGGACTGGATGCCGTACGAGCCGGCCGCGCCCTCGACGTCGCGCAGGTCCATCTTCACGGTGACCTTGGTGCCGGCCTTCCAGTACTCCTTGGGCCGGAAGTCGAGCCGGTCCCTGCCGAACCAGTGGCCGACGGCCTGCACGGCCGGGTCGGAGGTGACGGTGATGGCCCGCTCCACTTCCGCGCGGCGTTCGATCGAGCGGTTGAACTTGAAGGAGACGATCATGCCGGTGCCGACGGTGGAGCGGTTCTCGGGCTTGAAGTAGCCGATGAACCGCTCCTCGGGAACGTAGGTGGTGAAGGTGGTGTGCCGGGCCTGGCGGCGGTTGTGCCCGTCGAGGGCGACGGCGTCCACGGTGTACTTGGCCGCGAGCGCGAGCCGGCCGGACTCCGGGTCGGGGCTCCAGCTGAGTCCGTCGTCGGCGATGGCGCCGGGGACCTCCTCCTGCTGCGCGTCCTCCACCTTGGTGACGACGACCCGCTCCAGCCGGCCCTCGGGCACGGTGACCACCAGCCGCGCGTCGGCCTGGACCCCCTTGGCGTTGTCGTCGGGGGTGATCCGGATGGCCTCGTCCGGCGAGCGGGGTTTGCCGGGCAGCTGGACCTCGACCGCCGGTTTGCCGTCCTTGGTGCATCCGGTCAGCCCGCCCAACAGGCCTGCCCATGCCGCCACGGCGGCCAAGCCCGCCCCTGCCCGCCTCGTCAGAAGTGTCACGATCCCTCCAACGACCGGGCCCCTCGGGGGAAACGTGGGCGCGCGCCACGTTCCGGGCGGAACAGTCCGGGCAGAACAGTGTGAAGGACCAGACGGGGGCGGGCCCGGGCCGGGACGCCGGGGCCCCACTCCCCACCCCCGCAGGTACCCAGGAGCCGTGGAGGCGGGCAGTGTCGAGCGCAGCCGAGCAAGAGGCGGTGGAAGCCGTCGGCAACGCCGTCGATGCGGTGCGGGGCGGCCAGACCGCGCCCGCACCGCGGGTCGACGGACATCCGGGCGGCGGCCAGCCGAGCGCCCATCCGAACGGCCGGCCGAACGGCCATCCGGCCGGCCAGCCGAACGGCCAGGTCAAGGGGCAGGTGTTACGGGTCCAGGCCCGCCCGGGACCGGCGGTGTGGCCGGGGTCCTCGCATCCCCTGGGGGCCCGGTTCCACCAGGGACCGGACGGGACCGCGGGCACCAACTTCGCCCTGTGGGCGCAGGGCGCGGAGGCGGTGGAGCTGTGCCTGTTCGACGCCGAGGGCGGCGAGACCCGCTGCTCGCTCACCGAGCTCACGCACGAGATCTGGCACGGTTTCGTGCCGGGCGTGCGCCCCGGTCAGCGGTACGGGTTCCGGGTGCACGGGCGCTGGGACCCCTGGACGGGCGCCCGGTTCAATCCGGCGAAGCTGCTCCTGGACCCGTACGCGCGGGCCGTCGACGGGGACTTCACCCTGCCGCCGGAGGTGTACGGGCACGTCCGGGACTGGCCGCAGCAGTACATCGCGGACACCGTGCGCGACGACCGGGACTCGGCGCCGTTCGTCCCGAAGGGCGTGGTCGTCCACGATGACGACGACTGGGCGGACGACGTCCGGCCGAAGACCCCGTGGGCCGACTCGGTGATCTACGAGCTGCACGTGCGCGGCTTCACGATGCGCCATCCGGGTGTTCCCGAGGAGCTGCGCGGCACGTACGCGGGGCTCGCCCATCCGGCGGCGGTCGAGCACCTGACGAAGCTGGGCGTCACGGCGGTCGAGCTGCTGCCGGTGCACCAGTTCGCGCACGAGGACCACCTGCTGCGCCGGGGGCTGCGCAACTACTGGGGCTACAACTCGATCGGCTACTTCGCCCCGCACGCGGGGTACTCGTCGAGCGGGACGACGGGCCAGCAGGTCGGCGAGTTCAAGCGGATGGTGCGGGCCCTGCACGCGGCCGGGATCGAGGTGATCCTCGACGTGGTCTACAACCACACGGCGGAGGCCGGCGAGCTGGGTCCGACGCTGTCGCTGCGCGGGATCGACAACCGGGGCTACTACCGGCTCCAGTCCGACCAGCGCCGCTACGCCGACTACACGGGCTGCGGGAACACCCTGCACGCCGGGCGCCCGCACGTGCTGCGCCTCATCACGGACTCGCTGCGCTACTGGGTGACGGAGATGGGGGTGGACGGCTTCCGCTTCGACCTGGCGGCGGCGCTGGCCCGCTCGATGCACGACGTGGACATGCTGTCGCCGTTCCTGGCGGTGATCGCCCAGGATCCGGTGCTGCGGCGGGTGAAGCTCATCGCCGAGCCGTGGGACGTGGGTTCGGGCGGCTACCAGGTGGGCGCGTTCCCCCCGCTGTGGACGGAGTGGAACGACCGCTACCGGGATGCCGTACGGGACTTCTGGCGGGGCGCGCTGCCCGACGTACGGGATCTCGGGTACCGGCTCTCGGGGTCGAGCGACCTGTACGCCTGGGGCGGGCGGCGCCCGTACGCCTCGGTGAACTTCGTGACCGCGCACGACGGTTTCACCCTGCGCGACCTCGTGTCCTACGAGCGCAAGCACAACGAGGGCAACGGGGAGGCGAACCGGGACGGGACCAACGACAACCGCTCGTGGAACTGCGGGGCGGAGGGCGAGAGCGAGGACGCCCGGGTGGGCGTCCTGCGCCGCCGCCAGCTGCGCAACCTGCTGACCACCCTGCTGCTGTCGACGGGGGTGCCGATGCTGGTGGCGGGCGACGAGTTCGGGCGCACGCAGGACGGCAACAACAACGCCTACTGCCAGGACAACGAGACGGGGTGGGTGGACTGGTCGCTGCTGGAGGACCCGGCGTGGCGGGAGCTGTTCGCGCTGACGGAGCGGCTGATCTCGCTGCGGCAGGCCCATCCGGTGCTGCGGCGGCGGGCGTTCTTCTCGGGGCGGCCGCAGGGGGCGGACGGGCTGCGGGACCTGGCCTGGTTCACGCCGACGGGCGCGGAGATGACGGAGCGGGACTGGTACGCGCCGGCCGCCGCGCTGGGGATGTACCTGTCGGGGCGGGACATCCCGGGCCGTGACGAGCGGGGCCGGCAGGTGACGGACGACAGCTTCCTCGCGCTGCTGCACACCGGGGACCGGCCGCTGGCGTGGGTCCTGCCGGGGGCGCCGTGGGCGGAGGCGTACGAGCTGGTCCTGGACACCTCCCTGGAGAGCCAGTCCGACGCGCCGCGCACCCGTCACCGCGGCGGGGAGACCCTGACGGTCCCGGCCCGCTCGGTCCTGCTGCTGCGGGTCTGCGGGGCCCCGGCGCGGGGGCCGTCGGCATGAGGGGGCGGCGGCCCGCGGCCCCGCGCGCCGCCGCCTCCGGGCGTACGCGGACATCCGGAACGACTCCCCTGTTCGCCCTGCGATGATGTGTTCGACATCGTTCTGAGGGGGTCCCTGCATGGGCAGAGTCAACACCGCGCTGCAGGAACTGCGCGGGGCGCAGAAGTCGGCGAAGGGGGTGTCGCTGTATTCGCGGTTCGTCAACCGGCCCGCCGGGCGGTACCTGGCCGCCGGTTCGTACGCGCTCGGGCTCACCCCGAACCAGGTGACGCTGGTCAGCGCCGCCTTCAGCTTCGCCGCCGTGGCCGCGGTCGCCCTGTGCGCGCCCTCGTGGGGGCTGGGGATCGCGGTGTGGGCGGCGCTCGCCGTCGGTTTCGCCTTCGACTCCGCGGACGGGCAGCTGGCCCGGCTGCGGGGCGGCGGCAGCGCGGCCGGCGAGTGGCTGGACCACGTGGTGGACGCGGCCAAGCTCACGGCGCTGCACTCGTGCGTGCTGATCGCCTTTTACCGGTTCCCCGAGGAGTACGGGACGACGGCCGACGGCTGGCTGCTGGTGCCGCTGGGCTTCCAGTTCGCCGCGGTCGTCACCTTCTTCGGCGGGCTGCTGACGGAGAAGCTCAAGCCGAAGCCGGCCCCGGGCAGCCCGGCCGCCGCCCCGTCGACCCTGCGTGCGGTGGCCCTGCTGCCCGTGGACTACGGGGTGTTCTGCGTGGTGTTCCTGCTGCTCGGCGGCGGGAGCCTGTTCGCCTGGGCGTACGCCGGGCTGGGCGTGGTCGCCGGGCTGTTCCTGCTGGCGTTCCTCGCGAAGTGGTTCCGCGAGCTCAGCGCCGTTCCCCGGTGACCTGACCGGGGAGGGCGGCGGGTTCCGCGAGCGCGTCCAGCGCCCGGCGCAGCTGGGTGCTGGAGGTGTGCACGGTGTAGGGGAAGTAGACGACGTCGACGCCGTGGGCGGCGAAGTCCTTCTCCAGCCGGTCGCCCTTGGGCGTGCCGCGCCAGTCGTCGCCCTTGAAGATGACGTCGAAGCGGACCTGCTTCCAGGTCTCCACCTTGTCCGGGACGGTCTCCACGAAGGCGGCGTCCACGTACTTCACGCTGCGGACGATCTCCAGCCGCTCGACGAGCGGGATCATCGGGCGGCGCCCCTTGGCGAGTTCGGCCATCTCGTCGGAGACCACTCCGGCGACGAGGTAGTCGCACTGGCTCCGGGCGTGCCGAAGGATGTTCAGGTGCCCGATGTGGAACAGATCGTAGGCTCCCGGCGCGTAGCCGACTCGGTACGGTCTACGCGCTGGCGCGCCAAAGTCGGACATGTCGTGCTCCGTCATCTGTTATCCCCAGCGACCGCACCCCCCGGTGCAGCTGATTAGCAGACAATAGCGTGCACGTTCCGCAGCACGCGGGTGAACGAATAGGGTGACGTGCGCATCATCCAGGGGAAGAGGGGACGCTCGGTGTCCAGATCCGGTCAGCGGCGCATGCTGCTGGTTTCCACCAATTACGCTCCGGAGCACGCGGGGATCGGCCCGTATGCCACCCAGATCGCGGAGCACTGGGCGGATCTCGGCCACGAGACCCACGTGCTGGCGGGCATGCCGCACTACCCGGCGTGGTCCGTCGAGCCGGAGTACAAGGGGGCGCTCCAGCGCACGGAACAGCGCGCAGGCGTCACCGTGCACCGGCGCGCGCACACCGTACCGCCGCGCCAGACCGCCGTGAAGCGGGCTCTTTTTGAAGGATCGATTCTGCTGCACGGCGCCGTGGCCCCGCCCCGGATGCCCAGGCCGGACGCGGTGCTCGCCCAGATGCCCAGCCTGGCCGGCGGGGTGCTCGCCGCCCGGCTCGCGGCGCGCTGGAAGGTCCCGTACATCCCTGTCGTCCAGGACCTGATGGGCGCCGCCGCCGCGCAGAGCGGGATCAGCGGCGGGGACAAGGCCGCCGCGATCGCCGGCCGCGCCGAGGCGTACGCCCTCAAGCGGGCCACCCTCGTCGGCGTCATCCACGAGACCTTCGTGGACCGGGTCGTCGGCATGGGCGTGGACCCGGACCGGATCCGCCTCGTCCCCAACTGGTCGCACGTGGCGCTGCCCACCAAGCCGCGCGGCGAGACCCGCCGCCACCTCGGCTGGAGCCCCGGCGAGACCGTCGTCCTGCACTCCGGGAACATGGGCCTCAAGCAGGGACTGGAGGTCCTCGTGGGCGCCGCCCGGCTGGATCCGAATGTCCGCTTCGTCCTCATGGGCGACGGCAGTCAGCGGGCCGCGCTCGCCGACTTGTCGGCCGATGTACCGAATCTGGACATCATCCCCCCTGCCGCGGACGGCGAGTTCCCGGATATCCTCGCCGCGGCGGACGTACTCGCGGTCACGCAGCACGCTGCCGTGCTGGACATGAGCGTGCCGTCGAAACTCACCTCCTACTTCCAGACCGGCCGCCCCGTCGTCGCCTCCGTGGCGGCGGAGGGCGGCACCGCCCAGGAGGTGGAACGCTCGGGCGCAGGGGTGCTCGTACCGCCGGAGGACCCCGAGGCCCTGCTGAAGGCCGTACGGGCCCTGGCCGAGGACCCCGAAGGCGCGGACGCACTGGGAGCGGCCGGACCCCGCCACGTGGCGGCCCATCTGAGCCGCGAAGCGGGCCTGGCCCGCATCGACGCACTGATAGACGAAGCACTTGGGGGACCCCGGCCGTGATCGAGACGAACCGCCCTGCAGCGGCACCGGCCGACGACGAACCGGATCTCCTCAGAGACCAGTTCCGGCAGCTCCTGCGCTACCGCAGGCTCATCGGCGCGGGCATCGGCATCGGCCTGCTGGGCGGCGTCTACCTCGGCATCTCCACCGCCGACACCTACGTCGCGACCGCCGACGTCGTGCTGCGCGCGCCCACCGACGACCCGTTCAACCCGAGCCTCGCGCCCGACAAGGCGATCAACATCGGCTCCGAGCGCCAGGTCGCGCTCAGCTCCTCCATAGCCAACGAGGCGGCGAAGAAGCTCGGCGTGTCCGCCTCCGGCTTCGCCGCCCTGCGCAGCGGGCTCCAGGTCACCAACCCGCCGCAGACCATGGTGCTGCGCTTCACCTACACGGCGTCCTCCCCCAAGGAGGCCGCCAAGCGCGCCAACGCGATGACCGAGGCGTACCTGCTCAAGCGGCAGGAGTCCCTCGACGCCACCCGCGACAAGATGGTCAAGGGCTACAAGGAGCAGCGCGACCCGATCGCCAAGCAGCTGGACGAGCTCTCCAAGGAGATCGCCCGGATGCCCGCCGGCGCCGGACGCGACGCGGCCACCTCCTCGAAGACCGACCTGCAGAGCGAGGTCGGCGGCTACAACACCAAGATCACCAAGCTCGAGGCCCTCGACATGACCCCGGGCCGCGTCACCAGCGCCGCGACCGCGCCCCCCGGAGCCGACGGCCCCGGCATCCTGATGTCCCTCGCGCTCGGCGCCGCCGTGGGCCTCGCCCTCGGCCTGCTGGCCGCCTGGGTCCGGCTCGTCTTCGACCCGGCGCCCCGCTCCGAGGGCGACGTGGCACGGGCCCTGCGCGCGCCCGTGCTCGGCTACCTGCCCCGGGACCGGACGGGCGGCGGACCGCTGCTCGCCGCCGGCGAGGCCGATCCCCGCCTCGCCGAGGAGTACCGCTCGGTGGCCTTCCGGCTCGCCTACGACGCCCGCTTCGCCGACCGGCGCCGGCTGCTCGTCGTCGCCCCGCGCGGCAGCAGCGAGACCGCCGCCGCGGTGGCCGTGAACCTCGCCGCCTCCTTCGCGGAGACCGGCAAGGACGTCCTGCTCATCGAGGCCGACCTGCGCACCCCCGTACTGGCCAGCCAGCTGCCGACGGACGCCGGCGGCCGGCCCCGCTGGAGCCAGACCCCGGGCGGCCAGAAGGGCGGCGGCGGACGGCACTCCGACTCCGAGTGGCCCGACGGGCGCCAGCTCGTCGTGGACGCCGGCGAGTCCGGCTCCTTCGACCTGATCCCCGGCGAGCGGGCGCGCAACGTGCCGCGCGCGCTGACCTCCCCCCGCGCCACCCGGCTGATCTCCGAGGCCGACTCCCCCAACGCGACCGTCGTCGTGCTCGCGCCGCCCGTGCTCTCCTACGCCGACGCCCTCGCCCTCGTCGACCGCGTCGACGGCGTCCTGGTCGTCTGCAACCCGCGCGGCGTCCACCGCACCGACCTGATCCGGATCCGCGAGCTGATCAGCGGCGCCGGCGGCACCGTGCTCGGCGCGGTCCTGCACGCCCCGCTGCCCGGCGAGAAGCGCGGCCGCGGCAAGGACAAGACTCCCGCTCCCGCCCCTGCCGCCGGCTCCCCGGCGGGCGGGCCGAAGACGCCGCAGCCGATCCCGTACGAGGTCGCCGAGCCCGAGCAGCACATCCCCGGTGACGGCACCGACACCGTCGCGCTGCGCACCGTGCGCATGGGCCGCAGATGAGCCGACGCGGCCTCGCCGCCGTCGCATCGGTCCTGGACCAGGCCGCCTCCAGCGCCACGAACATCCTGGTGCTGGTGCTGGCCGCCCGGCTGTCCTCGGCGGCCGGGTTCGCCGACTTCTCGATGGTGTACGTGACCTTCAGCGTGCTCCTCGGACTGAACATGGCCTACGTCGGCCAGAGCCTCGTCCTGGAGAAGGGGGAACGGCTCGGCGCGATGTGCCGCTCCGCCGCCGGATTCACCGCGGCCGCGTCCGCCGCCGTGGGGGCGCTGCTCGTGGTGGTGGGCCTCGTGCTCCCCGCGACGCCCGGCCGGGCCTTCCTCGCGCTGGGCCTCGTACTGCCGTTGGTCCTCCTCCAGGACGGGCTGCGCTACTGCTTCTCCGCGCTGCGCGCCCCCGAGCGGGCACTGGCCGCGGACGCGCTGCGGCTGGTGTGCGTGGTCGCGGCGCTGGCCGTGCAGCCCGAAGGGGCTTCGGCGGGGCGGCTGGTGCTGGTGTGGGGCCTGTCCGCGGTGCCCGCGCTGGGGCTGGGACTGTGGCTGCTGCGGCCGTACGTCCGCGACGCGCGGGTTGACCTGCGGCCGTACCTGCGGCGGGGGCACCTCGGGCAGCGGTTCGTGGTCGAGTTCGCGGTGGGCAACGGCTCCAGCCAGCTCGCCGTCCTGGGCCTCGGCGTCTTCGCGACCCCGCTGGCCGTCGGCGCGCTGCGGGGTGCGACCACTCTCTTCGGGCCGCTGAACGTGCTGTTCAACTCCGCGAACTCCTTCGGGCCGCCGGTCCTCGGCCGGCTCGGCGGCAAGCGGGCCACCGTGCGGGCGACCGCGCTGCTGGGACTGGTGCTGGCCGCGCTCGGCGCGGGCTGGGGGGCCGTGCTGTACGCGCTGCCCGAGCGGATGGGCCGTCAGCTGCTCGGCGACACCTGGGCGGCGACGGCCGCGCTGCTGCCGGCGACGGGGGCGCAGTACGCGGTGATGGGGCTGGGCACCTGTGCGCTGCTGACCCTGCGGGTGCTGGCGCCGAAGGCGACGCTGTCCTTGCAGGTGGTCTTCTCGGTGCTGTCCGTGGGACTGCTGCTCGGCGGGTACGCGGTGGGGGGTGTGGCGGGCGCCGCGCTGGGCCTGGCGGCCGGCTCGGCACTCAAGGCCGCAGCCGCCTGGCTCCGCGTGGCCCGGCTGAAGACGCCGGTTCCGCAGGCCGACGAACCTCACCGGGCCACCGCCCCCGCGGCCTGACCCGCTGCGCGGGCCTCCTGGGGCTCCGCCCCGGACCCCGCTCCTCAAACGCCGGAGGGGCTGGATTGTGCCGGCCTCGGCCAAATCCAGCCCCGCCGGCGTTTGAGGCGATCTTTCAGCCTCGCCGGCGTTTGAGGCGCGGGCGCGGAGCGCCGTACGGGGTCTGGGGCGGAGCCCCGGCAGCGGCGGCGCGCTCAGCGCAGCGTCGTGCCGCGGTCCGTGCGGTACGTGGCGACCAGCGCAAGGCAGAGGGCGGCGATCGCCACCCGCCCCGACGCCTGGAGCAGGGGCCCGCGCAGCAGGATGAAGGAGTAGCCCGCGACCAGCGGGACGATCACCGAGATCAGGCTGCCCGGCGGCGCCCTCCGCGTGGCCCGTTTCGCGTAGCGGCGGTCGACGCGGGCGGAGGCGTACCCCATGCCCAGCAGCCCCGCGCCCATCCCCAGCGGACCGAAGTCGAGCCACAGCTCCGCCCAGATCGGGGAGGAGAGGTTGGTGTTGACCGTGCCCATCCACTGGCCGACCATCACGCCCGTGTCCCGCGGCTTGCCCGGCCACACCGCGCGCGGCACCGCGAAGAAGATCGATCCCGCGAGCTGGCGCCCGTAGTAGTGGCCGGGGCCCGACTCCGAGAAGGTGATGGTGTTCGCGAACATGCCGATCTGGTCGTAGTCCTTGAGCGCCATCGGCTCCAGGAAGGACGTGGTCTCGACCGGACGGTAGTTCTTCTCGTCGTACCGGAAGCGGTCGGCGAAGGGGAAGATCAGGAGGGCGACGACCACCGCCATCGACAGCGCCACCCGGTACATGGCCGCGCTCACCGGGAAGACGGTGAAGAGCAGCGCGAACATGACCGTCAGGAACCAGTACCGCGGGTTCGAGATGGGGTTGTTGACGATCAGGTTGAGGCCGGCGAGCGCCCCCCACGTGACGATGACCGACACCTTGCGGCGGGCGAACTTCGAGGTGATCAGCCAGCGCGTGTAGAGGAGCAGCGCGAGCAGGGCCGGTACGGTGCCGAAGCCGCGCAGCAGTGCCTGCCCGGCCTGGCCGTCACCGTTGGAGACGCCCGCCTCCTCGATACCCGCGATGATCTCCTGGCGGCTGGAGAAGAAGACCGCCGGGCCGCCCAGCTTCATGATGAAGGCGGCGCTGCACAGGAAGGAGAGGGCCGTGAGGAGCTGGAGCCGGCGCCGGTGCGCCATGACGGGCCTGGACTCCTTCTGGGAGCCGCCCGCGCGCCCGGCCGGCCGGTGACGGGCCAGCAGCACGCCGACGTCGAAGGCCGTGCAGCCGAGCAGGACGAGCCCGATGGCGGCGGTCAGGTCGGAGCGCGGGCCGACGACGGGCGTCGGGACCTGGCCGAGGACGGCCTGCGCGAGCGGGGCCACGCCCATGGCCATGTAGACGAAGAGCCAGAAGGAGCCCTGGAGCAGCTTGCGGCGGCTGGTGAGCACCATCGCGGAGAGCCGGGCGCCCGCGTACATGGTGAGCAGGAGCTGGAGCCAGAAGGCCGCGTCACGGGCGCCCGCGCCGTCCTGGACGGCGACGAACAGCGGCAGGAAGACGGTGAATCCGAGCGCGAGCGGTACGGACAGCGCGCGCGAGAGCAGGGTGCGCGGGAGGGTGGCCCGGCCCCACAGGCTCTCGTCCTCGAAGGGGGACGGGACGGGCTGCTTCGCGGGCGCCGCGGGGGGCTTGCGTATGTCCGTCGTCACTGCCGCCCCCACCCGATGTGCCTGGTCCGCGCGCAGTCTAGTCTGAGCGGGCCACGCCCTGGGAGGCGGCGGCAGAGTGTAGATGGGGGCGACAGTTGCGGGATCTTCCTTCCTTCACGCTGGCCGGATACGACAAGGGCCGCGGGCTGCTGACGCAGGCGCTCTGGTTCGCCGTGATGAACACGCTGTTCATGAGCTGGTTCTGTCCGGCGCGGCTGCGGGTGGTGCTGCTGCGGGCTTTCGGCGCGAAGATCGGCGAGGGCGTGCTGATACGCCACCGGGTGCGCGTGCTGTGGCCGTGGAAGCTCACCGTCGGGGACCACACCTGGATCGGTGAGGGCGCCTGGCTGCTGAACCTGGAGCCGCTGACGATCGGTTCGCACGTGTGCCTCTCGCAGGAGGCCCTGCTGTGCACCGGCTCGCACGACCACCGGGCCGCCGACTTCCGTTACCGCAACGCGCCCATCACCGTCGAGGACGGCGCCTGGGTGGCCGTACGGGCGACCGTGCTGGCCGGGGTCACGGTGGGCCGCTGCGCGGTCGCCGGGGCGGGCTCGGTCGTGCACAAGGACCTGCCGGAGCTGACCCTGCAGACCCAGGACGGGCAGCGCCGCCCGGTGGAGGAGCCCAAGTGAGCACCCCGATGCGCGTGCTGCACGCGGTCACCCTGCACTCCCCCTCGCACGCCTTCGGCGGGCCGGTGCGGGTCGCGCTGAACCTGGCGAAGGGGCTGCGCGCCCGGGGCCACGAGGCGCGGCTGCTCGCGCTGGGCGAGGGCTTCGACGCGTGGCCCACCTCGGTGGAGGGCGTCCCGGCGAAGCTGTTCCCGGCCCGTCGGCTGCTCCCCCTCGGCTTCAGCGGGATGACCTCGCCGGCGCTGCTGGCGTCGGCCGGCCGGCTGGTGCGCGACGCCGATGTCGTCCACGTCCACCTGGCCCGGGACCTGGTGACCCTGCCGGTGGCCCTGGCGGCGCTGCGGGCGGGCAAGCCGCTGGTGCTGCAGACCCACGGCATGGTGGACCCCAGCGAGAAGCTGCTGGCCAAGGTGCTGGACGCGGTGGCGGTACGCCGGCTGCTGCGCGGCGCGGACGCGCTGCTGTACCTGACCCCGCACGAGCGGGAGGGCCTGGACGCGGTGGTGGGCGCACCGCTGCCGAAGGCGGTCCGCCTGGTCAACGGGACCCCGGAGCAGGAGGAGCGGCCGCCGCTGTCCGGCCCGCCGCGGATCCTCTACTCGGCGCGCCTGCAGGCCCGCAAGCGGCCGGTGGACTTCGTGGACGCGGCCCCGGCGGTGCTGGCCGTGCATCCGGACGCGCACTTCGTGGTCGCCGGTCCGGACGAGGGCGAGCTGGGGGCCGTACGCGCCCGGATCGGGGCGCTGGGCCTGACGGACCGGTTCACGGTCCCGGGGGCGCTGTCCGGTGCGGAGGTCCTGGCGGAGCTGCGCCGGGCGCACGTGTACGTCCTGCCCTCGGTCGACGAGCCGTTCCCGATGTCGGTGCTGGAGGCGCTCTCGGTGGGCGTCCCCTCGGTGGTCACGCACTCCAACGGGCTGGCCCGCGACGTCGCGCGGGCCGGTGCGGGGCACGCGGTGGAACCGGGTCCGGCGGGCGTGGCCGCGGCCGTCCTGGCCCTGCTGGACCCGGCGGCCAACCGGGAGGCCTCGCTGTCGGCCCGCAAGCTGGCCGCGGACTCCTTCTCCATGGACGCGGTCCTGGACACCCTGCTCCCGGTGTACGAGGGCGCGCTGCGCCGGTGAGGGCCCGCCGCGGCGTCAGATGACGTCCCGGCGGCGTTCCTCCACCACCGGTATCGCGCCCGCGGCCCGGCGCCGCTTGTAGATGCTGGTGTACACGGCGAGGCCGATGCCGCCCACCGCCATCATGATCAGGCCGACCAGGTCGAGGTTGACGCTCTCCATCTCCCAGTCGCTGGCGAAGGTGAGGATGGCGCCCACCACGATCAAACCGATGCATCCGCCGATGCCCATGAGTCCGCCTTCCGCCGTCGTGGCTGTGACCGCGCGGATACCCGGGTCCGGAGCACGAAAACGCCCCCGGGGGCCGGGAGTCCGGTCCTCGGGGGCGTTTTCGTACGCCGGCGGCGTGCCGCGGTGTTACGCGGGGATCCAGGCGTAGCAGCCCGAGGAGTTGAACTCCGTCGTGCCCGCCGGGATCGTCGCCGTGATCTTGTCGCCCGCCTTGAGCGGGGCCTCGGGGCCCGAGGCGAGGACGGAGCCGTCCTTGCCCTTGGCCTCCCAGGTGCAGTTCGTGGCCTGGGTCAGCGCCCGGTAGGCGCCGGCCGCGGGCGACTGCTTCGGGCCCTCGGCGAAGCCCTTCTCCGCCGCGGCGAGGATCGGCTTCTGATCCGGGCACAGGTACGTGATCGCGTCCTTGGCGCCGGGGATCTCCCCGGTGATGACGGCCCCGGTCGCCGCGTCCTTGTCGTGCTTCGCGGTGCGCGCCACCCGCTGAC
This sequence comes from Streptomyces sp. NPDC001513, assembly GCF_042894695.1. Taxonomy (NCBI): domain Bacteria; kingdom Bacillati; phylum Actinomycetota; class Actinomycetes; order Kitasatosporales; family Streptomycetaceae; genus Streptomyces; species Streptomyces sp. NPDC001513. The sequence continues at coordinate 318,446 of NZ_JBIAVU010000008.1, forward strand.
AGGCCTCCTGGCCGGTCTGCAGGACGGCCGCCGGGTCCATCTTCTCCGGGACCCGGCCGCTCAGGTACTTCTTCTCCTGCGCCGTGAAGCTGCCCGTCTTCGGGGTGAGCTTCGTGTCGGGCAGGACCGGGCCCGTCGGCTTCGCGTCGGCCGCGGGCTCCGCCGTGGCCGGGGCGTCCGCGGGATCGGGGGCCGCCGACGACGCCGGGGGCTTCACCTTCGCCTCGGAGTCGTCACCGCCGGAACTGCAGGCGGTCAGGGTCAGGGCGGCGGTCAGCAGGACAGCGGCCGCCGCGGAGCGTCGGTACATCGGATGGCTCCCGTACTACTTACAGGGGTGGGACAGGCGAGCGGGGCCCGGCCGGTAGAGCCGGGCCCCGCACACCGTCAGGCGGTTGCCTGGGTGGTCGCTACTTCGCGCCGAAGGTCAGGACGAGCTGCGGAGTGCCCTCCGCAGCCGTGGACTCCGAGGACCAGATCCACAGCGGGTCGGTGCCCGTGCTCGTCAGGCCCAGGCTGTAGCCGCCGCCCAGCACCGCGGAGACCGCGGCGGTGTCCAGCTCGACGCTGTGGACCGCCGAGCCGTCCGGCACGCCCGCGATGGTGCCGAGCGGGGTGGTGCCGAGGGTGGGCTTGGTGTTGAAGGTGGTGCCCGCGCCGCTCCAGGTGCCGGTGACCGGGACCACGGAGACGGTGTCGGCGGTGCCGGCGCCCGCCTGCGTGGAGGTCTTGATCTGCAGCGAGGCGGACTTCAGGACCTGGCCGGCCGGGGCGGCCGGCAGGTTGAAGCGCAGGTACGTCTCGTACGCCGAGGTGCCGCGCACCGCGAGCGAGGTGGACGTGCCGTAGGCCGTGCTCGGGGCACCCTGGTTGATGTAGGTGTCCTCGGTCGCCTTGACCGCGGAGACCGAGTCGGTGGGCGCCTTGGCCAGGTCGAAGTGGTTCTTGACCTGGGCCTGGGTGAGCGCCGTCGGGTAGACGGCCGTCTCGTCGAGCTGACCGGCGAAGAAGTTGCTCGTCGGGCGGGTCGGCCAACCGGAGAGGTTGTCACCGCCGGCGTGCCAGTAGCCCGCGTAGGTGCTGTTGCTGGTGGCGTTCAGCGAGCCCTTGTTCTGGCCGTCGACGTACAGCGTGATGCCGCCGGGGCCCTGGGTGCCGACCACGTGGTGCCACTTGTTGTCGTTGTACGTCTCGAACAGACCCGTGGAGACGGTCCGCGCCGAGCCGTTGTAGACACCGAAGACCAGGCGACCGGTGTTGGTCATGTAGATGTGCCGGTCGTTCGAGCCGCTGCTGCGCGTGGTGTTGTTGCCGAAGCCGATCAGCTTGCCGCCGCGCGTGGTGTTCGTCTTGAACCAGGTCTCGACGGTGAACGTGTTGCCGACCGACTGACGGCGGTCGCCGTGCACCAGCTGGCTGGTTCCGTTGAAGCCCATCGCCGTGCTGGCGCCGGAGACCGCGCCGGGCGTCTGGCGCAGGGCCGGGGCGTTGAACTGGACACCGCTGGTGTTGCCACCGTTGGAGGAGTCGGCCACGTACGGGCTGACGGCGTCGTCGTAGCGCCAGTACAGGTTGGCGCCGTCCTGGCGGACCTGGTTCGGGTACGTCTGGACCGTGGTCGGGATCGTCACCGTGGCGACGGCCGACAGGGCGCTGGTGTTGCCCGCGTCGTCGGTCGCGGTCACGCGGTAGGTGTACGTCTGGCCGGCCTTGACCGTGGTGTCGTTCCAGGAGGCCTGCGGGCGCTCCCACTCCAGCGAGCCGGCGGTGACCGTCGCGGCCGGGGTGGCCGAACCGTTGCGGTAGATGCGGTACGTCAGCTTGCTGTCGTCCGCGTCGTAGCTGGTGCGCCAGCGGACCTGGGCCTCGCCGGGCTTGACGCTCGCGGCGCTGGCCACCGGGGTGGTCGGGGCGCCGATGTCGCCGGTGGAGGCGAAGCGGGTCAGGCCCTGCTGCGCCTTGCCGTTGATGAGGGTGAACTCACCGCCGACCCACAGGTACTTGACGTCGTTCTTGTCCGCGACGGCCATGACGCGCGGGCCGATGCCCTCGCCGAGGCCGTCGTTGGCGGTGGGGTGCCAGCCGAGCTTGCCCGGGCCGCGCACGAATCCGTCCACGGGCGCGGGGGCGGCGCCGTCGTGGTTGGTCGGCTGGGCCAGCAGGAAGTTCCGCTTGCCGTCGGGGAACTCCAGCTCGGTGGAGCAGTCGTGCGCGTGCGAGGAGCTGTAGAGCACTCCCTGGTACGGCAGGACGAACTGGGTGGCGCCGAGGCAGCGGTCGCGCCACTTCTCGGTGAAGTCGCTCAGCCGCAGGCCGATGCGGCCGTCGAAGACGCCGCCGCCGGAGCCCTCGTGGCCCGTGTAGAAGCCGGTGTCGTCGGTGGAGATGTCCTTGACGACCGAGTTCGACGGAATGTTGGTGTAGGTCTTGGTGACCGCGCCGGTGGTGGCGTTGACCACGGCGAGGGCGTGGCTGTTGGAGCCGTTGACCGTGAAGAAGTCGCCGCCCAGCAGCACGTTCTTGCCGTCGGGGGTGACCTCGACGGCGCGGCCCGGCTCGTCGACGTTGGCGACGAAAGGCTTGAGCGCACCGGTGCCGGCGTCCACGGCGGCGAACCGCTCACGGGTCTGACCGTCGACGGCGTTGAAGTCGCCGGCCGCGTACAGGGTGTCGTCGGTGACGGCGAGCCCGCGCACGGTGGCGGGGAAGCCGGGGTGGAACGATGCCTTGGGGGTGCAGCTCTCGATGTCGATCGCCGCGAGGCTGGAGACCGGGGTGCCGTTGACGGCGCCGAAGTAGCCGCCCGCGTACAGGGTCTTCTTGTCCTTGGAGACGACCAGGGTGCGCACGGTCGCCGTGCCGTCGCCGATGGTGAAGGCGAGCTTGCAGGAGGTGGGCTTGCCCGTCGCGGCGTCGAGCGCGACGAAGTTCACGGCCTCCTGCTCGGCGCCCGCGGCGCCCTCGGGCGGACGGACCGCCGAGAAGGTACCGCCGGCGAAGACGGTGCCGTTCGCCTGGGCCATCGCAAAGACGATGCCGTCCGGCTGCCAGGTGGGCAGCTCGTCGGCGGTGAATGCCACCGGCGGCGTGATGGCGGACGCCTGAGGCATCAGCACCAGGCCTATGCCGGTGCCGGCACCGGCCAGTGACAGGACGAGGGCAGCAGTCAGCCCTCTGGATCTACGCATGAGCCCCCCAGGGCAATCGCCCGGTTTGATGGCTGGAACTATCCGAACAGCCATATGTACGGGCGCAGACTAGGGCTCACGCGAGGGCCTGGTCACCCCTCTTGACCCATTGCATACCAACTTGGAATCAACGGTTCAGCATTGAGGGTGCACAACGGACATATGACAGGTTTGAACCGGTCATACCCGCAGGGAAGTGCGCGAATGACCGGGACACGGCAAATCGTAGGGGAAATATAAGGCCTCAGCGGTCGATACGGACCGTCACGCCCGCCAGTTGGTCCTCGACCTGCCGGATATCGGCGTCCACCATGATCTGCGCCAGCTCCGCCACCAGGACCGACGGCTTCCAGCCAAGCAGGTCATGGGCCTTCGAGGCGTCGCCGATGAGGGCGTCGACCTCGCTGGGGCGCTCGTACTTGGGGTCGTAGCGCACGTGCTCGGTCCAGTCGAGACCGGCGTGCGTGAAGGAGGACTCGACGAACTCGCGGACGGTCGCGGCCACGCCGGTGGCGACGACGTAGTCGGTGGGCTCGTCCTGCTGGAGCATCCGCCACATGGCGTCCACGTACTCGGGGGCGTAGCCCCAGTCGCGCACCGCGTCCAGGTTGCCGAGGTAGAGGTGGTCCTGGAGGCCGGCCTTGATGCGGGCGACCGCGCGGGTGATCTTGCGGGTCACGAAGGTCTCGCCGCGGCGCGGGGACTCGTGGTTGAAGAGGATCCCGTTGACGGCGAACATGTCGTACGCCTCGCGGTAGTTCACCGTGGTCCAGTACGCGAAGACCTTCGCGGCGCCGTACGGGCTGCGCGGGTGGAACGGGGTGCCCTCGTTCTGCGGGGGCGGGGTCGCCCCGAACATCTCCGAGGACGAGGCCTGGTAGATGCGGGTGTCGACGCCGCTGGCCCGGATGGCCTCCAGCAGCCGCAGCGCGCCGAGGCCGGTCACGTCGCCCGTGTAGAGCGGGGCGTCGAAGGAGACGCGGACGTGGGACTGGGCGCCGAGGTTGTAGACCTCGTCGGGGCGTATGTCGCGGAGCAGGTTCACGAGCGCGACGCCGTCGGAGAGGTCGGCGTGGTGCAGGACGAAGGACCGGTTGGCGGTCTGCGGGTCCTGGTAGATGTGGTCGACCCGCTCCGTGTTGAAGCTGGAGGACCGCCGAACGAGCCCGTGCACCGTGTAGCCCTTGGAGAGCAGGAGCTCGGCGAGGTACGAGCCGTCCTGCCCCGTGACGCCGGTGATCAGTGCGGTCTTGCCCATGCGGTCCCCCTGGGGATGGTTTCGGTCAGTTGTGACGAGCGGGGCGCCCCCACCCGTTCGAGGTCCCGGGGGACTGGATGCGTACCGTACACGCCCGGTCCAGCCGCCTTTGCGGCGGATTCCTCCACGCCCTTCGCACACGGCCCACACACCCCCGCCACCAGGGCCGGGGCGGGAGCGGGGCGGCGGGCCCGGGCCCGGGGGCCGGACCACTGCGACCCCCGCGGGAGCGGACTGGCATCATCGGCGGTATGACAAGTTCGCAGCCGCTCCTGCCCCCGAACGCCCGCGTCTTCGTCGCGGGCCACCGCGGCCTCGTGGGGTCCGCGGTCGCCCGGCGGCTGACCGCCGACGGCCACGAGGTGCTCACCCGGGGCCGCGCCGACCTCGACCTGCGCGACGCCGCCGCCACGGGTGCGTACCTGAAGGACGTCCGCCCGGACGCCGTCGTGCTGGCCGCCGCCAAGGTCGGCGGGATCATGGCCAACAGCAGGTACCCGGTGCAGTTCCTGGAGGAGAACCTCCAGATCCAGCTCAGCGTGATCGGCGGCGCGCACGCCGCCGGGGTGGGCCGGCTGCTGTTCCTCGGTTCGTCCTGCATCTACCCGAAGCTGGCCCCGCAGCCCATCCGCGAGGACGCCCTGCTGACCGGCCCGCTGGAGCCGACCAACGAGGCCTACGCCCTCGCGAAGATCGCCGGCATCGTGCAGGTCCAGTCGTACCGCAAGCAGTACGGGGCCTCGTACATCTCGGCGATGCCGACGAACCTCTACGGCCCGGGCGACAACTTCGACCTGGAGACCTCGCACGTGCTGCCCGCCCTCATCCGGCGGTTCCACGAGGCCGCCGCCGAGGGCCGCGAGGAGGTCACCCTGTGGGGCTCGGGCACCCCGCGGCGGGAGTTCCTGCACGTGGACGACCTGGCCGCCGCCTGCGCCGTGCTGCTCGGCGGCTACGACGGCGACGAGCCCGTCAACATCGGCTGCGGCGAGGACCTGACCATCAAGGAGCTGGCGGAGACCGTCGCCGAGGTGACGGGCTTCCGCGGCCGCCTCGCCTGGGACACGTCCAAGCCGGACGGGACCCCGCGCAAGCTGCTGGACGTCGGCCGCCTGACCTCGCTCGGCTGGAAGCCCGCCGTCCCGCTGCGGGACGGGATCGCCGCCACGTACAAGTGGTGGCGCGAGCAGAGCTGATCGCACAGGCGGCCTCGGTGCTCCGGTGCCTCAGTAGGCTCCGCGTCCGTCGACGACGGCGCGGAGCGTACGGCCCATCACGTCGACATCGCTGGTGAAGGACCAGTTGTCGACGTATTGCAGGTCAAGCTGGATGGTTTCGTCCCAGGACAGGTCGGATCGCCCGCTGATCTGCCACAGCCCCGTCATCCCGGGCCGCACGGTGAGCCGGCGCAGTTCGACCTCGTCGTACTGGGCCACCTCCTCCGGCAGCGGCGGGCGCGGGCCGACCAGCGACATGTGGCCGGTCAGTACGTTCACCAGCTGCGGGAGTTCGTCCAGCGAGGTGCGGCGCAGCAGCCGGCCCACCCGGGTCACCCGGGGGTCGCGGCGCATCTTGAACATCAGGCCGTCGTTCTCGTTCGCCCCGGACAGCTCGGCCTTGCGGGCGTCGGCATCCATGACCATCGTGCGGAACTTCCACATGACGAAGGGGACTCCGTCGCGGCCGATGCGCTGCTGCCGGTAGAAGGCCGGGCCGCGCGAGCCGAGGCGGATGGCCAGCACGATCCCGAGGAGGACCGGCGCGAGCAGCAGCAGTCCGGCCGCGGCCCCCACCCGGTCCAGGGCCGACTTGAGCAGCGTCTGCATCCCGCGGCTGACCGGCGGCGCGACCCTCAGCACGGCGAGCCCGCCCGCGGACAGGGTCTCCAGCCGCTTGACGGAGACCTCCACCAGCCCCGGGAAGACCGCCAGTTCCAGCCCGGCGTCGTGCAGGGCCCAGGCGACGCGGCGCAGCCGCTCCCCCGTGATCCGCACGCCGGGGGCCACCAGTACCAGGTCGGCGTGGTGGCTGGCAACGGCGCCGAGCACGGCGGCGGAGTCGCCTGCCGGGGCCTCGGGCATGCCCTCGTCGAGCCGGGCCGCCACGGGCACCCCGCTGGAGAGCGCGCCGGAGCCGACCGGGACCACGCCGACGACCACGTACGGGTGGTCGGTGCGGGCGGCGAGGTGCGCGATGACGTCCTCGGCCGCGTCGGGCTCGCCGACGACCAGGACCCGGCTGACGGCCTGGGCCTCGCGGCGGGCCGCCGAGAGGTGGCGATAGGTCAGTTTGTGGCAGGCGACGGTGATGAGGAGGGCCGGCAGCAGGGCGCCGAGAGCGGACAGGCGGGGGGTGGCCTCTTCGGTCACCACGCGGGCCACGGCCAGCACGCCGATGAGAATCAGCCAGTCGTGGACGACGGGCAGCACTCCGCGCGATTCCCCGAGCGCGCGGGCCGTGTACCGCCGGCGCAGCGCCTGCACCCCGGTCCACGCCACGGCGGCGGCGAGGGCGCAGTAGAGGGGGCGGACCTGCTGTGCGGCATCGAAGACGAGCCCTACGGGAACGGCGGCGCCGAAGAAGTCGGCGGCGACGGCGGCCGGGCGGTACCAGCGGGCCTTGTCCCCGTGGCGCCGGACGGAGCCCACGGACTCATGGGCCGCCCCGGCCACTCTTTGCGCAGGAAAATGGACATGCCTCATGGGCCCCCCTGGCACGTGGTCTATGACAGTGGCGGGTGTCCATGGCTTCCCCTGGCAACGGACATCTGCCGCACCGGGAAACAGTACGACAAACACCCGTACGGTAAATGCCGTTTGGGTCAACGCAGCCTCTTGTTGCGCAAGTGTTAGCAACCGGTATCAGCCGTTCCGGATGCCGGACGCCCTTCCAGGCACACAAAGGTGAATGGTCCGAATACCGGATACGTATCTTCGGACAACGAACCGTTTCCGGCCAACCTTTTGACGCGGCCCTGACATCTAGAGCCGCAAGTGGCAATCTTCGACCGTTCATCGCACCAGCCCTGTTCTGCCCGGAGGCCCACCCAGCCATCCGGAACCCCCCTTGCAGAAGGAGTCTGCGTTGAGGTCCACCCCCCAGAGGCGTGCCACCGCAGCCGGCGCGCTTGTTGCCGCGGCAGCCCTGCTCGCCGTAGGCATACAGACCGGCACCGCGACCGCCGACGCCACCGCGTCCCAGGCACCCAAGGCCGCCCAGCCCAATCCGGGCGCGGCCAACCGCGTACTCAGCGCTTCGGAGCGTGCGACGCTCCTCGCCGAGGCCAACTCGACCACCGCGCAGGCTGCCAAGGCCCTCGGCCTCGGCAGTGGTGAGAAGCTCGTCGTCCGCGATGTCGTCCAGGATGCGGACGGCACCACGCACACGACGTACGAGCGCACCTACGACGGCCTCCCCGTGCTCGGCGGTGACCTCACCGTTCACGCCAAGGGCGGTGTCACCAAGAGCGTGACCAAGGCGACCAACCACGAGATCAAGGTCGCGACCACCGAGGCCTCGGTCGCCCCGTCGGCCGCGGAGAGCCAGGCGGTCTCCGCCGCCAACGCCGAGGGCTCGAAGGACGCCAAGGCCTCCAAGAACGCCCGCAAGGTGATCTGGGCGGCCGAGGGCGCTCCGGTGCTCGCGTTCGAGACCGTCGTCGGCGGTCTCCAGCACGACGGCACGCCGAACGAGCTGCACGTGGTGACCGACGCCAGGACCGGCGCCAAGATCACCGAGTGGCAGGCCATCGAGACCGGCACCGGCAACACCATGTACAGCGGCCAGGTGACCCTCGGGACCACCCAGTCGGGCAGCACCTGGAACCTGACCGACGCCGCGCGCGGCAGCCACAAGACGTACAACCTCAACCGTGGCACCGGCTCCGGCACCGGCACGCTCTTCTCCGGCCCGGACGACATCTGGGGCAACGGCCTGCCCTCCAACCTGGAGACGGCCGGCGGTGACGCCCACTACGGCGCCGCGGTCACGTGGGACTACTACAAGAACGTGCACGGCCGCAACGGCCTGCGCAACGACGGCGTGGCCCCGTACAGCCGGGTCCACTACGGCAACGCCTACGTCAACGCGTTCTGGAGCGACTCCTGCTTCTGCATGACGTACGGCGACGGCGAGGGCAACAACAAGCCCCTCACCTCCACCGACGTGGCGGCGCACGAGATGACCCACGGTCTGACCTCGGTCACCGGCAACATGACCTACAGCGGTGAGCCCGGCGGTCTGAACGAGGCGACCTCCGACATCATGGCGGCGGCGGTCGAGTTCTACGCCAACAACCCGCAGGACGTCGGCGACTATCTGGTCGGCGAGAAGATCGACATCAACGGCGACGGCACCCCGCTGCGCTACATGGACAAGCCGAGCAAGGACGGCTCCTCCAAGGACTCCTGGTACTCGGGCCTCGGCGGCATCGACGTCCACTACTCCTCGGGCCCGGCCAACCACTGGTACTACCTGGCCTCCGAGGGCTCGGGCGCCAAGGTCGTCAACGGCGTGAGCTACGACTCGCCGACCGCCGACGGCCTGCCCGTCACCGCGATCGGCCGTGACGCCGCCTCGAAGATCTGGTTCCGCGCGCTGACCACCGGTCTGTTCAAGTCGAACACCAACTACGCGGCGGCCCGTACGGCCACCCTGCAGGCGGCGGCCGACCTGTACGGCGCCGGCTCGGCGACGTACAACAACGTGGCCCACGCCTGGGCGGCCATCGCCGTCGGATCGCGCCCCGCGCCCAGCGGTGTCTCGGTCACGGCGATCCCGAACCAGACCACCCAGATCAACACCGCTGTCAGCCTGCAGGTCCAGGCCACCAGCACCAACCCGGGTGCGCTGAGCTACGCGGCGACCGGCCTGCCGGCCGGCCTGTCGATCAACTCCTCCACCGGCCTGATCTCGGGCACGGCCACCACCGCGGGCACGTCCAACGTGACCGTCACGGTGACCGACTCGCAGAGCAAGACCGGGACGGCGTCCTTCACCTGGACGGTCGGCACCGCCCAGCAGAACGTCTTCGAGAACACGAACGACTACCAGATCGCGGACAACGCCACGGTCGAGTCCCCGCTCGCGGTGACCCGCTCGGGCAACGCCCCGAGCACGCTGAAGGTGGACGTGAACATCGTCCACACCTACGTCGGTGACCTGGTCGTCGACCTGGTCGCCCCCGACGGCAGCGTGTACAACCTGCGCAACCGCACCGGCGGCAGCGCGGACAACATCGTCCAGTCCTTCACCGTGAACGCCTCCTCCGAGGTCGCCAACGGCACCTGGAAGCTCCGCGTCAGGGACGCTGCCAGCCTGGACACCGGCTACATCAACAGCTGGAAGCTCACCTTCTGACCCCTCGGTCCGGCGTGAGCAGGAGCTGAACAGATAGACACGGGGCCGCCCGGGAGAAGACCTCCCCGGGCGGCCCTGTCCCATGGGCCCGCCGCGCGGGCCGATGCGGCTCGGCGGGGCGGCGAGCCGGTCCACGGTCCGCGCGACCACCCGGATCTCGCCGAAATGGCGGCGCTCGGGCTGCCGTTCCGGCTCGCCGGCGGCCAGGCGGGTGCCGGTCCCGTGGAGGGGGCTGCCTGACGCGGAAGCGGCCCGGCCGCCGCGTGGGCGCCGGGCCGCTTCGGGGTCAGCGGGCCGACAGGTCAGCCGAGGGCGCGGAAGACCCGCTCGAGGAGGTCCTCCTCCTCTTCCTCGTCGTCGCGGGCCTGGTCACCGCGACCCTGGTCCTCACGGGCCTGGTCCTCACGGGCCTGGTCGCCACGACCCTGGTCACCACGACCCTGGTCACCACGACCCTGGTCCTCACGGGCCTGGTCCTCACGGGCCTGGTCGTCCCGACCCTGGTCGTCCCGACCCTGGTCACCGCGGCCCTGGTCCTCACGGGCCTGGTCCTCACGAGCCTCGTCGTCACGGCCCTGGTCACCACGACCCTGGTCCTCACGGGCCTGGTCGTCGCCGGCCTGGTCGTCGCGACCCTGGTCGCCACGGCCCTGGTCGCCACGACCCTGGTCGCCGCCGTTGTTCCAGTCGCCGCGGCCGTCGTCGTTCCCGTTCACCGGCGTGAAGTAGACCGAGACGACCCGCACCCGGTTCACCCGCCCGTCCGGCCTCAGCGTCGCCACCTCCTCGCCGGAGCAGCTGCGGTTGTCGAAGAGATGGGCGCGCGACCTCGTGTTGTTCTGGACCGCGACCGCCGGCCTGTCCCGGGAGGTGCGCGTCAGCACGTAGCAGGTCTGGTTGTCCGCAGGCCTGATCTGGCCGTTCTCCTCGACGTCGTCGTCGTTGACGTACCGGTAGTTCAGCGTGCCGAGAGCGCGGTCACCGTGGTCGTCGGCCAGCGAGGGGCCGGCGGTGGGCAGGACGAGCGCGAGAGCGCCGACGAGCACGGCGGCGGTGGTGCGAAGACGCATGGGGGGGGAATCCGTTCCTCGGGTCCGCGGATGCCGGGTCCGGTGGCATCCGCGGGCAGCGTAGGAGCGGAGGAGGTCGCTGAAACGATTCGGCATGCCCAGTTTGTTCGAAGGTTCACCCGTGAGGTCCCAGGCGTGAGGTCCATCCGCATGGTCCCTCCGTACGTTCTCGGCTCCGTACGGCCTCAGTTCCGTACGGCCGGTGCCCCCGCCGGGTCCTGAGCCCCGGCGGGCTCCGTGCGGGGCCGCGGGAGCGGAGCGGCGGCGGCCGGCGTCCCACCGCGGAGCAGGAGGAAGACCGCCAGCGCACCGGCCAGCCCCATCGCGGCCGAGACCAGGAACGTCTCGCGCAGACCGCTCGCGAAGGCGGCCTCCACCAGCCCGGTCAGCGCCTCGCGGGCCGCGCCCGCGGGGGCTTCGGCGAGCACCTGACCGGCGCCACCGGAGGCCAGCGGCTCCGCCAGCCCCCGGCCGCCCTCACCGAGCCCGGAGCGCAGCCCCGCGTGGAAGACCGCGCCGAGCACGGCGATGCCGAGGGCGGTGCCCAGCTGGCGCGCGGTGTTCAGGGCGCCGCCCGCCATGCCCGCCCGGGCCGGGGCCACGGCCCCCATCGCGGTGGCGGCCAGCGCCGGGGTCGCGGCGCCCACCCCCACGCCGGTCACGAGCAGCCCGGGCACCAGGGCGGTCCAGCCGTCCCCGGCGTCGAGCATCCAGGCCTGGAGCAGCGCGCCGACGCCGATCAGCAGCAGTCCGCCGCCGATGGTCAGCCGGGGCGGGACCGCGTGCAGCAGCCGTCCGGCCACCGCGGCGACGACGAAGCCGGCCGCGCTGAGCGGCAGCAGCACCAGGCCCGCGCCGACGGGGCTCATCCCCTCGGCGGACTGCAGCCAGAGGGAGACGTACATGAGGTACGAGAACGCGGCGCCCGACAGCAGCAGTCCGGCGGCCATGACGGCGACGAAGGTGCGGCTGCGGAAGAGCGAGAGGTCCAGCATCGGGTGGGTGGAGCGCAGTTCGACGAGGACGAAGGCGGCGAAGGCGGCGACGCCCAGCCCGAGCAGGCCGAGGGTGGTGGGCGAGCCCCAGCCGTTCTCGCCCACGCGGATCACGGCGTACGTGACGGCCGCGGCGCCCGCGGTGAAGGTGGCCATACCGGGCAGGTCGAGGCGTCCGGCGTGCGGGTTGCGGGACTCGGCCACCGCCTTGAGGGTGACGTACACGGCGAGCGCGCTGACGGGCAGGTTGATGAAGAAGATCCAGCGCCAGCCGAAGTTCTCGGTGAGCAGCCCGCCGATGATCGGCCCGGCCGCGGCGGCGGCGCCGTTGACCGCGCCCCAGACGCCGAAGGCCACCCCGCGGTCGCGACCCTGGTACGAGGCGCTGAGCAGGGCCATGGTGGTGGCGAACATGGCGGCTCCGCCGATGCCCTGGACGGCGCGGAAGGCGATCAGCTCGGCCGGGCCGGTGGCCAGCCCGCAGGCGAGCGAGGCGGCGGCGAAGAGCCCGAGCCCGATGAGGTAGACGCGGCGCCGGCCGATCCGGTCGGCGAGCGAACCCGCTCCCAGCAGCAGGGCGGCCAGCGCGAGGGCGTAGACGTCCATCACCCACTGGAGGCCGGCGAAGCCGGTGTGCATGTCGGCGGACATGTCGGGCAGGGCGACGGTCACGATCGTGACGTCGACCAGGAGCATGAAAGCCCCGAGGCAGACGGCCGTCAGGGGCAGCCATTTGCGCATGGGAGTTCTCCTCGGGTTGCGGAGGGGCGGGGCGCGGGCGGGTCCGCGGTGAGCCCAAGATCCCACCGCCCTCCACCCTTCCCCCATCCAGCAGCCCGCTCCTGCCGGATTTCCGTCATCAGGGCCCCTGCCATGATGGAAACCATGAACGACACGCAGCTGGACGCACTCGACCAGTCCCTGGTGCACGCCCTCGTGATCGACGGCCGGGCCTCCTTCAGCCGGCTCGCGGAGGTGCTGGAGGTCTCCGACCAGACCGTCGTACGCCGCTACCGGCGGCTGCGGGCCACCGGTCTGGTCCGGGTGGTCGGGCTGCCGCAGGGCAGCCGCGTCGGCCTGTTCGAGTCCTGGCTGCGGGTGCAGTGCGCCCCGGACGCGGCGCTCCCGGTGGCCGAGGCGCTCGCCCGCCGCCCGGACATCGCGTGGGTGACCCTGAACTCGGGCGGCACGGAGGTCCACTGCATGACGCGGGCCCGTACCCGCAGGGACCGGGACACCCTGCTGCTGGAGAAGCTGCCGCGCACCCGCCGGGTGACCGGCATCAGCGCCCACACCATCCTGCGGAAGTTCTTCGGCGGGCCCGACTCGTGGGCGGGCGTGGACGCGCTGCGCCCGGATCAGATCGCGGCCCTGGAACGGCCCGCGGCCCCGCCCGGGCCGGACCGGTACGCCCTGGACGAGACGGAGTTCGCGCTGCTCTCGGTGCTGGGCCGGGACGGCCGCGCCGGGTATCCGGAACTGGCCCGCGCCACCGGACTGTCGGAGTCGACCGCCCGTCGGAAGGTGGAACGGATGCGCGATCTCGGGGCGCTCTTCTTCGACGTGGAGTTCGTCCCCTCGCTCTTCGGCTACGAGGCCGAGGCGACGATGGTGCTGACCGTCCCGCCGGCCCGGCTGGCGGAGGTGGGGGCCGCGCTGGCGAGCCACCGCGAGGTGCCGTTCGCGGCGGCCGTGACCGGGGCGGCCTCCCTGATGGCGGTGGTCGTGTGCCGGGACACCGACGCGCTCTACACGTACCTGACCGAGCGGATCGGCGCGGTGGACGGCGTGGGGCAGGTGGAGGTGATCCCGGCCCTGCGCAGCGTCAAACGGGCCGGGATGCTCGTGGAGGGCGAGCGGCTGGTGGATCCGCCGCCCGCCCCCTGAACCGGTACCGCGACGAACCGGTACGGCGACGAACCGGTACGGCGACGAACCGGTACCGCCACGGCGCCTACCGCAGCAGTACGCCGCCTCCCGCGTCCGTGTCCACCGGGGCCGCGACCAGGCCCAGTTCGGCCGGGGTCGCCAGCAGCGGGTGCGCCGGCAGGATCCGGACCGTGTAGCCGAAGGGCCCCGTACGGTCGAGGGCGAGCGGGCCCTCGTACAGCCAGCGCCCCTCCAGGTCGGGCCCCGCGGCCGGCTTGAGCGGGAAGGTCCGCCCGTCCCGGATCACGTCCTGCGCGTCCACCCGGCCGGCGAAGGCCTGGACCTCCACGTCCTCGGGTGCGAGGGCGTCCAGCGACACCTGCACCCGCAGGGTGAGGGTGGCCCCGAGCTCGGCGGTGCCGTTCACGGGAGCCGCGGCCAGCGCCTCCACGTGCTCGACGGAGACCCGCGGCCAGGCCGCCCGGACCCGCCCCTTCCACCATGCGAGGTCGCGTGCGGCCCCGGCGTCCAGGGCCCGGTGGGCGAGCGCGGCCGGCGTGTAGAGCCGCTCCACGTACTCGCGCACCATCCGGCCCGCGATCACCTTCGGCCCGAGCGAGACGAGCGTGCGCCGGACCATCTCGATCCACCGCACCGGGAGCCCGGTGCGCCCGGCCCGGTCGTAGAAGCGGGGTGCGACCCGGCCCTCGATCAGCTCGTAGAGGGCGCTCGCCTCCAGGTGGTCGCGCCGGTCCTCGTCCGCGCCGAGCCCGTCGGCGGTCGGGATGGCCCAGCCGAAGTCCGGCTCGAACCACTCGTCCCACCAGCCGTCCAGCACGGACAGGTTGAGGCAGCCGTTCAGCGCGGCCTTCATCCCGCTCGTCCCGCAGGCCTCCAGCGGCCGCAGCGGATTGTTGAGCCAGACGTCGCAGCCCGGGTAGAGCTTCTGCGCCATGGCCATGCCGTAGTCGGGCAGGAAGACGATCCGGTGGCGCACCCGCGGGTCGTCCGCGAACCGCACCAGTTCCTGCACGAGCCGCTTCCCGCCGTCGTCGGCCGGATGCGCCTTGCCCGCGACCACGATCTGCACCGGCCGGTCCGGGTCCAGCAGCAGCCTGCGCAGCCGGTCCGGGTCGCGCAGCATCAGCGTCAGCCGCTTGTACGAGGGCACGCGCCGGGCGAAGCCGATGGTCAGCACGTCGGGGTCGAGCACGGAGTCCACCCAGCCCAGTTCGGCGGCGGCGGCCCCGCGCTGGAGCCACGAGGCCCGCAGCCGGTCCCGTACCTCCTGCACCAGCTGCTCCCGGAGCACCCGCCGCAGGTCCCACACGTCCTGGTCGGGGATCTCGGCGACCGCGTCCCAGCGGTGGGAGCCGCCGACCGACAGGGCGTCCTCGGTGCGGCCCGCGCCGATCTGGCGGACGCCGAGCCGGACCACCTCGGGGGCCACCCAGGTCGGGGCGTGCACCCCGTTGGTGACCGAGGTGATCGGCAGTTCGGCCGGGTCGAAGCCGGGCCACAGGCCGGCGAACATCTCCCGGCTGACCGCGCCGTGCAGGGTGGACACCCCGTTGGCCCGCTGGGCCAGCCGCAGTCCCATCACGGCCATGTTGAAGACCCCGGGGTCGCCTCCGGGATAGGTCTCGGCGCCGAGCTCCAGGATCCGCTCGACGGGTACGCCGGGCAGTTCCCCGCCGTCCCCGAAGTGCCGGGCGACCAGGGCCCGCTCGAAGCGGTCGATGCCGGCCGGGACGGGGGTGTGCGTGGTGAACACGGTCCCGGCGCGCACCGCCTCGACGGCGGCGTCGAAGCCGAGCCCCTGCTCCCGTTCCAGTTCCCTTATGCGTTCGAGCCCGAGGAAGCCGGCGTGGCCCTCGTTGGTGTGGAAGACCTCGGGGGCGGGGTGGCCGCTGAGGGCGCAGTACAGCCGGACGGCGCGGACACCGCCGATGCCGAGCAGCATCTCCTGGAGCAGCCGGTGGTCGCTGCCGCCGCCGTAGAGCCGGTCGGTCACCTCGCGGGCGACGGCGTCGTTGTCCTCGACGTCGGAGTCCAGGAGCAGCAGCGGCACCCGCCCGACGCGGGCCTGCCAGATGTGCGCGTGCAGGGCGCGGCCGCCGGGCAGGGTCAGCGAGACCCGGGCGGGGGTCCCGTCCTCCTGGCGGAGCAGGCCGAGCGGGAGTTCGTTGGGATCGAGTACGGGATAGTGCTCCTGCTGCCAGCCGTCGCGGGACAGCGACTGCCGGAAGTAGCCGTGCCGGTAGAGCAGTCCCACCCCGATGAGCGGGACGCCGAGGTCACTGGCGGCCTTCAGGTGGTCCCCGGCGAGGATGCCGAGGCCGCCGGAGTACTGCGGCAGGGCGGCGGTGATTCCGAACTCGGGGGAGAAATAGGCGATGGCGGCGGGCAGTTCCGCGCCGCTCTCATGGCTCTGGTACCACCTCCCGCCGTTGACGTAGTCGTCGAGGTCGGCGGCGGCGACGGCGAGCCGGCGCAGGAAGCGGCGGTCCGCGGACAGTTCGGCGAGGCGCGCGGCGGAGACGGCGCCGAGCAGCCGGACGGGATCGCCGCCGGCGGCCTGCCAGCCCTCGGGGTCGACGGATTGGAAGAGTTCACGGGTCTCGGCATGCCATGACCAGCGCAGATTGCGCGCGAGGTCGGTGAGCGGCAGCAGGGATTCCGGGAGGACGGGGCGCACGGTGAATCGACGGATAGCCTTCACACGTTCCACCTTCGCAGGGGATTGCGGATCGGAGCGGCCGCACCACGCTGTGCACCCGCGCATCACCCCGGGAAGGCTAGCGAGGCCCGCGGGTTCCGGCCATGGCGCCTCCGGCGGCGGCCGGCCGCCCCGCCTCCCGTCCCCGGCCGTGGGTTCCGGTTCCGACGGAGCCCCCTCCACCGTCGTGCAGACGCCGTTCGCCGGGGTATCCGCGACCAGAGGCCCTGTCTCCCGGCCACTCGTTCGGGCGGTCCGGGAGGGGCCCGAGAGGTCCGTGGGACGGGTGGTGTCGGCCCTACGTCACCTAGTACCGGCCGACTTGACGGAGCCCTGCCGGGATGTCGATCCAGGGCTTGGTATTGCCCGTTCCACTACGTACGAGTAGTTAACCGAGCGCGCGGATTGGGCCGGACGAGAGTGGGAAGGGCTCCCCGGGTACACGTCGTACAGCACGAGGCACCCGCCCACAAACCCTCTCCCCGCCACCCGAGTGAACGCGGACAGGAGCGGCCATGCCCGCAGCCCAGCCGTCTTCCGAGCGGCTAGAAACAGAGCGAACAGAGCGTGCACTACCAGTCGTGACTCCGACTGGCCTGTTGTCACCGAGCCCTGCGAACTGCCCCCAGGTGATCCCATCATGATCGGTCGCATTCCCGTGCTGGACGTCCGCCCCGCCGTCGACTGCGGCGCCAGACCCGCCAAGGCGGTCGTGGACGAGGTCTTCGAGATCTCGGCCACCGTGTTCCGCGAGGGACACGACGCCGTTGCCGCACACATCGTCCTGCGTGATCCGAGCGGGCGGCTGCGGCCCCCCGTACCGCTGAGCGAGCTCGCCCCCGGCACCGACCGGTGGGGGGCCCGCGTCTCCGCCGAGGCCGAGGGGAGGTGGACGTACACCGTCGAGGCGTGGAGCGACCCGGTGGCCACCTGGCGGGCCCATGCCGCGATCAAGATCCCGGCCGGCATCGACTCCGGGCTGATGCTGCTGGAGGGTGCCGAGCTCTACGAGCGGGCCGGAGCCCGGATCACCAAGCGCGACGGCCGCGAGGCCGTGCTGGCCGCAGCCGAGATCATGCGCGACGAGGACCGGCCGGCCGCCGAACGGCACGCCGCCGCCCTCGACCCCGCCGTGGACGCGGCGCTCGCCAGGCGCCCGTACCGGGAGCTGGTCACCGCCTCCAAGCCGCTGCCGCTGCTCGTCGAGCGCAAGCGGGCCCTCTTCGGCTCCTGGTACGAGATGTTCCCGCGCTCGGAGGGGGCGGTGCTGGAGCCCGGCGAGGCTCCGGTCAGCGGTACCTTCCGGACGGCCGCGGAGCGGCTGCCCGCGATCGCCGACATGGGCTTCGACGTGGTCTACCTGCCGCCGATCCACCCGATCGGCAGCACCTTCCGCAAGGGCCCGAACAACACCCTGTCCGCAGGGAGTTGGGATCCGGGCGTGCCCTGGGCCATCGGGTCGACCGAGGGCGGCCACGACGCCGTCCACCCGGAGCTCGGCACCATCGAGGACTTCGACGCGTTCGTCGCGCGCGCCCGCGAGCTGCGCCTGGAGATCGCGCTGGACTTCGCCCTCCAGTGCTCCCCCGATCACCCGTGGGTGGAGAAGCACCCGGAGTGGTTCCGCCACCGGGCCGACGGGACGATCGCGTACGCCGAGAACCCGCCGAAGAAGTACCAGGACATCTACCCGGTCCACTTCGACACCGACATGGCCGGCATCGTCGAGGAGACCTGCCGGATCCTGCGGTACTGGATGGACCACGGGGTCCGCATCTTCCGCGTCGACAACCCGCACACCAAGCCGGTGGTCTTCTGGCAGAAGGTCATCGCGGACATCAACAAGTCCGATCCCGACGTGATCTTCCTGGCGGAGGCCTTCACCCGTCCCGCCATGATGCGCGCGCTCGCCTCGGTCGGCTTCCAGCAGTCGTACACGTACTTCACCTGGCGCAACACGAAGGCCGAGCTGACCGAGTACGTGACCGAGCTGTCCGGCACCACCTCGGCCTCCGTCATGCGGCCGAACTTCTTCGTGAACACCCCGGACATCCTCCACGAGTACCTGCAGGAGGGCGGCCGTCCCGCCTTCGAGGTGCGGGCGGTCCTCGCCGCCACCCTCTCCCCCACCTGGGGGGTCTACTCCGGCTACGAGCTCTGCGAGAACACCCCGGTGCGCCACGGCAGCGAGGAGTACCTGAACTCGGAGAAGTACGAGTTCCGGCCCCGCGACTGGGAGGCCGCCGACCGCGCGGGCCGCACCATCGCCCCGCTGATCACCGCCCTGAACCGGCTGCGCCGCCGCAACCCCGCGCTCCAGCAGCTGCGCGACATCCACTTCCACTCGACCGACAACGAACAGGTGATCGCCTATTCGAAGCACGCCGGAGCCAATTCCGTACTGGTGGTCGTCAACCTCGATCCGCACCACACCCAGGAGGCGACGGTCTCGTTGGACATGCCGGTACTCGGCCTCGACTGGCACGGGTCCCTCGCGGTGCGCGACGAGCTCACCGGCGAGACCTATCACTGGGGCAGGGCGAACTACGTGCGCCTAGAGCCGGGCCGAACGCCCGCGCACGTACTGGCCGCTCTGCGACCGTCCCCGCCCACCGGAGGGTCACCCACCACATGATGATCAACGATCCCGTCCACGACACCTTCGAGGACACCCCCGCCAAGGACCGAGACCCCGACTGGTTCAAGCGGGCCGTCTTCTACGAGGTCCTCGTCCGCTCCTTCCACGACAGCAACGGCGACGGCGTCGGGGACCTCAAGGGGCTCACCGCCAAACTGGACTATCTCCAGTGGCTCGGCGTCGACTGCCTGTGGCTGCCGCCGTTCTTCGCCTCGCCCCTGCGCGACGGGGGCTACGACGTCTCCGACTACACCTCCGTGCTGCCGGAGTTCGGCGACCTCGCCGACTTCGTGGAGTTCGTGGACGCGGCGCACACCCGCGGCATGCGGGTGATCATCGACTTCGTCATGAACCACACCAGCGACCAGCACGAGTGGTTCCAGCAGTCGCGCAAGGACCCGGACGGACCGTACGGCGACTACTACATGTGGGCCGACAACGACAAGCAGTACCAGGACGCCCGCATCATCTTCGTCGACACCGAGACCTCCAACTGGACGTACGACCCGGTGCGCAAGCAGTACTACTGGCACCGCTTCTTCTCGCACCAGCCGGACCTCAACTACGAGAACCCGGCCGTGGTCGAGGAGATCGTCTCCGCGCTGCGGTTCTGGCTGGACCTCGGCATCGACGGCTTCAGACTCGACGCCGTGCCCTACCTGTACGCCGAGGAGGGCACCAACTGCGAGAACCTCCCCCGCACCCACCACCTCCTGAAGCGGGTACGGGCCGAGATCGACGCGCACTACCCGGACACCGTGCTGCTCGCCGAGGCCAACCAGTGGCCCGAGGACGTCGTCGACTACTTCGGGGACTTCGCCAAGGGCGGGGACGAGTGCCACATGGCCTTCCACTTCCCCGTCATGCCGCGCATCTTCATGGCCGTCCGAAGAGAATCGCGCTACCCCGTCTCCGAAATCCTGGCCAAGACCCCGGCGATCCCGGACCGCTGCCAGTGGGGCATCTTCCTGCGCAACCACGACGAGCTCACCCTCGAAATGGTCACGGACGAAGAGCGCGACTACATGTACGCCGAGTACGCCAAGGATCCGCGGATGCGGGCCAACATCGGCATCCGGCGCCGGCTCGCCCCGCTCCTGGACAACGACCGCAACCAGATGGAGCTGTTCACGGCCCTGCTGCTGTCGCTGCCCGGCTCGCCAGTGCTCTACTACGGCGACGAGATCGGCATGGGCGACAACATCTGGCTGGGCGACCGCGACGGCGTCCGCACCCCGATGCAGTGGACCCCGGACCGCAACGCCGGTTTCTCCTCGTGCGATCCGGGCAGGCTGAACCTGCCGGTCATCATGGACCCGGTCCACGGGTACCAGGTCACCAATGTCGAGGCGGCCATGGCGTCGC
Organism: Streptomyces sp. NPDC001513; assembly: GCF_042894695.1. Classification (NCBI taxonomy): domain Bacteria; kingdom Bacillati; phylum Actinomycetota; class Actinomycetes; order Kitasatosporales; family Streptomycetaceae; genus Streptomyces; species Streptomyces sp. NPDC001513. The sequence continues at coordinate 338,906 of NZ_JBIAVU010000008.1, forward strand.
CCTCCTCACTGCTGCACTGGACCCGCAGGCTGATCGAGATCCGCAAGGCCAACCCGGCCTTCGGACTCGGTTCGTACACCGAACTGCCTTCGTCCAACCCGGCGGTGCTCGCGTTCCTCCGCGAGTACGGGGACGACCTGGTGCTGTGCGTGCACAACTTCTCGCGTTTCGCGCAGCCCACCGAGCTGGATCTTCGGTCGTTCAACGGACGGGTCCCGGTGGAGCTCACGGGCGACGTGCGCTTCCCGCCGATCGGTGAGTGGCCGTACCTGCTGACGCTGGCGGGACACGGCTTCTACTGGTTCCGGCTGCGGACCGAGAAGCGCGGCGAGCGACGCGGCGAGCAACGCGACGGTTAGCGGGCCGGCGGGGGGCGGGCAGCTCGAATGGGTCAATCGCCCGCCCCTGTACGGACCATCCTGACCCGACACTCGCACATGCCGGAGAAGCAACTGCCGCGCATCCGGGACACTCTGCGCATTCTGTGACGGCCCGGGGAAAGGACGCGACGCCATGTCGGAGGCTGCATCCGCCCGGAGCCGGCTGACGGCCGACCGGGCCGCCGGGATCGCCCCGCTGGAACCGATGCTGAGGGCCTGGCTGCCCGCACAGCGCTGGTTCGCGGGCAAGGGCCGCACCATCAGCAGACTCAGGACCGTCTCGGCGGCCGAGCTCCTGCCGCCGGGATCCACCCCCGGGATGCTGCACCTGCTCCTCGACGTCGACGGGGACTGCTATCAACTGCTGCTGGGCATCCGCCCGTCCCTGCCGCCCGCGCTCGCGCCCACCCTGATCGGCCACGCCGAGGACGGCCCGTACGCCGGCCGGGCGGTCTACGAGGCGCTGGGCGACCCGCGGCTCGCGGCCATGCTGCTGGAGCGGCTGCGCTCCCCCGGCACCCTCGGGCCGCTGCGCTTCGACCGGGACCCGGCCACGCCGATCCCGGCGGGGCTCTCGCCCCGGCCGCTCTCCGGAGAGCAGACGAACTCCTCGTTGATCTACGGAGATTCGTTCATCCTGAAGGTGTTCCGCCGGGTCGGCCCCGGGGTCAACCCGGACCTGGAGCTGCCGCGGGCCCTGGCCGCCGCCGGCTGCGCCCGCGTCCCGGCCCCCGTCGCCTGGTACGAGGCCGAGCCGCCCGGGAGCGAGCCGCTGACCCTGGGCGTCCTCCAGCCGTACCTGCGCGGCTCCGACGACGGCTGGCAGCTCGCGCTGCGCCGGCTCGGCGCCGGGGACGACTTCACCGCCGAGGCGCACGCGCTCGGCCGGGCCACCGCCGAGGTGCACAGCGCGCTCGCCGCCGCGCTGCCCACCGTCGCGCTCGGCCCGGAGCAGACCGCCCGGCTGGCCGCCGGGATGACCGCCCGGCTGGCCGCGACCGCCCGCGAGGTGGCCGCCCTGCGGCCCTACGAGGCGGGGCTGCGGGGGGCCTTCGACGCGCTGGCCGCCTCCCGGGGGGCGGGGGTGCCCGCCCAGCGGATCCACGGGGACCTCCATCTGGGTCAGACCCTGCGCACCCTCGACGGCAGCTGGTCGTTGATCGATTTCGAGGGCGAGCCGGCCCGGCCGCTGGCCGACCGGCGCCGTCCCGAACCGGCGGTCCGCGACATCGCCGGGATACTGCGCTCCTTCGACTACGCCGCCCGCTCGCACCGGCCGTTCGCCCCCGCCTGGGCGGACGACTGCCGGGCCGCCTTCTGCGAGGGCTACGCCCGCACCACCGGCCGGGACCCCCGCGAGGATCCCGTACTGCTGCGGGCGTACGAGACCGACAAGGCGGTGTACGAGGCCCGTTACGAGTCCCGGCACCGCCCCGACTGGCTGCACGTCCCGATGGCCGCGATCCGGCGGCTCTCGGAACCCGCGCGACCCGCGCACCGCGTGCCGCCGACCCCGCCCGCCCCCGGTTCCATCTCCCCGCATCCCCACCCCCGCCCGAAGCCCCCGAGGAGGCCGCTCGCGTGAGCGCCGCACGACAGCCGTCACCGACCGTCCGCGACGAAGCCGTACCCGCCCCGGCGGCGGCGAAGAAGCCCCGCGCGCCCCGGGCCCGCCGCGCCACCCCTCCGCGCGGGGTCCGGCCGGCGCCCGCGCTCGGCGGTGACGAACGGGCGCGGCTGCTGGAGGGCCGCCACCACGATCCGCACGGGGTGCTGGGCGCCCGTACCGCGCGGGGCGGGGTGGCCTTCCGCGTGCTGCGCCCCTACGCCAAGGCGGTCACCATCGTCGCCAAGGGGCTGCGGGCCGAGCTCTTCGACGAGGGTGACGGGCTGTTCTCCGGGCTGCTGCCGCTGACCGCCGTGCCGGAGTACCGGCTCCTGGTGGCGTACGACAGCGACGAGATCGAGATCCACGACCCGTACCGGTTCCTGCCCGCTCTCGGCGATCTGGACCTGCACCTGATCGGCGAGGGCCGCCACGAGCAGCTGTGGACGGCGCTCGGCGCCCAGCCGATGGAGCACCAGGGCGTGGCCGGGACCCGGTTCACCGTGTGGGCGCCGAACGCCCAGGGCGTCCGCGTCACCGGGGACTTCTCGTACTGGGACTCCGTCGCCCACCCGATGCGCTCGCTCGGCGCGAGCGGCGTGTGGGAGCTGTTCCTGCCCGGCGTGGGCGCCGGTGCGCTCTACAAGTACGACATCACGCGCCCGGACGGCAGTCACACCCTGCGCGCCGACCCGATGGCCCGGTCCGCGGAGGTCCCGCCGGCGAACGCCTCGGTGGTCACCGCCTCCGGCCACGTGTGGCAGGACGCGGAGTGGATGGCACGGCGCGGCGAGCGGCCCCCGCACCAGGCCCCCTTCTCGGTGTACGAGCTGCACCTGGCGTCCTGGCGGCCCGGGCTCTCGTACCGGCAGCTCGCCGAGCAGCTCCCCGCGTACGTCAAGGAGCTGGGCTTCACGCACGTGGAGATGATGCCGGTCGCCGAGCACCCCTTCGGGGGCTCCTGGGGCTACCAGGTCACCGGCTTCTACGCGCCGACCTCGCGGATGGGCACCCCGGACGACTTCCGCTTCCTCGTGGACGCGCTGCACAAGGCCGGGATCGGGGTGATCGTCGACTGGGTGCCCGCGCACTTCCCGCGCGACGACTGGGCCCTCGCGGAGTTCGACGGGCGGGCCCTGTACGAGCACCAGGACCCGCGCCGGGCGGCGCACCCGGACTGGGGGACGCTGGAGTTCGACTACGGCCGCAAGGAGGTCCGCAACTTCCTCGTCGCCAACGCCGTGTACTGGTGCGAGGAGTTCCACGTGGACGGGCTGCGCGTGGACGCGGTGGCCTCCATGCTCTACCTCGACTACTCGCGCACCGAGGGCCAGTGGACGCCCAACGAGCACGGCGGGCGGGAGAACCTGGACGCGGTGGCGCTGCTCCAGGAGATGAACGCGACCGTGTACCGGCGCTGCCCGGGCGTGGTGACGATCGCGGAGGAGTCCACGGCCTGGAACGGCGTGACGCGGCCGACGGACTCCGGCGGGCTCGGTTTCGGCCTGAAGTGGAACATGGGCTGGATGCACGACACCCTGCGCTACATGTCGAAGGAGCCGGTGCACCGCAAGTACCACCACCACGACATGACCTTCGGGATGATCTACGCCTTCAGCGAGAACTACGTGCTGCCGATCTCGCACGACGAGGTGGTGCACGGCAAGGGCTCGCTGGTGTCCAAGATGCCCGGGGAGGACTGGTGGCAGAAGCGGGCCGCGCACCGGGCGTACCTCGGCTTCATGTGGGCCCACCCGGGCAAGCAACTGCTGTTCATGGGGCAGGAGTTCGCCCAGGGCTCGGAGTGGTCGGAGGTGTACGGGCCGGACTGGTGGCTGCTGGACGACTCCTACGCGGCGGCCGGTGACCACCGGGGCGTACGGAACCTGGTGCGCGACCTGAACCGCACGTACACGGCGGCGCCCGCCCTGTGGGAGCGGGACACCGTGCCGGAGGGCTTCGCCTGGGTGGAGGCGGACGCCGCGGAGGACAACGTGTTCGCCTTCCTGCGGTACGCGCAGGACGGTTCGCAGCTGCTGGCGGTGTCGAACTTCTCGCCCGTGGTCCGGCACGGCTACCGGATCGGCGTGCCGGAGGAGGTGCCGCTGTGGCGGGAGGTCCTCAACACCGACCTCCAGGTCTACGGCGGCAGCGGCGTCCACCACACGCAGCCGCTGCGGGCGGAGCCGGTGCCGGCGCAGGGCCGTCCGGCCAGCCTGCGCATGACCCTCCCGCCGCTGGCGACGGTCTGGCTCAGGCCGTAGCGGCGGCCGTCAGCTCCTCCTCCAGCTCCTGGAGGAGCCGGCGCTTGGGCCGGGCCCCGACGATCTGCCGCACGGGCTCGCCGTCGCGGAAGAGGAGCAGGGTCGGCAGGGACAGCACCCCGTACCGCGTGACGGCGGCGGGGTTGCGGTCCGCGTCGATCCGCACGACCTTGAGCCGGTCGGCCTCCTCGGCGGCGACCGCGGACAGCACGGGCGCGATCTGGCGGCAGGGGCCGCACCAGTCCGCGGTGAACTCCAGGAGGACCGGCCGCCCGCGTTCCGCGAGCACCTCGGTCTCGAAGTCCGCGTCGGTCACTTCCGCCACACCGTGAGCCTTCATGTTCCCATCCCTCTCATCCGGTCATCTCGCACTTGGGCACGGCCGCCTCTCCGGCAGCCGCCTCCGCATCGGCCAGTTGCCCCGCCAGCTGCTCCCGTACGTCGGCCAGCTGGCCGATCAGGCCGTCCAGCTCGGCGAGCTTGCGGCGGTAGACGGCCAGCGAGGCCGGACAGGAGTCCCCGGCCGGGTGGCCGGCCCGCAGGCAGTCCACGAAGGGCCGGGTCTCCTCCAGCTCGAAGCCGAAGTCCTGGAGCACGCGGATCTGGCTCAGCAGCCGCAGGTCGTCCTCGTCGTAGGTCCGGTAGCCGTTGCCGGCCCGCCGTGCGGGGAGCAGCCCGCGCGACTCGTAGTACCGCAGCGTCCGGGTGCTGGTCCCGGCCCGCTCCGCCAGTTCGCCGATGCGCATGCAGCGACCGTAATCCTTGACGCCGACGTCAAGGCAAGGGACGGAGCAGGTGTCCGCTTCATCTTGTGTGGAGGGTGTGACGACCCTTGCGTCGGCAGGCATTGGCTGGAACCGTATGCATATCAAAAGATCTTCCAGCTCACCGATTACCGGACAGTCGCCCGAAAACCCGACGAAAGCCCCTATCTCCATAGGACTTTCCTACGAGGTATGGGCTTGTTTGTTTGGTCTGTAGGCGCCGTCGCCCGGCCACTCCTACGGTGTGCGGTGTGCACTCCAGCCCACCTTTCAATGCCCCCGCCGCGCGTCGTCTGCGCGCGGCCCTGGGCATGGCTCCCGGACATGTCGCCTACGGCCTGCGCGCCCAGTACGGACTCGTCGTCGCGCCCGAGACGGTGATGGCCTGGGAGCGTGGCGAGATATCACCCTCTTCGGTCGAACTCACGGCGCTCGCGGGCGTGCTCTGGTGCGCGCCCGGGGAGCTGCTCGCCGAGCCGGTCACCCTGCGGGAGCACCGGATGTCCCGGGGGCTCGCCGCGGACGAACTGGCCCGGCGGATCGGCCTGGAGACGAACTCGTACCAGAAGATGGAGGACACCGGGCGCTGGAAGGGCAACGAACGGCAGTCCGCCGCCCTCGCCTCGGTGCTCGGTCTGACGCTGGCCCAGTTCGTGACGGCCACCGGCAAGCAGGAGGAGCTGGCCGAGCTGCTGCGCAGTGCGGTGACCACGCGCTGGCAGGCGTACGTGAAGCCGCTCGGCAAGCTGCTGCCGATCCCCAAGGCCAACCTGGAGTGGGTGCTGGAGCAGCTGCACGGCGACTACCAGTCGCGGATGGTGGCGACGCTCAGCTGGGGCGGCGGCGGGGGCGAGGCCGCCAGCGGCGACGCCGGCCGGGAGTTCCTCCTGGAGATCGTGGACCGCTTCTGGCAGCTCGCGGGCGGTACGACGTAGGACCCGGCTAGGGCAGCGGCGCGTGGACCACGGTGGCCGCGCTGCCGGCGGCCGCCAGGTCGGTCCTGAGCCGGTCGGCGGTCTTCCGGTCGCCCACCAGGACGGTCGGCGGGGCCGGGCACGAGGCGATCGCGGTCTTCAGGTGGCCCAGCGAGGTCTGGTACTCCTCCTCCCCGGCCGTCGCGGGTCCGCCGACCTTGACGTGGAAGACCTCGTACAGCCCGACCATGTTGCCGGCCTGGTGGGTGAGGATCTGGGCGAGGAAGGTCGACCTGAGGTTGAGGTAGGCGTCGTTGCCGTACAGGGCGATCACTGGGGTGGTGACACCGGGCAGGTCGCGCCCGGTGAGGGCGGCGGCCGGCGGGCCGATGTCGCTGCTCTTCGCCTCGCCCCGGCTCCACTTGAGCATGGGGCTGCCGTACCAGGCCGAGGGGTGGCCCCAGCCGGAGGGCACGCCCCACTGGACGCCGCCGAACAGCGCCAGCGCCGCGGCCGCCGCGAGGCAGGAGCGCAGCAGCAGGTCCGCGCGGCGGCGCAGCGCGGTGCCCGCCGTCCCGCCGGCGGGCGGCAGCATCAGTCCGATCAGGCCGAGCGAGAGCAGGGCGATGACCAGGCCGGCGGCGGTCAGCTTCTCGAAGTAGTACGAGTAGTAGCCGATGGTGTGCTTCTGCCAGGCGCCGAAGACGCCGATCAGCGCGGCCCCGCCGATGACGAGGGCCGGCACCGTCCGTCCGATGCCCGTCCGGCGGTTCACCGGGAGGGTGCCCGCGACCACGGCGAGCAGTCCGAGCCCGATGAACACCGGGCGGTCGGGGATGACCATCGGGCCGGCCAGGTTCGAGGTCTTGGCGACGTCCAGCTTGGTGAGGACGGAGAAGACGCTGGGCAGTCCCGCCACCAGGGTGGCGGCCACGAGTGCCCCGAGGACCGGGATCCACCGGCCGGCGAACCGGCGGCGGTGGACGAGCAGCGCCGCGACCAGGGCGATGCCGACGAGGGCGCCGTAGAGGTTGTAGACGTAGGTGACGGCGATCAGGCCGGCCGCCGCGAGCAGGACGAACTCGGTCCGGCCCGCCGCGGGCCGCACCAGCAGGGCCAGGGCGACGGCCAGGAACAGCAGGCCGATCGTCTCGGAGTCGAAGCCCCGCTCGATCAGCTCCGCCATCGATCCGGACATCATCACCGCGGCGGCCGTGGCGCAGACCGCGGCCGCGCGCCAGCCGCGCAGGCGCGGGCCGCCGATCCAGCGGGCGGCCCAGACCAGCGCCCCGCAGAACAGGGCGTAGGCGGCCAGGACGTAGAGGAAGTACCGGTTCGTCATGGCGAGGGCGGAGCCCGCCTCGGCCGAGGACGTCACCAGGGCGTCGACCCAGGCCAGCAGGAAGTGGGAGCCCTGCGGGTAGACCGCCTCGGACGGCGTCATCATGTACGTCCGGGCGGCGTCCTGGTGGAGGAAGGCGTAGCCGCCGACCTGCCGGATGCCGGTGAAGTACGAGAAGTGCCCCATCCGGTCCTCGGACGTGACGAAGTAGGCCAGCCGGTCGGCGGCCGACTTGCCGGCCACCGGGTGGTGGACGTAGTGCCAGACCACGGCGACGGTGCCGGCGACCAGCGCGTCCGAGCCGCGCAGCCGCAGCGGGATGCGGGGCCGGCGGCGGGCCAGCCAGCCGGCGACGGAGGCGATCGTCAGCAGCAGGCCGGCCCCGGGCACGGGGGCCAGGCCCCACGGCCAGACGGAGAAGAGCAGGCCGAAGCCCATCACGGCGCCGCAGAGCAGGAAGGCCGCGACCACGAGACGGTCGAGCAGTCCGCCGCCCACCCGGATCAGGGCGGCGATCGTCAGGACCAGGACGGGGAGGAGCAGCACGTCGAGGGCGACCGCGTGGAGCAGCAGGGGCACCGCCCAGGACGCGGCGAGGGCCGCGGCGAGGACGGTGGGGCTGCGCCGTGCGGCGGGGCCGGTGGCCCGGGGCCCCGGTCGGTTGTCGACCGGTTCGGCGGTCCGGACGGCGGAGCTGGTCGCCACTGGAGTGGGGCACCTTTCCATCGAGTGCGGGTGGGCGGAGGAGGGGGCCCGGTGTGCGGGCCCGGTCCGTCGCGCGACTCGGCCGGCTCGTCCCCCGGCCGGAATCCTAACCAGGGGGGACCGGGGCACGGAGGCGCGGAGGCGCAGAGCGGCCCCGGAGCGCCGGCTCCGGGGCCGTCCGGCGGGAAAGTGGGGCCGAAGGTCCCGGCCCGGCAGGGGCGCAGGTCCCGGCCGGGCGGGTCAGAAGACGGACTCCGCCTCGTACATGCGGTCCTCGGGGACCGTCTTCAGTTCGGTGGTGGCGGAGGCGAGCGGGGTCATGACGATGTCGGTGCCGCGCAGGGCGGTCATGTTGCCGTAGTCGCCGCGGTGGACGGCCTCGACGGCGTGCCAGCCGAAGCGGGTCGCGAGCACGCGGTCGTACGCGGTGGGCACGCCGCCGCGCTGGACGTGGCCGAGGATGACCGGGCGGGCCTCCTTGCCGAGGCGGTGCTCCAGCTCGATGGCGAGGCGGTTGCCGATGCCGGCGAAGCGCTCGTGACCGTACTGGTCGATGGCGCCCTTCTCGTACGGCATGGAGCCCTCGGCCGGGTGCGCGCCCTCGGCGACGCAGATGACGGCGAACTTCTTACCGCGGGCGAATCGTTCCTCCACCATCTTCACCAGGGCGTCCACCTCGAAGGGGCGCTCCGGCAGGCAGATGCCGTGGGCGCCGCCGGCCATGCCGGACTCCAGGGCGATCCAGCCCGCGTGGCGGCCCATCACCTCGACGACCATCACGCGCTGGTGGGATTCTGCGGTGGTCTTGAGGCGGTCGATGGCCTCGGTGGCGACCATGACGGCGGTGTCGAAGCCGAAGGTGCGGTCGGTGGAGGAGATGTCGTTGTCGATGGTCTTGGGCACGCCGACGATCGGCATCCCGGCCTCCGACAGCATCCGGGCGGCGGTCAGGGTGCCTTCGCCGCCGATCGGGATGAGGGCGTCGATGCCGTAGCGCGTCGCCAGTTCGGCGGCGTTCTCGGCGGCCTCGTGCAGGCGGGCGCGCTCCATGCGCGCCGAGCCGAGGATGGTGCCGCCGCGGGCGAGAATGCCGCTGACGGCATTGATGTCGAGGGGGCGGAAGTGGCCGTCGAGGAGGCCCTTGAACCCGTCCTCGAAACCGATGACCTCGTCCCCGTGCCCGACCAGGGCGCGGTGTACGACCGACCGGATGACAGCGTTGAGCCCCGGACAGTCGCCGCCTGCGGTGAGAACTCCGATACGCATCGTGCTGTGTCTCCTGCCGTACATATGAAGGGCGTAATGGTGAAGCCTGTCCGATTGTTCCACGGGCCCGGGGTGCCGCGCGTGATGTGCTGCTCCGGTTCCCGGGTCTTTCGACCCTCCCGGCCAGGCCCTTTCCCGGGGCGCGCCCTATCTATTGGCAGAGGTATTGTCAAGGGGTCAAGCCAGGCCAAACAGACATCCACAGCATGGGACGGAGTGCGGGCGTGACGCGCAGCGTGTACGTGACCGGTATCGAGCGGGGCGACGGCCGCCAGGTCGTCGAGCTGGGGATCATGGAGCTCCTGACCCGGCAGACGGGCCGGGTCGGCGTCTACCGTCCGTTGCTCCACGACGGACCGGACCGCCTCTTCGAGCTCCTGAAGGCCCGCTACCGGATCGACCAGGACTCCGCGACCGCGTACGGGATGGAGTACCAGGAGGCCTCGGCGATCCTGGCCGAGAAGGGCACCGACGAACTCGTCTCCCGGCTGGTCGACCACTACCACCGGGTGGCCCGCGACTACGAGGTCATGCTCGTCCTCGGCACCGACTACGCGGAGACCAACCTCCCGGACGAGCTGGCGCTCAACGCCCGCCTCGCCAACGAGCTGGGCGCGGTCGTCGTCCCCGTCGTCGGCGGCACCAGGCACCACGCCGAGGCGGTGCGCGCCGAGGCCCGCAACGCCTACCGCGCTTACGAGACCCTGGGCTGCCACGTCGTCGCGATGGTCGTCAACCGGGTGGCCCCGGAGGACCGCGACCTCATAGCCGAGCGGCTCGCCGCCCGGCTCCCCGTGCCCTGTTACGTCCTGCCGGACGACAAGTCGCTCTCCGCCCCGACCGTCGCCCAGATCACCCGGGCGCTCGGCGGCGAGGTGCTCCTCGGCGACGAGGCCGGGCTGGCCCGCGACGCCCTGGACTTCGTCTTCGGCGGCGCCATGCTGCCGAACTTCCTGAACGCCCTGACCCCCGGCTGCCTGGTGGTGACCCCCGGCGACCGCTCCGACCTGGTCGTCGGCGCGCTGGCCGCGCACACCTCGGGCACCCCGCCGATCGCCGGTGTGCTGCTCACCCTGAACGAGCGGCCGAGCAGGGAAGTCCTGACGCTCGCCGCGAAGCTGGCCCCGGGCACGCCCGTGGTGTCGGTGGCCGGCAACAGTTTCCCGACCGCCGCCGAACTCTTCTCGCTGCAGAGCCGGCTGAACTCCGCGACCCCGCGCAAGCTGGAGACCGCGCTCGGCCTCTTCGAGCGGCACGTGGACACCGGCGAGCTGCGCGACCTGCTTTCGGTGGCCCGCTCGGAGCGGGTCACTCCGATGATGTTCGAGCACGAGCTGCTGGAGCGGGCCCGCTCGGAGCGCCGCCGCGTCGTGCTGCCCGAGGGCACCGAGGAGCGCGTGCTGCGCGCCGCGGACGTGGTGCTGCGCCGGGGCGTCTGCGACCTGACCCTGCTGGGCGACGAGCAGGCGATCCTGAAGAAGGCCGGCGACCTCGGCGTCGACATCTCGGGCGCACAGCTGATCGACCCGGCGACCTCTCCTCTGCGGGAAGGTTTCTCCGAGTACTACGCCCAGGTCCGCGCCCACAAGGGCATGACCGTCGAGCTCGCCAACGACGTGGTCACCGACGTCAACTACTTCGGCACGCTGATGGTCCAGCAGGGCCTGGCCGACGGCATGGTCTCCGGCTCGGTGCACTCCACCGCGGCGACCATCCGCCCCGCCTTCGAGATCATCAAGACCAAGCCGGAGGCGTCCATCGTCTCCTCGGTCTTCTTCATGTGCCTGGCCGACCGGGTCCTCGTCTACGGCGACTGCGCCGTCAACCCGGATCCGAACGCCGAGCAGCTCGCCGACATCGCCGTCCAGTCGGCCGCCACCGCCGCCGCCTTCGGTGTCGACCCGCGGATCGCGATGCTCTCGTACTCGACCGGCACCTCCGGTTCGGGCGCGGACGTGGACAAGGTCCGCAAGGCCACCGAGATCGTCCGTGAGCAGGCCCCCGGCCTGCAGATCGAGGGCCCGATCCAGTACGACGCGGCCGTGGAGCCCTCGGTCGCCGCGACCAAGCTGCCCGGGTCGGAGGTGGCCGGCCGCGCGACGGTGCTGATCTTCCCCGACCTCAACACCGGCAACAACACGTACAAGGCCGTGCAGCGTTCGGCGGGCGCGGTGGCGGTCGGCCCGGTGCTCCAGGGTCTGCGCAAGCCGGTCAACGACCTCTCGCGCGGCGCGCTCGTGCAGGACATCGTCACCACCGTGGCCATCACCGCGATCCAGTCGCAGGGCGGGCCGTCGCCCGCGGCCACCGCCTGACCCACCGCCTGCCCCCTCTCCCGCCCCCTCTCCCGCCCCGCCGCCCGAGACAAGGAAAGACCCTCATCGTGACCGCATCGCGCGTACTCGTCCTCAACTCCGGCTCCTCGTCGGTCAAGTACCAGCTCCTCGACATGGCGGACCGGTCCCGGCTCGCGGTCGGCCTGGTCGAGCGGATCGGCGAGGAGACCTCGCGGCTGGTGCACGAACGGATCACCGGGGACTCGGCCCCGGACGCCGCCGGCGGCAAGCGCGAGCAGCTCGGCCCGATCGCGGACCACGAGGCGGCGCTGAAGGCCGTGGCCGCCGAGCTCGCCGCCGACGGGATGGGCCTGGACTCCCCCGAACTCGCGGCGGTGGGGCACCGGGTGGTGCACGGCGGGACGCGGTTCACCCAGCCGACCGTGATCGACGACGAGGTGCTGGCGGAGATCCGGAACCTGATCCCGCTGGCTCCGCTGCACAACCCGGCGAACGTGACGGGCATCGAGGTGGCGCGCTCGCTGCGCGCGGACCTTCCGCAGGTGGCGGTCTTCGACACCGCCTTCCACTCGACGATGCCGGAGCACGTGGCGCGGTACGCGATCGACGCCGCGACGGCCGACGCGTACTCCATCCGGCGGTACGGCTTCCACGGCACCTCGCACGCCTACGTCTCCCGGGCGACGGCCGCGCTGCTCGGCAGGCCGGTGGAGGACGTGAACGTGATCGTGCTGCACCTGGGCAACGGCGCCTCCGCCTCGGCGGTCCGGGGCGGGGTGTGCGTGGAGACGTCCATGGGCCTGACCCCGCTGGAGGGTCTGGTCATGGGGACCCGTTCGGGCGACCTCGATCCGGCGGTCGTCTTCCACCTGGCGCGGGTGGGGGGCCTCTCGGTGGATGAGATCGATTCGCTCCTGAACAAGAAGAGCGGTCTGCTGGGCATGTGCGGCGACAACGACATGCGCGAGGTGCTCCGGCGGGCGGGCGAGGGCGACGAGGCGGCGAGCCTCGCCTTCGCCGCGTACGTCCACCGGCTGAAGAAGTACATCGGCGCCTACTCGGCGGTCCTGGGGCGGGTGGACGCGGTGGCGTTCACGGCCGGGGTCGGCGAGAACGCCCACCAGGTCCGCGAGGCCGCGCTGGACGGCCTGGCCGAGCTGGGCCTGGCGCTGGATCTCGAAGCCAACGCGGCGCGTTCCCCGCAGCCGCGGCTGGTTTCGGCGGAGTATGCCCGGGTGGCCGTGGCGGTGGTCCCGACGGATGAGGAACTGGAGATCGCCACCCAGGCGTACGCGCTGGTTACCCACTAGTCACTTGGACTTTCCACCAGACGGAATATTCCGCTACGAAACAAACCGATAGGATCCAGTCATGCGCCGTTCCAAAATCGTCTGCACGCTGGGCCCCGCCGTCGACTCGTATGAGCAGCTGAAAGCGCTCATCGAGGCAGGTATGAACGTGGCCCGATTCAACTTCAGCCACGGATCCCAGGCAGAACACCAGGAGCGGTACGACCGCGTCCGGCAGGTCTCCGAGGACACCGGGCGCGCCGTCGGCGTCCTCGCCGACCTCCAGGGCCCGAAGATCCGTCTGGAGACCTTCGCCGAGGGCCCCGTCGAGTTGGTGCGCGGTGACGAGTTCACCATCACCACCGAGGACGTCCCGGGCGACAAGTCCATCTGCGGCACCACCTACAAGGGTCTCCCGGGCGACGTCGCCAAGGGTGACCAGATCCTGATCAACGACGGCAACGTCGAGCTCCGGGTGACCGAGGTCGAGGGCCCCCGGGTCCGGACCATCGTCATCGAGGGCGGTGTCATCTCGGACCACAAGGGCATCAACCTGCCGGGTGCCGCCGTGAACGTCCCCGCCCTGTCGGAGAAGGACGTCGACGACCTCCGATTCGCCCTGCGGATGGGCTGCGACATGGTCGCCCTGTCCTTCGTCCGCGACGCCAACGACGTCAAGGACGTCCACAAGGTGATGGACGAGGAGGGCCGCCGGGTCCCCGTCATCGCCAAGGTGGAGAAGCCGCAGGCCGTCGAGAACATGGAGGCCGTGGTCGCGGCCTTCGACGCGGTCATGGTGGCCCGTGGCGACCTGGCCGTCGAGTACCCGCTCGAAAAGGTCCCGATGGTCCAGAAGCGGCTCATCGAGATGTGCCGCCGCAACGCCAAGCCGGTGATCGTCGCGACCCAGATGATGGAGTCGATGATCACCAACTCCCGCCCGACCCGCGCCGAGGCCTCCGACGTCGCCAACGCGATCCTCGACGGCGCGGACGCGGTCATGCTGTCCGCCGAGTCCTCGGTGGGCGCCTACCCGATCGAGACCGTCAAGACGATGTCGAAGATCGTCACGGCGGCCGAGGAGGAGCTCCTCTCCAAGGGCCTCCAGCCGCTGGTCCCGGGCAAGAAGCCCCGTACCCAGGGCGGCTCCGTCGCCCGCGCGGCCTGCGAGATCGCCGAGTTCCTCGACGGCAGGGCGCTCATCGCCTTCACCCAGTCCGGGGACACCGCCCGCCGCCTGTCGCGCTACCGCTCCACGCAGCCGATCCTGGCCTTCACCACGGACGTGAACACCCGCAACCAGCTCGCGCTGAGCTGGGGCGTCGAGTCGTACGTCGTCCCGCACGTGGACAACACCGACGCGATGGTCGACCTGGTGGACGGCGAGCTGCTCAAGCTCGGCCGCTACAACGAGGGCGACACCGTGGTCATCACCGCCGGCTCGCCCCCCGGCGTCCCGGGCACCACCAACATGGTCCGGGTCCACCACCTGGGCGGCGACGCCGGCCGCGACTGACGCGCCGCACCGCCTGAAGCCTGAACTCTGCCGCACAGAGACCGAGGGCGGCACCGCGGATCCGATCGGGATCCGCGGTGTCGCCCTCGGTGCGTTCTCCGGGTGACCGTGTGCCAGGTGACTGCTGCCGTACGGGACTACTCCGGCGGGCCGATGTAGTTCTTCAGGCCCGGGACGGTCAGGGTGCCGCCGAACTGGCCGGCCTGGACGACCTTGACGTTCGAGAAGAACGCGAAGGGGACGTTCAGGGGCGGCGGGCTGTTCGGGGTGAACTCGATCGGGATCAGTCCGAAGAGGTTCCCCTTGAGGCTCTCGGTGTACATCGTCACCGTGCCGCCGCGGATCTTGGACGTGGAGCCCGGACGGGACTTCAGGTGCGCGACCTGCCCGTCCTTGCCGACCGTCTGGTACAGGTCCTTGATGTCCAGCGAGTCCGCGGTGAACTTCAGGACCTTCTTGATCTTGCCGCTGCCGGTCTTCACCTCGACGATCCCGTGGTAGTCCAGGCCGTAGAGGGTCAGCAGCGAGCTGTCGAGGTACCAGGGCTCGTCCGGCAGGAGCGGGATGCCCTGCTCCAGCTCGGCATCGGCCAGCGCCTTGGCGTCGTAGGTCGGGCAGGGGAAGGGTTCCTTCCCGTCCGGGTCCTTCGACTCCTCGGGCTTGGCCTCGTCCTCGTCCTCTCCCTTGTCCTTGTCCTTGTTCTCGCGCTCGCCCGCCTTGCCCGTCTCGTCCTTCGGGGTCTTCGCGGTGTCCTTGACCTCGTCGGACAGCTCCGAGACGTCGACGCCCGCCTGCTTCGCCGCGTCCCGGATCGCGTCCGCGGCCGGGTCCGGGGTCGGGGTCGGCTTGGCGGTCGTGGAGGGCGTGGGGGTCGGCGTCGGGGTCGTCTTCGGCAGGCCGTCCTTGAGGGGCCGGCCGAGCTCGTCGACGAGGCCCTTGAGCGCGTCGCCGACGCCCAGCGGGTCCAGCGGGTTCGTGCTCTTGGTCGGCGTCGGGGTCGCGGCCGGGGCCGTCTCCTGCTTCGCCGGGGGCGTGGTCGCCGACGGCGAGGCACTCGTCTTCGGCTTCGGCTTCGCGGCCGCCGACGCGGACGGCGAGGGCGTCGCACCGGGCGAGGTGCTCGGCGAAGGCGTCGTCGACGGGGTGGGGGACGGCGACTTCGACTCGGACTCCGCGGGTTCGTCGGACCGCGTGACGCACGGGCCGGGCGCGAAGGGGATCTCCTTGTCGTCGGCCACGGCGAGCTTCGGCGCCATGCCCATCCCGACGAACACGGCCGTCGGCATCGCCGCGAGCGCCATCGTCTTGCCGACGGGTATCTGGATCTTGTTCAGCAGCGACTTCCTGGGCGCCGCGTGGCGCGGCCCCTTGGTCTCACGGGACTCTGCGCCTGGGGCCACGCCCCGCTGCGTCTCGTCACCCCGCACTGTTCCTCCCGCCATCGGCATGGGCAGTCGTCTCGCTCGCGTGTGCCGTATCCGTCTCGCGGGGTCCCGGAATACCGTGGATCCCCGCCGCCGCCTCCGTCTTGCCGAGGTCCACGGTGGCCGCGGCCGGCTGCTGGCCGGCCGGCTCCTCGTCCGCCGGCTGCCCGGGTGCCCACGAGAGGGCGAGCGCGCCGCCGAGCATGGAGAGGATGAATCCCGCCCCGAAGCCGCCGAGGTTGGAGACCGGCAGGGACACCAGGGCCAGCAGGATCGCGGCCACGCCGGCGAAGACGCGGATGGTCTGCTGGAACCACAGCGCGAGGCCCAGCGTGATCAGCAGTACACCGATGATCAGTGCGCCCGCGCCACCTGTGGTGGCCATCGCGAGGCTGACGTTGCCCAGCCGGAGGTCCGCGTACGGGAAGTACGCGATCGGGAAGCCACCGAGGAGCGTGAACAGCCCGGCCCAGAAGGGACGGCGACCGCTCCAGGAATGGAAGTGGTAATACACCACGGTGAGCCAGGCGTCGTCTTCTGAGCGAACGTAAACCGGGGCCTGGGGGTTCATGGACAACAGCTCCCTGGAAACGGTGGTACGGAGAAATCTGTGGAGCCCGCGAGGCCGGGCGGCAACGGCAGCCGTCGCCGCCCGGCCTCGCGGTCACGCATCAGGACGGTCAGTCCTGGACGTCCTTGTCCTGGTAGCACGGCTGGTCGCCGCCCAGCAGGCGCAGCTTCAGGTTGGGCAGCTTGAAGGTGCCCGCCGTGGTCGCCCACGCCTTCTGCTTGACGTTCGACAGGATGGCCCGGTCGGCGCGCTGCGAGAACGCGTACGGGCTGGCGACCGTGCCGGCCTGCGGCTTGGTCTTGTGGCTCGGGTCGCCGACCGCGACACCGATGTCCAGGTTGGTGAACTCGGCGTCGGTGTCGAGCTCGGCCACATCCAGGTAGATGTTGGTCGCCTCGGCCGGGGTGCCCTTGTGACCGGTCTTCAGCTGGAGCGTGATGTTGCCCAGCGGAGTCGGGGTGACCAGGGACTGGCACATGTTGGTGATCTTGGCGTTGCTGAACCCGGAGATGGTGACCGGGTGGTGCTGCGGGTTGCCCTTGAGGTCGTGCCCCTCGGCGACACCGCCGTACTGAATGAGGTTCTGACCGTCGAGCTTGTCGGCCGAGACCTTGAAGTCCTGGCCGGAGACGCTGAACGACGCCGCGAGGGCACCCTGCGCCAGACCCACACCGACCGCGGCCGTGGCCGCGATGCTCGGCACCATGACGAGCGCGAAGCGCTTCCATCTGGTCCCGCCACGAACCTGAGAACTCATTTCGTTCCTCCTTCTCGGACGTACATCTCCGGTCCGGGCCGTGCCCGTCCTGGGATGGGAGAAGTGCTACGTCCTCGGGAAGGAGCGCAGGCGGCCGGGCCGCGGCTGTGCCACGTCCGAAACACCGGCGATCACCCCCGAGCGACAACCACTGGGCCACGCGTTCGCGCAACCTGGAGGACAGGCCCCGCCGGTGTGGCAGAGACCCCCCTGTCCCACGGCCGGTGCCACTGCCACAGGCCGGCTCGGTGGGGACCCTTCACCGCGGCTCCGAGTGAGCGGCTCTGCGGGAAGGACCGAGCGTCGCCGATCGTGGTCCATTCCCGGCCGGGGCACAAGGGGGTTCGTTACTGGCGGGTAACGGCCAGATAACCTGAGTGCGACCTGTCGCGGTCGGGCAGCAACACAGGGTGTTACCCAAGGCCACGACAGAACGGTGGAATGGTGAACACTCCGGACAGTTCACGGGGTTCGATTTACTCCGAGTAACAGCGGCCGCGATTACCAAGTTTTGGTAAAGCGCGGCCGCTGTTTATCTACGTGTCAACAAATCGTCGGCCGCCCGGAGCGGGCCGGATCGGGCCTAGAAGAGCACTCGCGCGAGCGCCGTGCGCGCCGCGGACACCCGCGGGTCGTCGGCGCCGATGACCTCGAACAGCTCCAACAGCCGCAGCCGTACGGCGTCCCGGTCCTCACCGAACGTGACGCGCACGGTGTCCACCAGACGGCCGAAGGCGTCCTCGACGTGACCGCCGACCAGGTCGAGGTCGGCCGCGGCGATCTGGGCCGCCGGGTCCTTCGGGTTCTCGGCCGCCGCGGCACGCACCGCCTGCGGGTTCATGTGCTGGACGCGGGCGAGGAGCTCCGCCTGGGCCAGGCCCAGCTTGGCCTCGGTGTTCAGCGGGTCGTCCGCGAGCACGTTCTTGTACGCCTGCACCGCGCCGCCCAGGTCACCGGCGTCCAGCGCGACGACGGCCGCCTCCAGCAGGGCGTCGTACGGGCCGGCCGGGGCCTCGGCCTCGTCGGCGTCGGCGGCGGCCGGAGCGGGCCCTTCCGCGTTCGGGTCCACCTCGATGCCGATGATCCCGAAGCGCTCCTCGGCGACCTGCACCAGCTGGGCCAGGGTCTCGCGGATCTGCTGCTCGGGGGCCACGCCCTGGAAGAGCGGCAGCACCTGGCCGGCGACCACGGCGAAGACGGCCGGGATGCCCTGGATCTGGAACTGCTGCATCAGCATCTGGTTGGCGTCGACGTCGACCTTGGCCAGCACGAGCCGGCCGTTCGCCTCGACGGTCAGACGCTCCAGCAGCGGGCTGAGCTGCTTGCACGGCTCGCACCACTCGGCCCAGAAGTCCAGGACGACCGGGACCTCGGCGGAAAGCTGGAGCACATCGCGTTCGAAGCCGGCCTCGTCTACGTCGATGACGAGCGCGGACGGCGGCACCGCACCGGCGGACGGACCCGCCCCGCCGGCCTGACCGGCCTGGCGTGCCGCTTCGGCGCGGGCCTGCTCGGCCTTGGCCTTGGCCTCGCCGGCCGCCTTCACCGCGGCGAGGTCGACGACGCCGCTCATGGACATGTTTCTGGGCTGCATGCGTACATCCTCCCCCGTGTGCGCGCGCCGACGAAAAAGATCGCGTGAATTGGCCGTACCGGCCGTCCGTCGCGATCGTGGTGCTGGTCGTGATACTGGTCGTGGTGCTGATCGGCGCCGGGTCCCCACCTGGCGCCTGTAGCCCTTCGCGTGGTTGTCGCTCTTACGCTACGAGCCGTAGCGTAACTCCCCCCGCGGCCGTCCGGGTCCTTTCGCGGCCCGTGATCTGAACCACAGCGGCCGCCTCGGCTACCGGCGGGTATGGTCTCGGCCATGCGCAACCCCAGCCCCGGCCGCACCGGTCGTCCCCGCAGCGCCGCCGCGGACGCCGCGATCCTCGCCGCGACCCGGGACGCGCTGGTGGAGCTGGGCTGGTCGAAGCTGACGATGGGCGACGTCTCAGCCCGCGCGGGGGTCGCCAAGACCACCCTCTACCGGCGCTGGGCGGGCAAGAACGAGCTGGTCGTGGACGCGGTGGCGGAGCTCTTCGACGCGCTCGAACTCCCGGACCGGGGCTCCCTGGAAGCCGACATCGAGAACGTCGTCCTGCAGTTCGCGGAGCTGCTGCGGCGCCCGGAGGCCCGTACGGCCCTGATGGCTGTCGTCGCCGAGTCCACCCGGGACGAGGCCCTGCGCGACCGGATCCGGTCGGCGATCGTGGACCGGCAGAAACGTCTCGTCGTACTGGGCCGCGAACGGGCCCAGGCCCGCGGCGAACTCCCGTACGAGGAGGACGAGTCCCTCGCGGGCCGCACCACGGACCTGATCTTCGACGTGATCGCGGGCACGGTGGTGCACCGCGCCCTGGTGAGCTCCGAGCCGGTGGACGAGCTCTGGGTGGCCACCTTCACGGCCCTCCTGATGCACGGCCTCCGCGGCCCCGCCGCGGCCTGAGCACCGAAACGGCCGGCCGCGGCGCCCTCTACGGGCGCCGCGGCCGGCCGTTTCGCGCCGCAAGGGCTAGAAGCCCGGCGGCTCCGTGTAGGTGCCCCACTCGTCGCGCAGGACGTTGCAGATCTCGCCCAGCGTGGCCTCGGCGCGCACCGCGTCCAGCATGGCCGGGATCATGTTCGACCCGTCCCGGGCGGCGTCGAGCATCGCCTTCAGGGCGGCGGTGACCTTGGCGTCGTCGCGCCGGGCCTTGCGCGCCGTCAGCTCCCGTACCTGGACGGTCTCGACCTCGTGGCTGACCCGGAGGATCTCCAGGTCGCCGGTGACCGACCCGTGGTGGACGTTGACGCCGACGACCCGCTTGTCGCCCTTCTCCAGCGACCGCTGGTACTGGAAGGCCGACTCGGCGATCTCCCCGGTGAACCAGCCGTCCTCGATGCCGCGCAGGATGCCCGAGGTGATCGGCCCGATGGGGTGCTGCCCGTCCGGGTGGGCGCGCAGGCCGCGCTCCTTGATCTGCTCGAAGATCTTCTCGGCGTCGGCCTCGATGCGGTCGGTGAGCTGCTCCACGAACCAGGAACCGCCCAGCGGGTCCGCCACATTGGCGACGCCGGTCTCCTCCATCAGCACCTGCTGGGTGCGCAGGGCGATCTCGGCCGCCTGCTCGCTCGGCAGGGCGAGGGTCTCGTCGAGGGCGTTGGTGTGCAGGGAGTTGGTGCCGCCGAGGACGGCCGCGAGGGCCTCCACGGCGGTGCGCACGACGTTGTTGTACGGCTGCTGCGCGGTCAGGGAGACGCCGGCGGTCTGGGTGTGGAACCGCAGCCACATCGACTTCTCGCTCTTCGCCCCGTAGACCTCCTTCATCCAGCGCGCCCAGATGCGGCGGGCGGCGCGGAACTTGGCGATCTCCTCGAAGAAGTCGAGGTGCGCGTCGAAGAAGAAGGAGAGGCCGGGCGCGAAGGCGTCCACGTCCATGCCGCGGGAGAGGCCGAGCTCCACGTACCCGAAACCGTCGGCGAGGGTGTAGGCGAGCTCCTGCGCGGCCGTGGCCCCGGCCTCGCGGATGTGGTAGCCGGAGACGGACAGCGGCTTGTAGGCCGGGATGCCCTTCGTGCAGTACTCCATGAGGTCGCCGATGAGGCGCAGGTGCGGCTCGGGTTCGAAGAGCCACTCCTTCTGGGCGATGTACTCCTTGAAGATGTCGGTCTGGAGCGTGCCGTTGAGGACGGCGGGGTCCACGCCCTGCCGCTCGGCGGCGACCAGGTACATGCAGAAGGCGGGCACGGCGGGGCCCGAGATCGTCATCGAGGTCGTGACGTCACCCAGCGGGATGTCCTTGAACAGGATCTCCATGTCGGAGGCGGAGTCGATGGCGACCCCGCAGTGCCCGACCTCGCCCAGCGAGCGGGGGTCGTCGGAGTCGCGCCCCATGAGGGTCGGCATGTCGAAGGCCACGGAGAGCCCGCCGCCGCCGGCGGCCAGGATCATCTTGTAGCGCTCGTTGGTCTGCTCGGCGTTGCCGAACCCGGCGAACTGCCGGATGGTCCAGGTCCGCCCCCGGTAGCCGGTGGCGTGGAGCCCCCGGGTGTACGGGTACTCGCCCGGCCACCCGATGCGCTCGAAGCCCTCGTACGCGTCGCCGGGCCGGGGCCCGTAGACCGGCTCGACCTCGTCGCCGGAGAGCGTGGTGAAGTCCGCCTCGCGCTTGCGGGCCTTGTCATAACGGGCCTGCCAGCGACGGCGGCCTTCCTCGATGGCGTCAGCGTCCATACCCATGAATTTACTAGGACGTCCTAGTAAATGTCGATGGCAAACCCCCGGGGAGTCGCCCCGGGGGTGGGTGACGCTCGCCTCGTACGGGGCGGAGATCAGGCCTTGGCGGTCGCCAGCGAGTCGCTGACCAGCGGTTCCACCTCGGCGCGGACCTTGCGCTCGACGAAGAAGGCGGCCAGCGGAATCGTGCCCGACACGAGCACCCAGAGCAGCTTGCCGAAGGTCCACTTGGCCTTGGAGCCCAGGTCGAAGGCGAAGACCAGGTAGATCATGAAGAGGACGCCGTGGGCCTGGGAGACCGCGAAGGTCAGCCCGGCGCCGGTGTCGAAGCCGTACTTCGCCACCATGCAGGCACAGAGGATCAGGAGCATGACCGCGGTCACGTAGGCCATGACGCGGTAGCGGGTCAGCACGCTTCGTTTCATGCGGACGAGCCTAACCGTCCGTTTTGCTCGATCTTGACGCGGCCCCGGTGATCGCGGGACGGCCCCGGGTCCGCCTCAGGACTCCTCGAAGTCCGCGGCGGCCACGCGCAGCGGGCGCAGCAGCGCGAAGATCTCCGCGCACTCCTCGGCGTCGTAGGCGCCGAGGCCGAACTCGACCGCCATCAGGTCCTTCGTGGCCGCCTCGACCACCTCGCGGCCCTTCTCCGTGATGGAGGCGAGGGTGCCGCGGCCGTCGTTCGGGTTGGGCCGCTTGTCGACCAGCCCGGACCGCACCAGCCGGTCCACGGTGTTCGTCACCGAGGTCGGGTGGACCATCAGACGCTCGCCGATCTTCGACATCGGCAGCTCCCCGGCCTTGGAGAAGGTGAGCAGCACCAGGGCCTCGTACCGCGCGAAGGTCAGCCCGTACGGCTTGACCACCGCGTCGACCTCGCCGAGCAGGATCTGGTGCGCCCGCATGATCGAGGTGATCGCGGCCATCGAGGGCACGGGACCCCAGCGCTGCTGCCAGAGTTCGTCGGCGCGGGCGATGGGGTCGAAGGGAAGGCTGAGCGGCTTGGGCACGTCCCCGACCCTACCGGGAGGTCACTTCACGGCGGGGGCCGTCTCATCCTTCAGTCCCCCCTCCTGCCGGACTGCGGCCCGGAGTTCGGCGAGGAGCAGCAGGACGACGCCCGTGCCGAGGATCCCGGACCCGGTGACGACCGCGTGCACCGGCAGGAATTCGGCGGCGAGGCCGGCCAGGGCCATGCCCACGCCCTGGAGGGTCATCAGGCCGGTGCTGAGCAGGGTCATCGCCCGCCCGCGCAGCTCGTCGGGCACCGCGTCCACGTACCACTGGTCCAGCCCGAGGGTGTAGGCGTGGGCCAGGCCGGCGAGCAGCAGCGCGCCCAGGAGGAGGGGCACGCCCGGCCGGCCGGCGAAGAGCAGGAGCGGCAGCAGACCGGCGGCGGCGAGCGGGGCCACGATCCGCGATCGGGTGCGGGCGGTGAGGGCGGAGCCGGCCCAGAGTTCGCCGGCGATGGTGCCGACGGGCATCGCGCACATCAGCAGCCCGAGGACCGCGGTGCCGGCGCCGATGCCGTCGACGTACGGGGCGAGCAGCGCCTCGGGCACCACGAGGAAGACGGGCGGCAGCCAGAAGAGCAGGGTGAGCGCGCGCAGCCGGCGCCGGCCGAGGACGGCGCGCAGTCCGGCGAGGGGGGAGGTACGGGTGCTCGTACGGGCGGGCCGGCTGCGGGTGCCCAGGCGCAGCAGCAGCGCGGAGCCGAGGAATCCGGCGGCGGTGAGGGCGATGGCCCCGCGCGGCGCGAGCACGGTGAGCAGCAGCCCGCCGAGGCCGAAGCCGACGAGCTGGGCGCTCTGGGCCACCATCCGCATCAGCGAGCGGCCCAGGACGAAGGTGTCGCCGGGGCCGAGGATGTCGGCGAGGGAGGCGTTGCGCGTGCCCTGGAAGAGCGGTGCCACGAAGGCCATCGCACAGCGCAGGGCGAGGAGCACGGCGACGGGGGTGCCCGGCAGGATCATGGCCGTCGCGCAGGCCGCGCAGACGAGGTCGCACGCGACGAGCACCCGCCGGGCGGGGTGCCGGTCGGCGATCCCGGCGAGCAGCGTGCCGCCAAGGGCGTAAGGGAGGAAGCCGAGGGCGAAGGTGAGCGCGCTCATCAGGGGTGAGCCGGTGGCGCGGTAGACGAGCACGGTGAGGGAGATCTCGGCGACGACGACACCAAGTACGGAGAGCAGGTGGGCGGCGAAGACGGGACGGAACTCCCGGGTCCGGAAGACGGAGCGGTAGCCCGGTGACGGCGTGGACCGCGCGGGCGCCTGGGTGTCGGCTGGCATGGGCCCAGCGTCCGCGCCGGGGGGTGGGGCGCCCCAGAGATTCGTCCGTAGCCGAATATTGGGGTGTCGCACACAGGTGAGGAAGGGGGCGGGGATGGGCCTGCACCATCGCTTCGGGCACCGGGACCTGCTGCGCTGCCGGTTCGCCCTGTCGCCCGCGTGGGAGACGCAGGAGGCGGTGCGCACCCTGAACCGCCCGGACCGGCAGGGCTACCACCTGCCGTGGCTGCGACGGATCCGGGCCGCGGCCGACGGGCTGGACCTGCGGCCGCTGTGGCTGCTGATGCCGCGCCGGGGTCACAGTACGGACTTCATCAGCCCGCCGCCGAGCGGCCCCGGAGTCACTTTCGAGGAGGAGCTCGCGCTGATCCGCGCGGCCGATCCGGCCGCGGCGCGCGAGGACATGCGCAAGGCCCTGGCCTGCACGCCGGGCGCGCTCGACAGCGAAGCGGGCCGGGCCCTGCTCGCCGATCCGGCGCGGTCGGTGCAGGAGCTGGCCGATCTGATCGAGCGGGCCTGGAGCGTGCTGGTCGAGCCGCACTGGCCGCGGCTGCGGGCCCTGCTGGAGGCCGACGTCCTCTTCCATACGCGGCGCCTCGCGGCCGGCGGCCTGGAGTCGCTCTTCGACGGTCTGCACCCCGACCTCTCGTGGGACGCCGCCTCCCTCACCCTGACCGTCGAGCGGCCGTCGCACCACGAACGCGTCCTGGGCGGCCAGGGCCTCGTCCTCATGCCGAGCGCCTTCGTCTGGCCGCAGATCGCGGGCGGCTTCGACCCGCCCTGGCAGCCGACCGTGGTCTACCCGGCCCGCGGCGTCGGCGCCCTGTGGACCCCCGTACGGGAGGACACCCCGGCCGCGCTCGCCCGCCTGCTGGGGCGGGCGCGGGCCGACGTGCTGTGCGCGCTGGACGAACCGTCCTCCACCACGGCGCTGGCCCACCGGCTCGGCCTCGCCCCGTCGACGGTCTCGGCGCATCTGGGCACCCTGCACGCGGCGGGCCTGCTCATCTCCGCCCGCCACGGCCACCAGGTGCTCTACGAGCGCACCCCCCTGGCCATCGCCCTCGCGAGCGGCGACCCCACGGTGTCGTAAGGGGGCGACAACTGACCGCTATGTCACGATATTCCGGTCCGCTGCCCGCCCCTTCGTCCCGAGGAAGCCGGATGCCCTCCGCCGCCCCCAGACGCCGCCTCCACTCCGTCCTCGGCCTCCTCCTGCTGCTCGTCACCGCCCCGGCCTGCTCCGGCGGGCCCGCGCCCGCGCCCGGTCCCCCCGCGACCCCCTCGCCCGGCGCGCCCGCCGCCGAGTCCCCGTACTGGGTGGACCCGGGGAGCAGGGCCGCCCGGCAGGTCGCCGCCTGGGAGGCGGCCGGCCGCAACAGCGACGCCCAGGTGCTGCGCAGGATCGCGGACCGGCCGACGGCCCTGTGGGGACCGGGCGGCGACCCGGGGCCCGCGATCCGCCGGGCCGGGGCGGCGGCCCGGGCCGCCGGGCGGACCCTGCTGCTCGCCGCGCACAACATCCCGTACCGCGACTGCGGCGGGCCGCGTCCCGGCGGCGCCGCGAACGCCCGGGCGTACCGCGACTGGATCGGCGCCTTCGCCGACGGCATCGGGGCCACCAGGGCCGTCGTCATCCTGGAGCCGGGCGCGCTCGCGCACACCGTCGACGGCTGCACCCGGGCCGAACAGCACGCGGAGCGCTACCGGTTGCTCTCCGAGGCCGTGGACCGGCTCAAGCGGAACCGGAACACCAAGGTCTACCTGGACGCGGGCGATCCGGCCTCGGTCGAGAACCCGGCGGACCTCGTGACGCCCCTCTCGAAGGCCGGCCTGGAGCACGCGGACGGCTTCGCCGTCAACGTCTCCGGCTTCCAGCCCGACGCCGCCGCCCGGGCGTACGGCGCCAGGATCTCCGAACGGACCGGGAACAGACACTTCGTCATCGACACCGGCCGCAACGGCGCCGGCCCGCCGCCGGGCGACGGCGCCCGGTCCCGGTGCAACCCGCCGGGCCGCGCCCTCGGCACCCCGCCGACCGACCGCACGGCCGACCCGCTCGTCGACGCGTACCTGTGGATCAAACCCCCGGGCGAGTCCGACGGCCCCTGCCACGGCGGCCCCCCACCCGGCACCTGGTGGCCGGACCAAGCCCTGGGCCTGGCCCGCCGCGCCACGGAGTAACAGATCCAGCCCCGCCGGCGTTTGAGGCGCACCCAACCCAGCCCCGCCGGCGTTTGAGGTGCCCAACCCAGCCCCGCCGGCGTTTGAGGCGCGCCCAACGCAGCCCCGCCGGCGTTTGAGGCGCCCAACCCAGCCCCGCCGGCGTTTGAGGCGCCCAGCCCAGCCCCGCCGGCGTTTGAGGCGCGCCCAACGCAGCCCCGCCGGCGTTTGAGGCGCGGGGTCTGGGGCGGAGCCCCAGGAAGCCGGGCGCAGCCCGGGCCCCCGCCCCCGCCCGCACACGCAAAGGCGCCCCCGGCCAGGAGGCCAAGGGCGCTTCGGGGAAACCAGCGACGGCAGCCGGGCGCCTCAGCCCCCGGCCAGGTGCCGCTCCACCGTCTCCACCTTCGACGTGATCCCGTCGCTCACGCCCGGCCGGATGTCGGCCTTGAGGATGAACGAGACCCGCGGCGCCCGCTCCTCGACCGCGGCCACCGCGCGCCGGACCACGTCCATGACCTCGTTCCACTCACCCTCGATGGTGGTGAACATGGCGTCCGTACGGTTCGGCAGTCCCGACTCGCGGACCACCCGGACCGCGTCGGCGACGTACTCGCCGACCTCTTCACCGACCCCGAGCGGGGTCACCGAGAACGCGACGATCACGCTTCCGCCACCTGTCGCGCGCGGGCCGCCATCACGCTGTCGGCCTCTTCCCGCTTGAGCAGCTTGTCGCCGTACAGCCCGCCGAAGGGCACCAGCGAGAGGACGAAGAACAGCAGGACCCTCTTCACCGGCCACTTCGCCTTGGTCCAGACGTCGATCAGGAGGACCAGGTAGGCGAGGAACAGGATCCCGTGGATGGCTCCGAGCGGCATCATCAGGTAGTCGATGTCCGAGATCCGGCTCAGCACGGAGCCGAAGATCAGCAGGGCCGGGAACGACAGTGCCTCCGGAACGGAGATGAGTCGCAGACGGTGCAGGGCGGAGGCGGTCTTGATGTCCACGTTCAACCTTCGGGGTGGAGGCCTGGGTCGGATCGATCCAGTGTCTCAGCCGCTTTGCGGGATCTTGACCCGGCCCCTCCCCCACCGCGGCGGGCCCGGAACGCCCCGCCATCGCCCCTCATACCGACCAGGTGTGGCATATATCGGCCACGGGGCCCTGTTCGGGCTCGCCCGCTGCCGATAACGTCTTCCCGTGGCTCAGTTCCGACTCCAAGGCAGCAAGGTGCTGGCCGTCGACCTGACCGGGGATGCCGTGAAAGCGAAGAACGGCTCCATGGTCGCGTACGACGGGCAGATGGCCTTCAAGAAGATGACCGGCGGTGGCGAAGGCCTCCGCGGCATGGTGACCCGCCGGCTGACCGGCGAACAGATGACGGTGATGGAGGTACAGGGGCACGGCACCTGCTTCTTCGCCGACCGCGCCAGCGAGATCAATCTGGTCAATCTGCGCGGCGAGAAGCTCTACGTCGAGTCCAGCAACCTGCTGTGCACCGACGCCGGTCTGCGCACCGGCACCACCTTCACCGGCCTGCGCGGCGCGACGTCGGGCAACGGTCTCTTCACCACGACCGTCGAGGGCTCCGGCCAGGCGGCCATCATGTCCGACGGTCCGGCGGTGGTGCTGCGCGTGAGCGCCCAGTACCCGCTCTCCGTCGACCCGGGGGCGTACATCGCGCACACCGGCAACCTCCAGCAGTCCTTCCAGTCCGGTGTGAACTTCCGCACACTGATCGGCGAGGGCTCCGGCGAGGCGTTCCAGATCCGGTTCGAGGGCGAGGGCCTGGTGTACGTGCAGCCCAGCGAGCGCAACACCGTCGGGGGCGACATCTGATGCCGTTCCGCGAGATCAACTCGAAGATGGTCGAGGCGCAGGTCGTGTCGGGCCAGAAGATGTTCAGCCAGCGCGGCGCCATGCTCGCGTACCGCGGCGACGTCTCCTTCACCCCGAGCCTGACGGGCGGTCAGGGCGGGGTCATGGGCATGATCGGGCGCCGGGTGGCGAACGAGCAGACCCCGCTGATGACGGTCGAGGGCAGCGGCACCGTGATGTTCGGCCACGGCGGCCACCACATCCAGGTGATCAACCTGACCGGCGAGACCCTCTACGTCGAGGCCGACCGGCTGCTCGCCTTCGACGGCACCCTGCAGCAGGGCACGATGTTCATGGGCTCCCAGGGCGGCGTCATGGGCATGGTCCGCGGCCAGGTGACCGGCCAGGGCCTGTTCACCACCACCCTCAAGGGCCACGGCTCGGTCGCCGTGATGGCCCACGGCGGGGTCATCGAGCTGCCGATCACCCCGCAGCGCCCGATCCACGTGGACCCGCAGGCGTACGTCGCCCACCACGGCGACGTGCGCAACAAGCTCTCCACCGCGCTGGGCTGGCGGGACATGGTGGGCCGCGGCTCGGGCGAGGCGTTCCAGCTGGAGCTGTCCGGCCAGGGCGCGGTGTACGTACAGGCCTCCGAGGAGAAGCTGTGAACTTTGGCCCTGTGACCGGCGGACCCGGCGGCGCCGGCAGTCCCACGGTCTTCGACCCGTACACGCTGCCCTCGGACGACAACGTGAACGCGTACACCTTCTGCGTGGAGCTCAAGGGGAGCCAGTGGTTCCTGCAGAAGGGCAAGATGATCTCGTACTACGGGCACATCGAGTTCAACGGCATCGGCAACGGGCGCTTCGACCGCCTGCTGCGGACCAGCTTCCACTCCCCGCTGCACGCGAGCGACTGGGTGGTCGCCGAGGGCTCGGGCAAGATGCTGCTGGCCGACCGGGCCTTCGACGTGAACTCGTACGACCTGGACAACGGCAACCTGACGATCCGGTCGGGCAACCTGCTCGCCTACCAGCCCTCGCTGGCCCTGAAGCAGTCGATCGTCCCGGGCTTCCTGACGCTGATCGGAACCGGGAAGTTCGTGGCGGCGTCCAACGGCCCGGTGGTGTTCATGGAGCCCCCGCTGCGCGTGGACCCGCAGGCGCTGGTGGGCTGGGCGGACTGCCCCTCGCCGTGCCACCACTACGACCACGGCTACATGTCGGGCGTGCTGGGCGGCCTGCGCTCGCTGACCGGCATCGGGGGCAGCTCGGGCGAGGAGCACCAGTTCGAGTTCGTCGGGGCCGGGACGGTGCTGCTGCAGTCGTCGGAGATGCTGATGGCGGAGCAGGCGGTCGGCGCGGTCGGCGCGGGCGCGGCCACGGGCAACGCGCAGGGCGTTCCGGGGGCCGGGCAGGGCCCGATGGGGCAGCTGGGCGTGCCACGGATGCCGGGACAGCTGGGTGATCTCCAGCGCCGCCTCGGACTGTGATATCCCGGACCTTCCATCTTTGTACGTAATTCAACTTTTTAGGTAGAGTTCATTCATGGAGACCATGGAGACCGAGACGGCCACCCTCCCCCAGACTCCGTCCGGGGGGACCCCCTGGCTGACCGACGCCGAGCAGTGCGCATGGCGCACCCATCTGGACGTCAGCAGGCTGCTGATGCACCAGCTGGAAAAGGATCTCCAGCCCTTCGGACTCACCAACAACGACTACGAGATCCTCGTGAACCTCTCGGAGTCGCAGGACCACAGGATGCGGATGAGCGACCTCGCCACCGCCACCCTGCAGTCCAAGAGCCGACTGTCGCACCAGATCACGCGCATGGAGACGGCGGGCCTCGTGCGCCGGGTGAACTGCGAGTCCGACCGCCGCGGCCTGTACGCGGTGCTCACGGACGAGGGCATGGAGACGATGCGCAAGGTCGCCCCGCATCACGTGGCGTCCGTCCGTCAGCACTTCATCGACCTGCTGCCGCCGGAGGCCCTGGCGGCGCTGCGCGCCTCGCTGACCCCCGTGGCCGAGCACCTGCGCGACAACCGCGGCAAGATCTGACCCCCGGGGCGCTCGGCGCGCCCCGAACGGCGGCCGGCCGGACAATGGGCACTGTTCGCCCGCTGCCGGCCGCCGCCGAGCATCCCTAGGCGGCCATGGCCGGCCTGAGGAGGTCAAGCCATGAAGCGCACCCTGTACGTCTCCGCGGCCACGGCCGTCGTCCTGGTGGCCGGAGGTCCGGTGGCGGTCGCGGCAGCGGCCACCGCCGACACGGCGAGAACCGTGACCTCGGCCGCCGCCGTCCCCGGCGACGTGACGGCGGAAGCGGCGGCCGCGGCCGCCCTGAAGAAGTACCCGGGCGTGGTCGAGTCCCTCGACCTGGACGGGACCGTCTGGCACGTCGACGTGATCAGCAAGGACGGCAAGGGCCACGCCGAACTGGAGGTGGCGGCCGACGGCACGGTCACCGAGGAGAACCGCGACACCGACGAGAACGCCGCGGAGCACAAGGACCTGATCGCCGCCAAGGTCACCGCCGAACAGGCGATGAAGGCGGCCGTGGCCGCCCACCCCGGACAGGTCACGACCGTCGAATGGGACAACGACGACAACAGCGCCTATTACTGGCACGTCGAGGTCAAGGGTGCCGACAACAAGACCTGGGACGGCCGGGTGGACGCCACGACGGCCAAGGTCACCACGTCCACGGACTCCGACTCGGACTCCGACTCGAACGACAACGACGACAACAACTGACCCGAGCCGGCCCCGTCGGGCCAATCCAGCCCCGCCGGCGTTCGAGGCGCTCTTTCAGCCTCGCCGGCGTTTGAGGCGCGGGGGCTCGGGGGCAGCGCCCCCTGGGGGTCCCCCCGGACGGAGTCCGGGGGAGGCGCCGCACCCGGCCCCCCGCCTCAGGCTCAGGCTTCGGTCAGCGTGGCCAGCAACGCATCCGCGGCGGCGTACGGGTCCAGCTCGCCCACGGCAACCCTGGCGGCCAACGCATCCAGATGCGCATCGCCCCGCAGGTCCGCCATCCGCGCCCGCAGGGCCGTCACGGCGATGGTCTCCACCTCCCGGGCGGCCCGCGTCGCGCGCCGCTCGGCCAGCACCCCGCGCTCGTCCATCCACGCCCGGTGCTTCTCCAGCGCCTCGACCAGTTCGTCGATGCCCTGCCCGCGGGCCGCGACCGTCTTCACGATCGGCGGCCGCCAGTCGTCCCGGCCCCGCGCCTCGCCGAGGCCCAGCATGTGGTTCAGCTCCCGGGCCGTCGCGTCCGCGCCGTCCCGGTCCGCCTTGTTCACCACGTACACGTCGCCGATCTCCAGGATCCCCGCCTTCGCGGCCTGGATCCCGTCGCCCATCCCGGGGGCCAGCAGCACCACCGAGGTGTCGGCCTGCGAGGCGATCTCCACCTCCGACTGCCCGACCCCGACCGTCTCGACCAGGATCACCTCGCAGCCGGCCGCGTCCAGCACCCGGATCGCCTGCGGGGCGGCCCACGCCAGCCCGCCCAGGTGCCCCCGGGTGGCCATGGAGCGGATGTAGACCCCCGGGTCCGAGGCGTGGTCGGACATCCGCACCCGGTCGCCGAGCAGGGCCCCGCCCGAGAAGGGCGAGGAGGGGTCGACGGCGAGGACGCCGACCCGCTTCCCGGCCTTGCGGTACGCGGACACCAGCGCCGAGGTCGAGGTCGACTTGCCGACGCCGGGCGATCCCGTCAGCCCGACCACGTACGCCCCGCCCGTGAGCGGGGCCAGCGCGGCCATCACCTCCCGCAGCTGCGGGGACGCCCCCTCGACCAGCGAGATCAGCCGGGCCACCGCTCTCGGCCGGCCCTCACGCGCCTGGGCCACCAGCTGGGGGACGTCCACCGCCGTCATACGTGCTGCGCTCCTCGGTTCTCGTACGGGTACGGGTGCGGGTACGGGTGCGGTCGGGCCACCGGGCGCCCTCGATCGGGGCCCGGCGGCCCGGCCGGTGCCTACTTGGCGACGCGGACGATCAGGGCGTCGCCCTGGCCACCGCCACCGCACAGCGCGGCCGCGCCGATCCCGCCGCCGCGGCGCTTCAGCTCCAGCGCCAGGTGCAGCACCACGCGCGCACCGGACATGCCGATCGGGTGGCCCAGGGCGATGGCGCCACCGTTGACGTTCACCTTTTCCGGGGTCACGCCGAGGTCCTTCATTGACTGGACGGCGACCGCCGCGAAGGCCTCGTTGATCTCGATGAGGTCCAGGTCGGAGACCTCCAGGCCGTCCTTCTTCAGGGCGTGCAGGATCGCGTTGGAGGGCTGCGACTGGAGAGAGTTGTCGGGACCGGCCACGTTGCCGTGGGCGCCGATTTCGGCGATCCACTCCAGTCCGAGCTCCTCGGCCTTCGCCTTGCTCATCACGACCACGGCGGCCGCGCCGTCGCTGATCTGCGAGGAGGTGCCGGCGGTGATCGTGCCGTCCTTGGCGAAGGCCGGGCGCAGCTTGCCGAGGGACTCCACGGTGGTCTCGGGGCGGATGCCCTCGTCCGCCGAGAAGATCACCGGGTCGCCCTTGCGCTGCGGGATCTCGACCGGGGTGATCTCGGCCTCGAACACGCCGTTCTTCTGCGCGGCCGCGGCCCGCTGGTGCGAGGAGGCGGCGAACTCGTCCTGCGGGGCGCGCTCGATGCCGAGGCGGGTGTTGTGCTTCTCGGTCGACTCGCCCATCGCGATGTTCTCGAAGGCGTCGGTGAGGCCGTCGTAGGCCATCGCGTCGAGCATCTCGATGGCGCCGTACTTGAAGCCCTCACGGGACTTGGGCAGCAGGTGCGGGGCGTTGGTCATGGACTCCTGACCGCCCGCGACCACGATGTCGAACTCCCCGGCGCGGATCAGCTGGTCGGCCAGCGCGATCGCGTCCAGGCCCGAGAGACACACCTTGTTGATCGTGAGGGCGGGCACGTTCATCGGAATGCCGGCCTTGACCGCCGCCTGGCGGGCGGGGATCTGGCCCGCGCCGGCCTGCAGCACCTGGCCCATGATCACGTACTGCACCTGGTCGCCGGAGATGCCGGCCCGGTCCAGCGCGGACTTGATGGCGAAGCCGCCGAGGTCGGCACCCGAGAAGGACTTCAGCGAGCCGAGCAGCCGCCCCATGGGCGTGCGGGCCCCGGCGACGATCACAGAAGTGGTGTTGTTCGATCCGGACATGAGGCACAGCCCCTTGGATGAGGAGTGAACGAGGGTTTACGTGAATGTACTGGGCGGTACCGCAGCGGTCACCGGGCTGCCGGTGTGATCGCGCGCACGTTGCGTGACCACCCCCTTCGGCGGTGCACTGTCACCATGCTGACAAGAATCGACCACATCGGGATCGCCTGCTTCGACCTGGACAAAACCGTCGAGTTCTACCGTGCCACGTACGGCTTCGAGGTGTTCCACTCCGAGGTCAACGAGGAGCAGGGTGTCCGCGAGGCCATGCTGAAGATCAACGAGACGTCCGACGGCGGCGCCTCCTACCTCCAGCTCCTGGAGCCCACCCGCGAGGACTCCGCGGTGGGCAAGTGGCTGGCCAAGAACGGCGAGGGGGTCCACCACATCGCCTTCGGCACCGAGGACGTCCAGGGCGACTCGGAGGCCATCCGCGGCAAGGGCGTCCGCGTCCTCTACGACCAGCCCCGCACCGGCTCGATGGGCTCCTCGATCACCTTCCTGCACCCCAAGGACTGCCACGGCGTCCTCACCGAACTGGTCACCTCCAACCCCGAGCACTGACGGACCACTGATGGCCCGATTCCCCGGCCGGTAGAGTGGCCATGGCTCGGCCGGGGTTCGGTGCGGAGACGGGGTCGGGGCCTGTGACCCCTGCCCCGGTATCTGACACCATTCCCCCGGGGGCGTCGTTCAGCGGGCGAGCGATGCTCATTTGGGAGTGAGCTTGCGACCAGGGGACGGATGGGACCGCGCTGTGCGGGGCTACGAAAGCCAGGAGAGCCATCAGGCCGGGGCCGACCATCTCTCGCGCTTCGAAGCCGAGATGGAGCGGCTGAAGAAGGAGCGCGGGAAGGCCGTCCAGCACGCTGAGGACCTGGGATACCAGGTCGAGGTGCTGCGCGCCAAGCTTCACGAGGTACGCCGATCTCTGGCGTCCCGCCCCGCCTACGACGGCGCGGACATGGGATACCAGGCGGAGCAGCTGCTCCGCAATGCCCAGATCCAGGCCGACCAGATGCGCTCCGACGCCGAGCGCGAGCTGCGCGACGCCCGGGCGCAGACCCAGCGCATCCTCCAGGAGCACGCCGAGCACCAGGCGCGCCTGCAGGCGGAACTGCACGCCGAGGCCGTCAACCGCCGCCAGCGGCTGGACCAGGAGCTCAACGAGCGCCGCCAGACCGTCGAGGCGCACGTCAACGAGAACGTGGCGTGGGCCGAGCAGCTGCGCGCCCGTACGGAGTCCCAGGCGCGCCGGCTCATGGAGGAGTCCCGCGCCGAGTCCGAGCAGTCCCTGAACGCCGCCCGCGCCGAGGCCGCCCGGGTCGCCGAGGAGACCCGGCGCCGGATGGCCGCCGACGCGGAGGCCGCCCGTTCGGAGACCGAGGCCACGCTGCTGCGCGCCCGCAAGGAGGCCGAGCGGCTGCTGACCGCCGCCTCCGCGCAGGCCCAGGAGGCCACCGAGCACGCGGAGCGGCTGCGCTCCACCACCTCCGCCGAGGCCGAGCAGACCCGGCAGCAGACCATGAACCTCGGCCGGGTGGCCGAGTCCCGCGCGCAGGAGGCCGAGTCCGCGCTGCGCGAGGCCCGGGCCGAGGCCGAACGCGTCCTCTCCGAGGCCAAGGAGAGCTCGGCCCGCCAGCTCGCGTCGGCGGAATCCGTCAACGAGCAGCGCACCCGCACCGCCAAGGAGCAGGTCGCCCGGCTGGTCGGCGAGGCCACCAAGGAGGCCGAGGCCCTCAAGACGGAGGCCGAGCAGGCCCTCGCCGACGCCCGCGCGGACGCCGAGCGGCAGCGCACCGAGGCCGGCGAGCAGGCCCGTACGGCCGCGGCCGAGGACATGGCGGCGCAGCTGGCGAAGGCCGCCCGCACCGCCGAGGACGTACTGAACAAGGCCTCGGAGGACGCCCGGGCCACCACCCGGGCCGCGTCCGAGGAGGCCGAGCGGATCCGCCGCGAGGCCGAGTCCGAGGCCGACCGGCTGCGCCTGCAGGCCGCGACCACGGCGGACGAGCTCAAGGGCGCCGCGAAGGACGACACCGAGGAGTACCGGGCCCGCACGGTCGAACTCCAGGAAGAGGCCCGGCGGCTGCGCGGCGAGGCCGAGCAGCTGCGCGCCGAGGCCGTCGCCGAGGGCGAGCGGATCCGCGGCGAGGCCCGCCGCGAGGCGGTCCAGCAGATCGAGGAGGCGGCCCGGACCGCCGAGGAGCTGCTCGGCAAGGCCAAGGCGGACGCGGACGAGCTGCGCGGCGGGGCGACCGCCGAGAGCGAGCGGGTCCGCGCCGAGGCCGTCGAGCGCGCCGGCACCCTGCGCAAGCAGGCCGAGGAGACCCTGGAGCGGACCCGCGCCGAGGCCGAGCGGCTGCGCGCCGAGGCCGAGGAACGGGCCGAGGCCGTACGCGCCGAGGCGGACGCCGCCGCCCTCGCGCGGCGCGAGGAGACCGAGCAGACGGTGGCCGCCCGGCGGGCGGAGGCCGACGAGGAGCTCGTACGGCTGCACACCGACGCCGAGGGCCGGCTGACGACGGCCGAGCAGACGCTGCGCGACGCCCGCGGGGCGGCGGAGAACATCCGCCGGGAGACCGTGGAGGAGACGGACCGGCTGCGTGCCGAGTCGGCCGAGCGGATCCGCACCCTGCAGGCGCAGTCCGAGGCGGAGGCCGACCAGCTGCGCACCGAAGCGGCGCAGGACGCCGGGCGGGTGCGCGCGGAGGCCGAGCAGGTCGCCGTACGGCTGCGCGGCGAGGCCGAGGCCGAGGCCGAGCGGGTGCGCTCGGAGGCGCAGGAGACCGCGGACCGGCTGCGCGCGGAGGCGAAGGCGGCGGCCGAGCGGGTCGCCGAGGAGGCCGCGGAGGCCCTCTCCGCCGCGCAGGAGGAGGCTGCCCGGCGTCGCCGGGAGTCCGAGGAGACCCTGGCGTCGGCCCGGACGGACGCCGAGCAGGAGCGGGCGCAGGCCCGCGAGCAGAGCGAGGAACTGCTGGCGCAGGCCCGCAAGCGCTCCGAGG
Organism: Streptomyces sp. NPDC001513; assembly: GCF_042894695.1. Lineage (NCBI taxonomy): Bacteria > Bacillati > Actinomycetota > Actinomycetes > Kitasatosporales > Streptomycetaceae > Streptomyces > Streptomyces sp. NPDC001513. The sequence continues at coordinate 374,714 of NZ_JBIAVU010000008.1, forward strand.
AGGCGCAGGCCGAGGCGGTCTGGCTGACCGAGGAGGCCGAGCGCCGCGCGTCGGAGCTGGTGTCGGCGGCGGAGGCCACCGCCCAGCAGGTGCGGGACTCCGTGGCCGGGCTGCACGAGCAGGCCGAGGAGGAGATCGCCGGGCTGCGCAACGCCGCCGAGCACGCGGCGGAGCGTACGAAGACGGAGGCCGAGGAAGAGGCCGGCCGGGTCCGTTCCGACGCCTACGAGGAGCGGGAGCGGGCCACCGAGGACGCCAACCGGATCCGCAGCGAGGCGCGCGCCGAGACGGACGCGGCGAAGGCGCTGGCCGAGCGGACGGTCGGCGAGGCGATCGCCGAGGCGGAGCAGCTGCGCGGCGACACCGCCGAGTACGCGCAGCGGGTGCGTACGGAGGCCACGGACGCGCTGGCCGCGTCCGAGCGGGACGCGGCGCGCACCCGGGCCGATGCCCGTGACGACGCGAACCGCATCCGCGGCGAGGCGGCGGAGTCCCTGGAGACCGCGCGTACCGAGGGCGCCCGGATCACGGCCGACGCGACGGCGGAGGCCGAGCGGCTCACCGAGGCGACCCTCGCGGCGAACGCGGCCACGGTCACCGAGGCCGAGGCGGAGGCCTCGCGGATCACGACCGAGGCGGCGCAGGCGGCGGAAGCCGCCCGCGTCGAGGCCGCCGGCACCCTGGACGAGGCCCGCGCCGAGGGCAACCGGCTGCGGACCGAGGCCGCGGAGCAGATCGACCGGCTCATCACCGAGGCCTCGGCGGAGGCGGACCGGCTCATCGAGGAGACCCGGGCGGCCAACGAGGTCACCGTGGGCGAGGCGACGGCTCAGGCCGAGCGGCTGGGCGCGGACGCGGCACGGTTCAAGGCGCAGGCGGGCGAGACCCTGGCGAGCGCCGAACGCGACGCCGCGAGGATCGTTCTCGACTCGCGTGCCGAGGGCGACCGGCTCATCGAAGAGACCCGTGTGGCCAACGAGGCCACGGTCGGCGAGGCGGCGGCGGAGGCCGAGCGGCTGCGCGCCGAGGCGGCCCGGGTCCTGGACGACGCCCGCGCGGACGGCGGCCGGATCATCGGCGAGGCCACCGCGGAGGCGGACCGCGTCACCGTCGCGGCCAACGAGACGCTGGCGAGCGCGGAGCGGGAGTCCGAGCAGACGCTCGACGAGGCGCGGGCCGAGGCGAACCGCCTGCGGACCGAAGCGGCCGAGCAGGCGGACCGGCTCATCTCCGAGGCCGCGTCCGAGGCGGAGAAGCTCACCGAGCGGACCCGCAAGGACAACGAGCGCACGGTCGGCGAGGCGGCCGGCGAGGCCGAGCGGCTGCGTGCGGACGCGTCGGAGGCGCTGTCCTCGGCGCAGGAGCGCGCGACCCGTACCCGCTCGGAGGCCGAGCGGGTCAAGGCGGAGGCGGCGGCCGCGGCGGAGCGCATCCGCACGGAGGCCCGTACGGAGTCGGAGCGGCTGCTGGACGAGGCCCGCGAGGCGGCCAACAAGCGCCGCAGCGAGGCGGCGGAGCAGGTCGACCGGCTCATCACGGAGGCTTCCGCGGAGGCCGACAAGCTCACGGGCGACGCGCAGCAGCAGGCCCTCGCCGCCACCACGGCGGCCGAGGAGCAGGCCGACGCGATGGTCGACGCGGCCCGCAAGGAGGCGGCGCGGATCAGCTCGGAGGCGACCGTCGAGGGCAACTCCACGGTGGAGAAGGCCCGGACGGACGCGAACGAGCTGCTGATCGGCGCGCGCACGGACGCCGCTGCCATAAGAGAGCGGGCGGAGGAGCTGCGCGGCCGCGTCGAGGGCGAGGTCGAGGAGCTGCACGAGCGGGCCCGCCGGGAGTCGGCCGAGCAGATGAAGTCGGCCGGCGAGCGCGTGGACAAGCTGGTGCGGGCGGCGACCGAGCAGAGCGTCGAGGCCGAGGCGAAGGCCAAGGCCCTGGTGTCGGACGCGAGCAGCGAGGCGAGCAAGGTGCGCATCGCGGCGGTGCGCAAGGCCGAGGCGTTGCTCAAGGAGGCCGAGCAGAAGAAGGCGGAGCTGGCCCGGAAGGCCGAGAACGCCCTCGCGGAGGCCGAGGCGGAGGCCGAACGCCTCGTCGACGAGGGCCGCCGTGAGCTGGAGGTCCTGGTGCGTCGGCGCGAGGACATTCAGGCGGAGATCTCCCGTGTCCAGGACGTTCTTGAGGCGTTGGAATCATTCGAGGCGCCTTCGGGCGGCGGGAAGCCGGCGGTCGGCGGCCAGGGCGCGGGGGGCGTGAAGGCCGGAGCGACCGCAGGATCCACTCGTTCGGGTGGCAAGACGTCAGAGGGCTAGCAAACGCGACGGGGATGTGTCCACCTGATGGAGGTTCAGGCGAACGAGTGACAAGCATTCTGTGGCCTTGCCACTCAAAAGGGGTGTCATTGTCCAGATCAAACGCGGATTGACTCGATGACACGCCGCTCGGGCGCCTAGGATTCCCCTTAACACCTCACGTAGCACCTCATCGGTCTCATTCGACAGGAACCCCATGAGCGACACTTCCTCCCCCTTCGGCTTCGAGCTCGTGCGGCGTGGTTACGACCGTGGTCAGGTGGACGACCGCATTACCAAGCTGGTCTCCGACCGCGACAGCGCCCTTGGACGTATCAACTCTCTGGAAAAGCGGATCGAGGAGTTGCACCTCGAGACGCAGAACGCCCAGGCCCAGGTGAACGACGCCGAGCCGTCGTACGCCGGTCTCGGCGCCCGGGTCGAGAAGATCCTTCGGCTGGCCGAGGAGGAGGCGAAGGACCTGCGCGAGGAGGCCCGTCGCGCGGCCGAGCAGCACCGCGAGCTCGCCGAGTCGGCCGCCCAGCAGGTGCGCAACGACGCCGAGTCGTTCGCCGCCGACCGCAAGACGAAGGCGGAGGACGAGGGCGTCCGCATCGTCGAGAAGGCGAAGGGCGACGCGTCGACCCTGCGCTCGGAGGCCCAGAAGGACGCGGCCTCCAAGCGCGAGGAGGCCGACGCGCTGTTCGAGGAGACCCGTGCCAAGGCGGCCCAGGCCGCCGCGGACTTCGAGACCAACCTGGCCAAGCGCCGTGAGCAGTCCGAGCGCGACCTGGCCTCGCGTCAGGCCAAGGCCGAGAAGCGCCTCGCCGAGATCGAGCACCGCGCGGAGCAGCTGCGCCTGGAGGCCGAGAAGCTGCGTACGGACGCGGAGCGCCGCGCCCGGCAGACCGTGGAGACCGCGCAGCGCCAGGCCGAGGACATCGTGGCCGACGCCAACGCCAAGGCGGACCGTATCCGCAGCGAGTCCGAGCGCGAGCTGGCGGCGCTCACCAACCGCCGTGACTCGATCAACGCGCAGCTCACCAACGTCCGCGAGATGCTGGCGACGCTCACCGGTGCGGCCGTCGCCGCGGCCAACCCGATCGTGGACGACGAGCCGGTCAGCCGCGGCGTCCCGGCGCAGCAGAGCCGCTGAGCGACCGGCGGGCCGAAACCCGTCGCACACGCTTGACCCGACCGAGGGCCCTGCGTCACCTGTTCGAGGTGGCGTAGGGCCCTCGGGCGTTCTAGCGTGGCCGCATGATCGAGCTAGAGGGACTTACCAAACGATTCGGCGCGAAGACCGCCGTGGACCACCTCAGCTTCCAGGTCCGACCGGGGGTGGTGACCGGCTTCCTCGGCCCCAACGGGGCAGGGAAGTCCACGACCATGCGCATGATGCTCGACCTCGACAATCCGACCAGCGGGACGGTCCGGATCGACGGGAAGCACTACCGCGAGCTGCCGGAACCGCTGAAGCACATCGGGGCGCTGCTGGACGCGAAGGCCATGCACGGCGGCCGCAGCGCGTACAACAACCTTCTCTGTCTGGCCCAGTCGAACGAGATCCCGCAGAGCCGGGTCGACGAGGTGCTGGACCTGGTCGGGCTGACGGCCGTGGCCAAGAAGAAGTCCAAAGGATTTTCGCTGGGCATGGGCCAGCGACTGGGAATCGCCTCCGCACTGCTGGGTGATCCGGAAATCCTGATGTTCGACGAGCCCGTCAATGGTCTGGACCCGGAGGGAATTCTCTGGATCCGCAATCTGATGAAGGGCCTGGCGGCGGAAGGACGGACGATCTTCGTGTCCTCCCATCTGATGAGTGAAATGGCGCTCACCGCAGACCATTTGGTCGTCATCGGTCAAGGGCGGCTTCTGGCCGATCTTCCGATGGCCGATTTCATTCAGCAGAACTCCCGCAGTTACGTCCGGCTGCGCTCCCCGCAGCAGGAACGGCTCAAGGACGTCCTGCACGACGCCGGGATCAACGCCGTCAGCGTTCCCGCCACCGGCACGCTGGAGATCGACGGAGCGAGCGCGGAACAGCTCGGCGAGCTCGCCGCCCGGCACCAGATCGTGCTGCACGAACTCAGCCCGCAACGGGCCTCACTGGAAGAAGCGTTCATGCGCATGACGGCCGACTCCGTCGAATACCACGCCCACGCGCCGGGCGCGCCCGGCGCCCCGGTCCCGCCGGGCATGGCCGCCGACAACCCCGCCCGGCCGGCCGACGTCCCCGCCTGGGGCGCCGGCTACGAGGCGACCCGCAAGGGCGGCGAGTGACCATGGCCTACACCGCCGTCCTCAAGTCCGAGTGGACCAAGATCCGCACGGTCGCCTCCACCAGCTGGACCCTCGCCCTCGTCTTCCTCGTCACCGCCGGGTTCGCCGCGCTGTTCAGCGCCACGTTCGACAAGAACAATCTGGACCCGGCCCAGCAGGCCACCTTCGACGCCACCGCGATGAGCTTCGCCTCGATGCAGTTCGGCCAGCTCGCGATGATCGTCTTCGGTGTGCTGGTCGTGAGCACCGAGTACAGCACGGGCATGATCCGCACCTCACTGGCCGCCGTACCCCGCCGCGGGCACTTCCTGCTCGGCAAGATGGCGGTGGCGACGACGCTGGCCCTGGTCGTGGGGCTGCTGACCAGCTTCGTGTCGTTCTTCCTCACGCAGGCGCTCCTGGGTGACCTCGGCATCGGCGTCGGCGAGGAGAACGTGCTGCGCGCCCTGATCGGCGCCGGACTGTACCTGGCGCTGCTCGCCCTGTTCTGCATGGGCGTGGCGACCATGCTGCGCAGCTCGGTCGCCGCCATCAGCATCCTGATCCCGTTCTTCCTGATCGTCTCGAACCTCCTCAACGGTTTCGAGGCGACCCGTACGGTCGGCCAGTACCTGCCGAGCAACGCCGGGGCCCGGATCATGCAGGTCGTACCCAACGCCTTCGGGTCCCCCGAGACCCCGTACGGACCGTGGGGCGGCTTCGGGATCATGGTCCTCTGGACGCTGGCCGCGGTACTCGGGGGCTACGCCGTCCTCCGCAAGAGGGACGCCTGACCTCCTGCCGGCGTACTACGGGAGATCCCCGGGTCGGTCTCAGGGGCAGCTCAGGGATCCGGCCCGGGACGGAACCACAGGAAGCTCGTTATCCTCTTAATCCTTACGCGGGCGAAAGTCGTCCCGGCCTGGTAAGGGGCAGCAAGATGATCGAGGCAGTCGGCCTGACCAAGCGCTACGGCGCCAAGACCGCCGTCGACCAGCTGTCCTTCCAGGTCAAGCCGGGTCACGTCACGGGATTCCTGGGGCCCAACGGCTCCGGGAAGTCCACCACCATGCGCATGATCCTGGGCCTGGACCGGCCCACCTCTGGTCATGTCACGATCAACGGCCAGCCCTTCCGGGACCTCCCGAACGCCCAGCGGCACGTCGGGGCCCTGCTCGACGCCAAGGCCGTGCACGGCGGCCGCCGGGCCCGTACGCACCTGCTCTCGATCGCCCAGCTCTCCGGGATCCCGGAGCGGCGGGTGGACGAGGTGCTGGCCGTGGTCGGGCTCCAGGACGCCGCCCGGCAGCGCACGAAGGGCTTCTCGCTCGGCATGGGACAGCGGCTCGGCATCGCCACCGCCCTGCTCGGCGACCCGCAGGTGCTGCTGTTCGACGAACCGGTCAACGGGCTCGACCCCGAGGGCATCCTCTGGGTCCGCAACCTCATGCGCCGGCTCGCCTCCGAGGGCCGCACCGTCTTCGTCTCCTCGCACCTGATGAGCGAGATGGCGCTGACCGCCGACCACCTGATCGTGATCGGGCGGGGGCGGCTGCTGGCCGATATGGGCACCCAGGAGTTCATCGCCCACAACTCGGCCGGATTCGCTCGGGTGCGCGCGGCCGACACTGATCCGGATGGCCGGGAGACACTGGGTACGACCCTCACCAAGGCGGGCGGCCGGGTGCTCCAGGAGCCCGACGGAGCACTGCGCGTGACCGGTCTGGAGCTGCCCCGCATCTCGGACCTCGCGCACGGGGCCGGCGTACGGCTGTGGGAGCTGTCACCGCACCACGCCTCGCTGGAGGAGGCGTACATGCGGATGACCCAGTCCGCCGTCGAGTACACCTCCACCGAGGACCCGCGGGCCGAGCTCTGGGAGCCCGAACCGCTGACCCTCCCCGCGTGGGAGGAGGAACCGACGGCACCGGAGGTCCCGCAGAGGGGCTTCTTCGCGCCGCCGCCGCCCGCAGCGGGCGGGCAGCCCTTCCTCATGCCGAGCAATCCCGGCGAGCTCACGAGCACCGCCAAGAAATCCCCCGAGGACTCACGATGACCCCGACGACCACGACGCCGGAGCGGCCCCGGAGCTACAGCTCCTCCCTCCCCACGCCGCGGCCGCACCTGGGGCACGCGGTGGCCTCGGAGTGGACCAAGCTGGTGTCCATCCGCTCCACCCTGTGGACGCTGGGCTCGCTGGTGCTCATCGTCGTGGGCGTCGGGCTGTTCTTCGTCTCGCAGACCTCGGACGAGGACTACGCGGGGATCACCTTCACCACGCCCGCCCTCTTCGGCCTGCTGGTCGGGGAGATCGCCGTGATGGTCCTCGGCGTGCTGACCATCACCTCGGAGCACGGCACCGGGCTGGCGCGGACCACGTTCACCGCCGCCCCGGACCGCTTCCGGGTGCTCACCGCGAAGTACCTCGTCTTCAGCGTCACGGCCCTGATCACCACCGCGCTGTCCGTCTTCGTGGTCGGGATCGCCGCCGCGCTCGTCCACGACGGCGCCGCGGCCGGCTCGCACGCCGCCCAAGAGTGGTTCGGCGCACTGCTCGGCTGCCTCTACGTCACGCTGCTCGGCGTGCTCGCGCTCGCGATCGGCGCCCTGGTGCGGCACTCCGCGGGGGCGATCGCCGTCATGCTCGGCCTGGTCACGCTGCCGCCGGTGATAGGGGCCATGCTCAGCGGCTGGGAGGCCGTGGCGCCCCTCGGGCGGGCCATCCTCCAACGCAACGTGCCGGTGGCGCTGAGCCAGCTCTTCGGCATGCGGGAGGGCGGCGACCTGGGGGCGGAGCCCAGCACCCTGTCGCACGTGCTGCTCATCGTGCTGGTGACGGGCGCGGCGGTGACCGCCTCGTACCTGTCGGTCGGCCGCCGGGACGTCTAGGACGCCCGGGGTCTTCCGGTACTCGGTACCCGGTACCTAGTACCTCGGCGCGTTGCGGGACCGCTGCACCTTCGAGGTGCGGCGGTCCTTCGCGTTCCAGCAGGCCTTGTGCCAGTGGCGGCGGTCGTCCACGCCGCCGTACTCCGGCCAGGCCACCAGGTGCGGGGTGCCCGAGGGGATCTCCTGGTCGCAGCCGGGGCAGCGGTAGCGCTTGCCGGCCGCGCTGGCGCCGGCGACGTGCCGGACCTTCCAGTCCTCGCCCTGGTACTCCTCGGTGCGCTCCAGCCCGTAGCGGTCGAGGCCGGTGCTGGGGCGTTCGTCCGGGGTCTCGCCGCCCCTGGGGCGGTTGTTGCGCGGTGACACGTATACCTCACGGGAGGGCGGACGGCAGTGACTTTCTCCCAGACTACGCGCAGCGAGGCCGGGTACCCGCAGGGTGGCTGAGGAAGGCTGCGGTCCGAAGAGGAATGGCCCGACAATCCCAATAACTTTCCTGTCAGCCCGTGCCTTTGGCACGTGTCAGACGTTGTTGCCATAGGAAGAACCGGTCCACCTGGGGGAGGCCGCGTCAGCCGCAAGGAGGGTAAAGGCGATGCGCGTAGGAGCGTTTGTACTGGCGGCCCAGTTCCCGGGCCAGGGACAGGGAGAGGCACTGCACCGGGCGGTGCGGACCGCCGAGGTGGCCGAGGAGGCCGGGCTCGACTCGGTCTGGCTGGCCGAGCACCACTTCGTCCCGTACGGGGTCTGCCCCTCGGCGGTGACCCTGGCGGCCCTGCTGCTGGGCCGGACCCGGCGGCTGCGGGTGGGCACGGCGGTGAGCGTGCTGCCGAGCACGCACCCGGTGGCCCTCGGCGAGCAGGCGGCACTGCTGCACGTGACCTCGGGCGGCCGGTTCACCCTGGGGGTCGGCCGCGGCGGGCCGTGGGTCGACCTGGAGGTGTTCGGGGGCGGTCTGGACTCGTACGAGAACGGTTTCCCGGAGGCCCTGGACCTGCTGCGGCGCTGGCTGACGGAGGCCCGGGTGGGAGCCGCCGGCGAGCGGTACGGCTTCCGCGAGGTGGCCGTCGTACCGCGGCCGTCGGAGGCCCTGGACGGGGACGGCTCGGGGCCGGAGGTCATCGTGGCGTGCACCTCCCCCGCCTCCGTACGGCTGGCCGCGCAGCGGGGGCTGCCGATGCTCCTCGGCATGCACTGCGGGGACGAGACCAAGGCGGAGATGGTCGCGCTGTGGCGCGGCACGGCGCTGGCGGCGGGCCACTCGCGGGAGCACGTGGCCGGCGCGGGACACGTCTCCGCCGGGGTGTGCCAGCTCGCGGACCGCACGGCGGACGCCCGCGAGACCCTGCTCAAGGCGATGCCGGGCTGGCTCAAGCAGGGCCTGGACGCGCACGTGACCGTGGACGGACGCGTGCGCGCGATGCGGGATCCGGTCGCGTACACGGAACTGCTGTGCGACCTGCACCCGGTGGGCACCCCGGAGGTGGCGGCGGACCGGCTGGCGGCCACGTCCGCACGGACGGGGATCACGCGCTTCGCCCTCCTGACGGAGGGCTCCGGCGATCTCGCCGCGACGGAGGAGAACGTACGACGACTCGGCGTCGAGGTCCTGCCCCGCCTCGGCTGAGATCTACCGGACCTGCTTAGCAGTCCCGCAGTTCGGGCGACTGGTTGAGCAGCTGACCGCGGATCGAAGTGAACTTGGCCAGCCGGTCGTCCACCGAGGGGTCCAGCGGGAACACCGCAACCCGGTGACAGTTCTGGAATGCCAGGCGCACTCCGAAGTGCCGCTGCAGGGCACCCCGTATCGCGTCACTCGCGAGGGCACGCAGCAGCTGCCCTCGCGCCTGCTCGTCGGGCGGCGGCGTCTGGTTGTCGGCGAACTGTCCGCCGTCCACCTTCAGCTGGGCCACCAACGAGCTGATCATCTCCCATGCGTAGGGCAGGGAGGTCCGGACGCAGTCGACGAAAGCGGCTTCGTCGACCTCGCCTCGCTCGGCCTGTTCGAGTAGGGCCGGTGAGACGTCGAGCGACATGGGTTCTCCTCTCGCGACCCCGGCGATTGGGTTGCCGGAGTCTTACGGGCAGGGAAGGAGGTCGCGACGCAGAGTGCACGCTCCGCCACCTCCCGCTCACCACGGTAGGCGCCCCATGGGTGGCGCACCAGGAGAATGCGCATACAACGCGCCATCCGCGAAGGGGGCTTTCAGGGGCGAATCGCGTGGAGGCCTTCTCGTCGAGTAGCGTTGCCGACCATGCGTCTCGTCATTGCCCGCTGCTCCGTCGACTACGCGGGCCGGCTCACCGCCCATCTGCCCTCGGCACCCCGTCTGATCCTCGTGAAGGCCGACGGCAGTGTCTCGATCCACGCGGACGACAGGGCGTACAAACCGCTCAACTGGATGTCGCCCCCGTGCACCCTCAAGGAGGGGAGCGGTGATGACGCCGGGGTCTGGACGGTCATCAACAAGGCGGGCGAGAAGCTCATCATCACCATGGAGGAAGTCCTCCACGACTCCTCCCACGAGCTCGGCACCGACCCGGGGCTCATCAAGGACGGCGTCGAGGCACACCTCCAGGAACTCCTGGCGGACCGCATCGAAACGCTGGGCGAGGGCTACACCCTGATCCGGCGCGAGTACATGACGGCGATCGGTCCGGTGGACATCCTGTGCCGGGACGCCTCCGGCGCGACGGTGGCCGTGGAGATCAAGCGGCGCGGCGAGATCGACGGCGTCGAGCAGCTGACCCGCTACCTGGAGCTGCTCAACCGCGACCCGCACCTGTCGCCGGTCCGGGGCATCTTCGCCGCCCAGGAGATCAAGCCGCAGGCCAAGGTGCTGGCGACGGACCGCGGGATGGACTGCGTGGTCCTGGACTACAACGCGCTGCGCGGCATCGAGGACGACAAGCTCCGCCTGTTCTGATTCCCGGCCCCACCCGGGCTGCCCGACCGGCCCACCGCCCACTGACGCAACGGCTCCGTCCCCGAGGGGACGGAGCCGTCGGCGTTCACGGGCCCGCGGTGGGCGAGGCGGCGGTGGCCGTGACCACCTGGGTGGCCGTCGGCGACGGCTCGGTGGTCTCGGTCGGCGTCGGGGACGGCCCCGCGGTGGTCGGCGGGGGCGAAACGGACGACGGCGGCGGGGAGTTCGGCGGCGTCGCGGACGGGCGGCGCGACGGGGTCCGGCCCGGTGTGCGGCCCGGGGTCGGGGCGGCGGCGCTCTGTCCCGGCTGCGCGGCCTCCGACGCGGGGGCCGAGGCCGCCGGCGGCTCCGGTGCAGGATCGTTCCCGCTGCTGCCCCGCGCGGTCGACGGGACCGCGGCCGACGGGGTCGAGGAGACCGCCGGGCCCTGCTCCGGCGGCGTGTCGTCCGAGGAGCCCAGCGCCAGAGCCACGACCGTGCCCAGCGCCACCACCGTCAGGGCTCCCGCCCCGGCCAGCAGCACCAGCCGGCGCCGGTCCGGCGCGGGCGCGGGCTTCGGGGCGGCGAGCGCCACCGGCTTGGGCGACAGCGGGAAGGCGTCCTCGAACACCTCCGACAGCGTCGTGGGCGGCTCCGCGCTCCGGTTCACCGGCACCACCGGGGTCATCCGCGTCACCGCCTCGGCGGAGACGGGGCCGACCGGGACCACGGGGGCGATGCGGGTCGACGGGGCCGGTCTGTTCGCGGCCGGGGCGGCCTTCGTGAGCGGCGCGGTCGGGGCGGCCTTGGCGAGCGGCGCGGTCGGGGCGGACGAGGCCGCCGGAGTGGCCGGGGTGCCCGACGTGGCCGGGGTCACCACCGTCAGCGCCTCCGAAGCCGCCGCCAGGGCGGCCGGTGCCTCCAGTCGCAGCGGCGGCGACGCCGCCACCGCCGTCTCCCGGTCCACGACCAGCGCCAGCGCGCGCCGCCCGGCCACCGTGCCCCGCTTGTCGGCCAGCGCGCCGCGCAGCCCGATCGAGGTCTCCAGCTCGGCCCGCGCCCGGTCCAGGCGCCCCTCGCACAGGGCCAGCACGCCGAGCTCGTGGTGGAAGTACGCCTGCTCGGCGACCTCCCCCGCCTTGCGCGCGGCCTCCGCTCCGGAGCGCAGCACCCGCTCCCACGCCTCCCAGTGCAGCGAGCCCGCGAAGGCCGGAGCCGCCGTCCGTGCCAGCAGCACCGCCGCCACCACGTCGGCGCCGGCCAGCGCCGCGAGCACGGCGTCCGCCTCGGCCGCGACGCGCTCCGGGGTCACCGAGGCGTGCCCGGTCCACCAGGCGTAGTGCCGGGCGGCCGTACGGGCCTCCTCCGCGGCGGTGTCCCCGTACCCGACCTCCTCCAGCTGGCGTGCGACGCCGGCGGCGAGCCGGTGGCGCGTCCCGACGGGCGTCAGCAGCCCGCAGGCCAGCAGCTCCGCCACCGCCGTGTCGGCGTGGGTGTCCCCCACCAGGGCCGGCAGGTGCGCGTGGTGCGGCAGCTCCCCGCCGAGCGCGCAGGCGATCCGCAGGGCCGCCCGCGCCGACTCGCTGACCCGCGAGGCCAGCAGCTCGGCCGGGGCCGCGCCCTCGGCCAGCGTCGGCAGCGGCACCTGCACGCGGTCGCGCGGGCGCTCGTCGAAGACGCCGGGCTCCTCCTCGTCGTCTTCCTCGGCGGAGTGGTTGAGCTCGTCCCGCTGCCGCAGCAGCGCCGCGGCCTGTACGAAGCGCAGCGGCAGCCCCTCGGAGGCGAACCGCAGGTCGCCCGCCCAGGCGGTCTCCTCGTCCGTCAGCGGCCGTCCGACGCCCGCTTCGAGCAGTTCCACGCAGTCGGCCTTGGCCAGCCCGGTGAGGAAGACCTCCTCGATGTGGGAGTCGTCGGAGGGGGAGCGGGTGTCGGGGGTCGTGGCGAGCAGGTAGGCGCATTCGGGGGTGGCGCGCAGCAGTTCGTCGAGGGCGGGACCGCCCATCTCCAGGTCGTCCAGGAGGACGATGGCGCCGATGTCCCGTACGCGGGCGAGGAGCTCGTCCCGCTCGGGCCGCTCCCCCGGGGCCTCGTACACGGTCGCGTAGAGCGTCTGGAGGAGTTCCGCGGGCTGCTGGTGCCCGTATCCGGAGAGCCGTACGACGCCGTCGGGCGCGAGGCCCGCGCACCGGGCGGCGACCGCGTCGAGCAGCACGCTGCGGCCGGACCCGGAAGGTCCGGTCAGCCGTACGGACCGGCCCCGTGCCAGCAGGCGGACGAGGCGTTCCTGTTCCTCTTCGCGGCCGAGCAGGGGGCGTATGAGGCCGCCGGGGCCCGGCAGGGCGGGTACCCGTGCCGCGGTCTCCCGGGCCGTACGGGCGGCCGCGTCGCGCTTGGCGGGGCGGCCCCGCTCGGTGCCGGGGCGCAGCGGCTCGATCTCACTGCCGTCGACCGGGTTGACGGTGAGGGTGAAGTCGCCCGCGGTCAGGGTGACGACCCGTGCGGGTCCGTGGGCCGTGGGCGCGGCGGTCGTGGCGGACGGGGCCGGAGCCTGCCCGGATCCGGGCACGGGCGGCGCGGAGCCGCCTGCGGACTGCCCATCCTGTTCGGTCTGCCCTTGTGTACGGTCCATGACCCAGTCCCCCGATCGCGGGCCGAGCGCCTCGCCGTCGTACCGCCCGGCCTCGGCGCACCCGCGGTAGCTCCTGGTCCGGTTTCCGCCCGAACCCTAGACCGTGGCCGGTGGTGCGGGAAACCGCAGGGGGGCGATCACCACCGGACCGTTACGTTTCCGCAGGAAATGCAAAGGTCAGAGGCCTGCCGTTCAGACGCGGGGCAGGGACTCCGCCTCCAGGCCGCCCTCGATGGCGAGGATCCGGTGCAGGCGCGTCGCGACGAGCAGCCGCTGCATCTGGGGCGGCACCCCGCGCAGGACGAGGCGCCGGCCGGTCCGGCCGGCCCTCCGGTGCGCGCCCATGATCACGCCGAGGCCGGTCGCGTCCCAGGAGTCGAGCCCGGTGAGGTCGAGCACGAGGTCGCCGTGACCGTCGTCGAGGGCGGTGTGGAGGGCCGTACGGGCGTCCGCCGCGCTGCGCACGTCGAGGCGGCCCCCGACAGCGAGTTCGGCGTGGTCGCCCCTGATGTGCATGTGTACTCCCGGCAGTACTGCGTACGTATGGTCCGACTGGTCCGTGGTCGGCAACTCTCACTTCAACTGACTGCCCCACGGGCAGGGAAGTTGCCGACCGTGAGCGAACCGATACCTAATTCACCCTGAGGGGTGAACGGGATATTCGAACGGTGGTGCTCAGTGGCTGGACCGGCCTCAGTGCTTGTAGAAGCCCTGGCCGCTCTTGCGGCCGATGTCGCCCGCGTCCACCATCCGGCGCATGAGCTCCGGCGGCGCGAACTTCTCGTCCTGCGACTCGGTGTAGATGTTGCTGGTGGCGTGCAGCAGGATGTCGACGCCCGTGAGGTCGGCGGTGGCCAGCGGCCCCATCGCGTGGCCGAAGCCCAGCTTGCACGCGATGTCGATGTCCTCGGCGGACGCCACGCCCGATTCGTAGAGCTTGGCGGCCTCGACGACCAGCGCGGAGATCAGACGGGTCGTCACGAAACCGGCGACGTCGCGGTTGACGACGATGCAGGTCTTGCCGACGGACTCGGCGAACGCCCGCGTCGTGGCGAGGGTTTCGTCGCTCGTCTTGTAGCCGCGCACGAGCTCGCACAGCTGCATCATCGGGACGGGCGAGAAGAAGTGCGCGCCGACGACCCGCTCCGGACGCTCCGTCACGGCCGCGATCTTGGTGATCGGGATGGCGGAGGTGTTGGAGGCGAGGATCGCGTCCTCGCGGACGATCTTGTCGAGGGCCCGGAAGATCTCGTGCTTGATCTCGATCTTCTCGAAGGCGGCCTCCACGACGATGTCCACGTCGGCCACCGCTTCGAGGTCGGTGGCCGTCGTGATGCGCGCGAGCGCCGCCTCGGCGTCCTCGGCCGTCAGCCTGCCCTTGGAGACGAACTTGTCGTACGAGGCCTTGATCCCGTCCGTGCCACGGGTCAGCGCGGCGTCGGTGACATCGCGCAGTACGACGTCCCAACCCGCCTGAGCGGAGACCTGAGCGATCCCGGAACCCATCAGTCCGGCACCGATGACGGCGAGCTTCCCAGCCACTGCACACCCCACGTTCTTCAAATGACCAGTCTCGAAATACGGCACGGCCTCGTAGCCACTCCGGCGGAGACTAGCGCCCGGGCGGTGCGCTGTGACCGCGAAGTAACACGCGTCACGTCTCAGATGACGGACATCACACCGGTACGGCCCAGCACCCCTGCCCAGCCCTCCAGTTCACCCGTCCTCTCCCCCGTCCTCGCTCCCGTCCCCTCCCCGTCCCCTCCCCCGTCCTCCGGCCCGGCGCGGCCGGGGGCGGTCCGTCTACGCTGGCCGCATGGTGAACCTCACGCGCATCTACACCCGCACCGGCGACTCGGGCACGACCGCCCTCGGCGACATGAGCCGCACGGCCAAGACCGACCAGCGGATCTCGGCGTACGCCGACGCCAACGAGGCCAACGCGGCCATCGGGACGGCCATCGCGCTCGGCGGGCTGCCGGCGGAGGTCGTGAAGGTCCTGGTCCGCGTGCAGAACGACCTGTTCGACGTGGGCGCCGACCTGTGCACGCCGGTGGTCGAGAACCCGGAGTACCCGCCGCTGCGGGTGGAGCAGTTCTACATCGACAAGCTGGAGGCGGACTGCGACCTCTTCCTGGAGCAGGTGGAGAAGCTGCGCAGCTTCATCCTGCCCGGCGGCACCCCCGGCGCGGCCCTGCTGCACCAGGCCTGCACGGTGGTCCGGCGCGCCGAGCGCTCGACGTGGGCGGCGCTGGAGGTGCACGGCGAGGTGATGAACCCGCTGACCGCCACCTACCTGAACCGCCTCTCCGACCTCCTGTTCATCCTGGCCCGGGTGGCCAACAAGGAGGTCGGCGACGTGCTGTGGGTGCCGGGCGGCGAGCGGTAGCACCCGGGGACCCGCGCCGCCGCCGGCCGCCGCGTGGGGGCCACCCCCCGTGGCCCCCGTAGCGCTATCGGTCGGTCTTCGCCAGTACGGTCCGCTCTTCCCCGCCCGCGGGGGCCTTTTTCGGCCAGATCGTGTAGGCGACGGCGACCAAGGCGTGGATGCCGACCGCGCGCAGGGCGCCGAACTGCCACGCCTTGAGCGAGCTCACGTCGCCCGCGTCTCCCACGTACCAGATGGCCACCTGGAGCAGACCGAGGGCGACGGCGGCCGCGACGACGGTACGGACCCACAGCTTCCACTCGTGCACGGCCCGCGCCTTCCCGTACCCGGCGCCGGCCGGCTTGGGGCCCCCGGCCAGCCGGTGCGCGGCGTGCCCGTCGAGCCACTTGATCGTGTAGTGGCCGTAGGCGACGGTGTAGCCGATGTAGAGCGCGGCCAGACCGTGCTTCCAGTCCGGCTCGGCGCCGTTCTTGAGGTCGAGCGTGGTGACCACCAGCAGGACCAGCTCCATCAGGGGCTCGCACAGCAGGACCGCCGCCCCCAGCCGGGGCATCCGCGCGAGGTAGCGCAGGGCCAGTCCGGCCGCCAGCAGCACCCAGAAGCCGACCTCACAGGCGATGATCAGCGCGACGATCATGGGACTCTCCGTCCGCTCGGTTCTCCGTTCCCCTCCAGACTCCCGTCCGGCCGGGCCCGTTTCGTCGTCGCCATTGACCATGTGGGCCTGCATCCTTCGATGTAGCCGCACCTCGGCCCCTCCGCCGACGTGCGCGGCCCGCGCACCCTGTTGGATGGGACCGTGATCGAGAAGAGCCTGCGCCCCCACCGTGACGACGTCTTCCTCGCGGTGGTCAGCACGGCCGCGGGCCTGGCCTTCTGGTCGCTCGGCGTCTACAGCAGCCCGAGCCGGGACCTGTTCCCGGCCTGGGCGGCCCTGGTCCCCCTGGCGGCCCTCGGGGCGATGGAGCTGCTGCGCCGCACCGCGCCGCAGGTGACCCTGGTCGTCGGCACCCTGGGGGTGATCGCCGACCAGTTCACGGTCGGCAGCCTGGCCACCGTCGTGATCTTCACCGATCTGATGTACGCCGCCGTCGTGTACGGGAAACCGGCCATGGCCCGGCGGCTCCCGGTCACCACCGGCCTGATCACGGTCGTGGTCACCATCGCCTCGCTGGCCTGGCTGCGCACCCCGCAGGCCCTGCTGATCGGCACGATCACCGGCATCGTGAGCTTCGCCCCGGCCCTGACCGGCGCCACCCTGCGCAACCATCGCGAGGCCGCCGAGGCGGCCCGGCTGCGCGCGGAGCAGACCGCGCTGCTGGCCGAGATGGACCGCAGCCAGGCCGTGGCCGCCGAACGGGCCCGGATGGCGCGGGAGCTCCACGACATGGTGGCCAACCACCTCTCCGCCATCGCCATCCACTCCACCGCCGCGCTCTCCATCGACACGGCCGCGACCAGCCGCGACGCGCTCGGTGTGATCCGCGAGAACAGCGTGCAGGGGCTGGCCGAAATGCGGCGTCTGATCGGGCTGCTGCGGGATGCCGGCGGTGACCAGGAGCCGGTCGCCGTGCCCTCGCTGCACGGCCTGGACGCCCTGATCGCGCAGGCCCGCACCAACGGCTCGGCGAGCGGGCTGGCGTTCGTACTCCACGACGAGCGGCCGTCCGGGGAGCCCGCGGCGGCCCCGGTGGAGCTGGCGGCGTACCGGATCGTGCAGGAATCGCTCACCAACGCGCTCAAGCACGCCGCCCCCGGCACGGTCACGGTCCGCGTGGCGCACACGGACGGGCTGCTGACCGTGGGGGTGGACTCGCCCTACGGGGACCGGCCGGGCCCCCGCGCCCCCGGCTCCGGGGCCGGGCTGATCGGCATGCGGGAGCGGACGGAGCTGCTGGGCGGAGCATTCACGGCGGGCCGGTCCGGCGCGGTGTGGCAGGTGCGGGCGACACTGCCCGCGAAGGAGAAGGCGGTGGAGGCATGACCATCCGGGTGGTGGTGGCGGAGGACCAGAGCGCGGTGCGGGCCGGGCTGGTGCTCATCCTGCGCAGCGCGGGGGACGTCGAAGTGGTGGGCGAGGCCGGCGACGGGGAGGAGGCGGTGCGCCTGGCCCGGGAGCTGCGGCCGGACCTCGTCCTCATGGACGTGCAGATGCCCCGGCTGGACGGGGTGTCCGCGACGCGTCAGGTGGTCGCGGAGGGGCTGGCCGACGTCCTGGTGCTGACCACCTTCGACCTCGACGAGTACGTCTTCGGGGCGTTGCGGGCGGGGGCCGCGGGCTTCCTCCTGAAGAACGCGGACGCGGCGGAGCTGATCGAGGCGGTACGGACGGTCGCGCGCGGGGAGGGCCTGATCGCACCGGCGGTGACCCGGCGGCTGATCGCCGAGTTCGCGGCGCCCCGGCCGGCGCGGGCCACCCCGGCACCGGAGACGGCCGCGGCGGTGGCCTCGCTGACCCCGCGCGAGCGGGAGGTGCTGAGCGCGCTGGGCGAGGGCCTGTCGAACGCGGAGATCGCCCAGCGGCTGGAGATGGCGGAGGCGACGGCGAAGACGCACGTCAGTCGCCTGCTCGGCAAGCTGGAACTGCGCAGCCGGCTCCAAGCCGCGGTACTGGCACAGGAGTTGGGGATATAGCCCGGGCTCCGGGCGGCCGTGCGCGTACCGGTCTGGACCTCTTGACGGTTGGTCCAGACCTTTCTACGCTCGCCGCAACACTGTGGTGAGCGTGCCATGACAAAGCGTGCTCACGGGCGGCGCAGGTCCCACCCCCATGTCGAGGTCCCCCACGACCGAGACGGACCTACGGAGGATCACCCTTGAGCACAGCATCCCCACCCCGCACCAGGCGCACCCGGTTCTTCACCCGCGTCGCGGCGATCGTGGCCGCGCTCGCCCTGCCCGTCACCGGGCTCGTCGTACTCGCCGCCCCGGCCCAGGCGGCCGCCGCGGCGACCGCGACGTACACCAAGGTCTCCGACTGGGGCACCGGCTTCGAGGGCAAGTGGGTGGTGAAGAACACCGGCACCACCACCCTCACCAGCTGGACCGTGGAGTGGGACTACCCGGCCGGCACCTCGGTCACCTCGGCCTGGGACGCCACCGTCACCAGCTCGGGCACCCACTGGACGGCCAAGAACGTCGGCTGGAACGGCACCCTCGCCCCCGGCGCGAGCGCAAGCTTCGGCTTCAACGGCGCGGGCGGCGGCTCCCCCACCGGCTGCAAGATCAACGGCGCCTCCTGCGACGGCTCCACCCAGCCCGGCGACGCGCCCCCCTCGTCCCCGGGCGCCCCGTCCGCCTCCGCCATCACCGAGACCTCGCTGACCCTGAGCTGGGGCGCCGCCACCGACGACAAGGGCATCAAGAACTACGACGTCTACCGCGACGGCGTCAAGATCGCCACGGTCACCGGCACCACCTACGCCCAGACGGGCCTGACCAAGGGCACCACGTACAGCTACCACGTGGTCGCGCGCGACACGATCGACCAGACCGGCGCCTCGTCCGTCACCGTGTCCGTCACGACGGCCGGCGGCACCCAGCCCCCGGACCCGGGCGGCAAGGTCAAGCTCGGCTACTTCACCGAGTGGGGCGTCTACGGGCGCAACTACCACGTGAAGAACCTGGTCACCTCGGGCACGGCGAGCAAGATCACCCACATCAACTACGCCTTCGGCAACGTCCAGAACGGCCAGTGCACCATCGGTGACGCCTACGCCGACTACGACAAGGCCTACACCGCCGACCAGAGCGTCGACGGCGTCGCCGACACCTGGGACCAGCCGCTGCGCGGCAACTTCAACCAGCTGCGCAAGCTGAAGAAGGCCTACCCGAACATCAAGATCCTGTGGTCCTTCGGCGGCTGGACCTGGTCCGGCGGATTCCCGCAGGCCGCGGCCAACCCGACCGCCTTCGCCCAGTCCTGCCACAACCTCGTCGAGGACCCGCGCTGGGCCGACGTCTTCGACGGGATCGACCTGGACTGGGAGTACCCGAACGCCTGCGGTCTGTCCTGTGACACCAGCGGAGCGGCCGCCTTCAAGAACCTGATGCAGGCGACCCGCGCCAAGTTCGGCGCGAACAACCTGGTCACCGCCGCCATCACCGCCGACGCCTCCAGCGGCGGCAAGATCGACGCGGCCGACTACGGCGGCGCCGCGCAGTACGTCGACTTCTACAACGTCATGACGTACGACTTCTTCGGCGCCTGGGCGGCGCAGGGCCCGACGGCCCCGCACTCCCCGCTCACCTCGTACGCGGGCATCCCGCAGGCCGGCTTCAACTCGGCCGACGCCATCGCCAAGCTGAAGGCCAAGGGGGTCCCCGGCGCCAAGCTCAACCTCGGCATCGGCTTCTACGGCCGCGGCTGGACCGGCGTCACCCAGGCGGCCCCCGGCGGCACCGCCACCGGCCCCGCCCCCGGCACGTACGAGCAGGGCATCGAGGACTACAAGGTGCTCAAGAACAGCTGCCCGGCCACCGGCACGATCGCCGGCACGGCCTACGCGAAGTGCGGCAGCAACTGGTGGAGCTACGACACCCCCGCCACCATCGCCGGGAAGATGACCTGGGCCAAGCAGCAGGGCCTCAAGGGAGCCTTCTTCTGGGAGTTCAGCGGGGACACCACGAACGGTGAGCTCGCGAACGCCATCCACACCGGGCTGCAGTAGGAAAGACGGAAGCCGGGGAGACGGGTCCGCCCCCGTCTCCCCGGCTTCTTCACGTCCTGAAAACCTCAGGCCACAGGCACAGGCGACAGCAATTCAGGCGACATTCACCCTTTGCCCTGGAGGCGCCGCCTCCAGCCAGGCCAGGAAGCCGGTCAGCGCGTCCTCGCTCATCGCCAGCTCCAGGCGGGTCCCGCGGTGGACACAGCCGAGCACGACGGCGTCGGAGAGCAGGGCCAGTTCCTCCTCGCCCTCCGGGGCGCGGCGGGCGACGACCTCGATGGAGGACCGCTCCAGCAGCCGGCGCGGCCGGTGCGAGTACGAGAACACCCGGAACCATTCGATCCGGTCACCGCTGTAGCGCGCGACCCCGTACACCCAGCCCTTGCCGGAGACGTCGGGCTTGTCGGCCACGCCCCAGCGCATGCTGCAGTCGAAGGTGCCGCCGGACCGCTGGATGAGCCTGCGGCGCAGCCCGAAGACAAACAGCCCGATCACCACCAGGGCTACGACCAGGCCGCTCACAAGCAGAGCGAGGAGCATCTTCACCGACCTCCTCGCTCATCGAATACGCATGAGAAAAAAACGACCTGCATCGCCTCAGCCGCGACCCGGTCTGGAAAATTCCAGAACGGACCGCGGCTGAGGTCTGCCGAGTCCCGGCGGTCGCCCCCCGGTACTCAGCGGTTCAAACTCCGACGGGCGTTCAGCCCGTTACGGCGCGCAGCCGGACATCAGCGCGACGCTCGGCGGCGGCGTCCGCCTCCGCCTTCGCGCGCTCCAGTGCCCGCTCCGCACGCTGGACGTCAATCTCGTCCGCGAGCTCGGCGATCTCGGCCAGCAGGGACAGCTTGTTGTCCGCGAACGAGATGAAACCGCCGTGCACCGCGGCGACGACAGTGCCGCCCTCGCTGGTGCGGATGGTCACAGGGCCCGATTCCAGCACACCGAGAAGCGGCTGGTGACCGGGCATGACGCCGATGTCGCCGGACGTGGTGCGGGCGACAACAAGGGTGGCCTCGCCGGACCAGACATTGCGGTCCGCCGCGACCAGCTCGACGTGCAGCTCAGCAGCCAAGGTGGCTCCTCGGGTCACCACCCGGCGGGTCGGCCGGGTGTTGGGTCAAATTCTAATGGGCGTGGGGAGAGGGACGGGACACACCCGCCCCTCTCCCTGAAACGTGCGAACCGGATGCGCCCCTCGCGGAGCGCGCCGGATCAGGAGACGCCCAGCTCCTTGGCGTTGGCCTTCAGGTCCTCGATGCCACCGCACAGGAAGAACGCCTGCTCGGGGAAGTGGTCGTAGTCACCGTCGCAGATCGCGTTGAACGCGGTGATCGACTCCTCGAGCGGAACGTCCGAACCGTCCACGCCGGTGAACTGCTTCGCCACGTGGGTGTTCTGCGACAGGAAGCGCTCGACGCGACGGGCACGGTGGACAACGAGCTTGTCCTCCTCGCCCAGCTCGTCGATACCGAGGATCGCGATGATGTCCTGGAGGTCCTTGTACTTCTGGAGGATCCCCTTGACGCGCATCGCCGTGGCGTAGTGGTCCGCCGCGATGTACCGCGGGTCGAGGATGCGGGACGTCGAGTCCAGCGGGTCCACGGCCGGGTAGATGCCCTTCTCGGAGATCGGACGGGAAAGAACCGTCGTCGCGTCGAGGTGGGCGAAGGTGGTCGCCGGCGCCGGGTCGGTCAGGTCGTCCGCGGGGACGTAGATCGCCTGCATCGAGGTGATCGAGTGACCACGCGTCGAGGTGATGCGCTCCTGCAGCAGACCCATCTCGTCAGCCAGGTTCGGCTGGTAACCCACTGCGGACGGCATGCGGCCGAGCAGCGTGGAGACCTCGGAACCGGCCTGGGTGTAACGGAAGATGTTGTCAATGAAGAAGAGCACGTCCTGCTTCTGCACATCGCGGAAGTACTCCGCCATGGTCAGACCGGCAAGCGCGACGCGAAGACGCGTGCCCGGGGGCTCGTCCATCTGGCCGAACACAAGAGCCGTCTTGTCGATGACGCCCGACTCGGCCATTTCCTCGATGAGGTCGTTGCCCTCACGGGTACGCTCACCGACGCCCGCGAAGACCGACACACCGTCGTGGTTGTTGGCGACGCGGTAGATCATTTCCTGGATCAGAACGGTCTTGCCGACACCGGCACCACCGAACAGACCGATCTTTCCACCCTTGACGTACGGGGTGAGAAGGTCGATGACCTTGACGCCGGTCTCGAACATCTCGGTCTTCGACTCGAGCTCGTCGAAGCGGGGCGCCTTGCGGTGGATCGGCCAGCGCTCGGTGACCTCGGCGTTCGCCTCGGGGTAGTTCAGCACCTCACCGAGGGTGTTGAACACCTTGCCCTTGGTGAAGTCACCGACGGGAACGGTGATGCCCGCGCCCGTGTCGGTCACCGCGGCCTGGCGGACCAGACCGTCGGTCGGCTGCATCGAGATGGTACGGACGAGGCCGTCACCCAGGTGCTGCGCGACCTCGAGGGTCAGGGTCTTGAGCTTGCCGTCCTCGGCCGGGTCGGCGACCTGGACCTTGAGCGCGTTGTAGATCTCGGGCATGGCGTCGACGGGGAACTCCACGTCGACGACCGGGCCGATGACCCGGGCGACGCGGCCCGTGGCGGCGGCCGTCTCAACAGTGGTCGTCATTACTTGTCACTCCCCGCGGTCGCGTCAGCCATGGCGCTCGCGCCACCGACGATCTCGCTGATTTCCTGGGTGATTTCGGCCTGGCGGGCCGCGTTGGCAAGCCGGGAGAGGCTCTTGATGAGGTCTCCGGCGTTATCGGTCGCCGCCTTCATCGCGCGGCGGCGGGCGGCGTGCTCGGAAGCGGCCGACTGCAGCAGTGCGTTGTAGATACGGCTCTCGACGTAGCGCGGCAGCAGGGCGTCGAGGACGTCCTCCGCCGACGGCTCGAAGTCGAACAGCGGAAGGATCTCGCCCTTCGCACCGGTCTCCTCCACAGCCTTCTCAAGGCTGAGCGGCAGCATCCGGCCGTCGACCGGGTTCTGCGTCATCATCGACACGAATTCCGTGTAGACGATGTGCAGCTCGTCGACGCCGCCCTCGGCCGTCTCGGTCTGGATGGCTTCGATCAGCGGCCCCGCGACGCGCTTGGCGTCGGCGTAGGCCGGGCTGTCGGTGAAGCCGGTCCACGAATCCGCGACCTTGCGCTCGCGGAAGCCGTAGTAGGCCAGACCCTTGCGGCCGACGATGTAGGTGTCGACGTCCTTGCCCTCAGCGCGCAGCCGCTCGGTGAGCCGCTCCGCCTGCTTGATGGCGTTCGAGGAGTAGCCGCCGGCCAGACCGCGGTCGCTCGTGATGAGCACGATCGCGGCACGGGTCGGCGCCTCGACCTCGGTGGTCAGGGCGTGCCTGGTGTTCGAGCCGGTGGCCACCGCGGTCACCGCACGGGTGAGCTCGGTCGCGTACGGCATCGATGCCGCCACCTTGCGCTGCGCCTTGACGATGCGCGAGGCGGCGATCATCTCCATCGCCTTGGTGATCTTCTTGGTCGCCGTGATGGCACGGATGCGACGCTTGTAGACCCGGAGCTGCGCTCCCATGAGTCAGGTCCCTTCCGTCGTCACTTGGAGACGTTGACGGCCGGTGCGTCCTCGCCCAGGAGCTTGCCGTCCGAGGTCTCGAACTGGCGCTTGAAGGCGGTGATGGCGTCCGCGACCGACGTCAGGGTGTCGTCCGACATCTTGCCGCCGTCGGCGATGGAGGTGAGGAGGTCCTTGCGCTCGCGGCGCAGGTGCTCCAGCAGCTCCGACTCGAAGCGACGGATGTCGTTGACCGGGACGTCGTCCATCTTGCCGGTGGTGCCGGCCCAGACGGAGATGACCTGCTCCTCGACGGGCATCGGCTGGTACTGGCCCTGCTTCAGCAGCTCGACCAGACGCTTGCCGCGCTCCAGCGAAGCCTTCGAAGCGGCGTCCAGGTCGGAACCGAAGGCGGCGAACGCCTCCAGCTCACGGTACTGGGCGAGGTCCAGGCGCAGACGGCCGGAAACCTGCTTCATGGCCTTGTGCTGGGCGGAGCCACCGACGCGGGAGACCGAGATACCGACGTTCAGCGCCGGGCGCTGGCCCGCGTTGAACAAGTCGGACTCAAGGAAGCACTGGCCGTCGGTGATGGAGATGACGTTGGTCGGGATGAACGCCGACACGTCGTTCGCCTTGGTCTCGACGATCGGCAGACCGGTCATCGAACCGGCACCCATGTCGTCGGACAGCTTCGCGCAGCGCTCCAGCAGACGGGAGTGCAAGTAGAAGACGTCACCCGGGTAGGCCTCACGGCCCGGCGGGCGGCGCAGCAGCAGCGACACGGCGCGGTAGGCGTCGGCCTGCTTCGACAGGTCGTCGAAGATGATCAGGACGTGCTTGCCGGCGTACATCCAGTGCTGGCCGATGGCGGAACCGGTGTACGGCGCCAGGTACTTGAAGCCGGCCGGGTCGGACGCCGGGGCGGCGACGATCGTCGTGTACTCGAGCGCGCCGGCGTCTTCCAGGGCGCCGCGAACGGACGCGATGGTCGAGCCCTTCTGGCCGATGGCGACGTAGATGCAGCGAACCTGCTTGTTCACGTCGCCGGAGCGCCAGTTGTCGCGCTGGTTGATGATCGTGTCGACGGCCAGGGCGGTCTTGCCCGTCTGGCGGTCACCGATGATCAGCTGACGCTGGCCGCGGCCGACGGGGACCATCGCGTCGATGGCCTTGTAGCCGGTCTGCATCGGCTCGTGGACCGACTTGCGGACCATGACGCCGGGGGCCTGCAGCTCGAGGGCGCGGCGGCCTTCGGTCGCGATCTCGCCGAGACCGTCGATCGGGTTGCCGAGCGGGTCGACGACGCGGCCGAGGTAGCCCTCGCCGACGCCGACGGAGAGCACCTCACCGGTGCGCTGCACCGGCTGGCCCTCCTCGATACCGCTGAACTCGCCGAGGACGACCGCACCGATCTCGCGCTCCTCGAGGTTGAGGGCGAGACCGAGGGTGCCGTCCTCGAACTTCAGCAGCTCGTTCGCCATGGCGGAGGGCAGGCCCTCCACCTTCGCGATGCCGTCGCCGGCAACGCTGACCGTTCCGACCTCCTCGCGCGAGGCCGCGTCCGGCTGGTACGACTGGACAAAGTTCTCCAGTGCGTCCCGGATCTCCTCCGGCCGGATCGTGAGCTCCGCCATCTGGGTTCCCTGCTCTCCTTGTTGGGCCTGAAGCTTCTTAGGGGTCTGGGGGCGACCCCCAGGAATCTTCTGCAAGTTCTGCACGGCCCAACCGGGCCGCTAGGAATGCTTTGTTCTTTTGGTGGCTGGTCAGCCGGCCATGCGGCGGGACGCCTCTGCGAGGCGGTCCGCGATGGTGCCGTCGATGACCTCGTCGCCGACTCGCACCGAGATCCCGCCGAGGACCTCGGGGTCCACGTCGAGGTTCAGGTGCATCTGGCGGCCGTACAGCTTGGCCAGCACCGCACCGAGGCGCGCCTTCTGCACGTCGCTGAGCGGAACCGCGCTGGTCACGGTGGCGACCATGCGGTCACGGCGCTCGGCGGCGAGCTTGGAAAGGGACTCGAGTCCCGCTTCCAGGCTACGTCCACGCGGGTGCGTGACAAGACGGATCACCAGGCGCTCGGTGACGGCGTTCACCTTGCCGCCGAGCAGGCTGCGCAGCAGCTCGCTCTTGGCGGAGGCGGTGGCCGCGCGGTCGGTCAGCGCGGAACGCAGCTCGGTGCTCGAGGAGACGATCCGGCCGAACCGGAACACCTCGTCCTCGACGTTGTCGAGCGCGTTGCCCTGCTGGGCCGCCGTGAGGTCGGCGGTGGCCGCCAGCTCCTCCAGCGCGTCCACCAGGTCGCGGGACTGCGACCAGCGGGACCGGACCATGCCGGACACCAGGTCGAGGGTCTCCCCGCCGACCTGGGCGCCGAGCAGTCGCCCGGCCAGCTCGGCCTTGGCCTCGCCGGACTGCGCCGGGTCGGTGAGGACCCGACGCAGCGAGACCTCACGGTCGAGCAGCGCGGTAACGGCAGCCAGCTCACCGGCGAGCTTCGCCGCGTCGACGGACGTGTTGTCCGTCAGCGCGTCGAGACGCTCACGCGCGGAGGCCAGTGCCTCGCGGCTCGCTCCGTTCATCGGGCCGCCTCGGCCTTCTCCTCAAGCTCGCTGAGGAAGCGGTCGATGGTGCGGCTCTGTCGGGCGTGGTCCTCAAGGGACTCGCCGACGAGCTTTCCGGCCAGGTCGGTGGCGAGCTTGCCCACGTCCTGACGCAGCGCCTGGGAAGCGGCCTTACGGTCCGCCGCAATCTGGGCGTGGCCGGCAGCGATGATCTCCTCACGCTGCCGCTGGCCCTCTGCGCGCAGTTCTTCCTTGAGCGCAGTGCCCTGCTCCAGCGCATCCTGGCGCAGGCGCGCGGCCTCGTGCCGGGCTTCGGCGAGCTGGGCCTTGTACTGCTCCAGGACGCTCTGGGCCTCGGTCTGGGCGGATTCCGCCTTCTCGATACCGCCCTCGATGGCCTCGCGACGCTCTTCCAGAACCTTGTTGATGTTCGGGAGGAGCTTCTTCGCGAGGAAACCGAAGACGATGACGAAGGCGAGCAGACCGATGACGAGCTCGGGGATCGGCGGGACGAGGGGGTTACCCGGCTCCTCGGCCGCGAGAACCAGGAGGTTCACATCAGTGCCTTTCGTCGATTCGGACTAGTCGTGGGGTTCGTCAGCTGTAGACGAACGGCATGACCAGACCGATGAGGGCGAGCGCCTCACAGAAGGCGAAGCCGAGGATCTGGTTGGCGCGGATCAGACCGGCAGCCTCGGGCTGACGAGCGAGAGCCTGCGTGCCGTTACCGAAGATGATGCCGACGCCGACACCGGGGCCGATGGCCGCGAGACCGTAACCAACGGAGCTGAGGGAGCCGGTGACGGCGGCAAGGGTCTGGGACATGCCAGTTCTTCCTTCTCTTTCACGGACCGGTGGGGGTTGGCCACCGGACGACTGGGGGTTTGCGGAGCGGGCTGCGCTCAGTGGTGCTCGGCGACCGCACCCTGCAGGAAGCTGCAGGCCAGGAGCACGAAGACGTAGGCCTGAACGGCCTGGATGAAGAGCTCGAACGCGGTCATCACGATGACCATGACGAACGACACGCCCGCGTAGGCGATGCCGATCCCGTTCAGCAGGTACCAGCTGGCGATGGTGAACAGCAGCAGCAGGGTGTGCCCGGCGAACATGTTCGCGAACAGTCGGACCGCGTGGGTGAAGGGGCGGACCAGCACGTTCGAGAAGAACTCGATCACCATGACCAGCGGCAGGATCCCGCCGAGGGTCTTGTCGTAGCCGGTGATGTTCTTGAAGCCGCCGACGAAGCCGTGACGCTTGAAGGTCACCGACATCCACATGACGTAGATGACCGCGGCGAGACCGGCCGGGTACGCGATGACCGCGGTCACCGGGAACTGGGCGAGCGGGATGATCGACCAGAGGTTCATCATCCAGACGAAGAAGAACGTCGCGACCATGAAGGGGACGTACTTCTCGCCTTCCTTCTTGCCCAGCGTCTCGTAGACGATGCCGCGGCGCACGAAGTCGTAGCCGGCCTCGGCGACCATCTGCAGCTTGCCCGGGACGACCTTCGGCTTCCGGAACGCGGCCCAGAAGAAGCCGACGATGATGACCGAGCCCAGCAGGGCCAGCAGCATCGTCTTGTTGAAGTACAGGCCGCTGTCGTCACCGAAGATCGGCTTGAACAGGAACGAGTACAGGGTCGGGCCCGGGAAGCCGCAGCCAGTGCCGTCTTCGAAATGACAATTGATCTCGAAGGCGAGCGTCATGTCAGCAGCACTCACCGCAGGGCTCCTTCAGCGTGGCGCATAGGTACGGCAACCTCGTTGTGTCGGCGCGGCGCGCGGCCGCGGTTCGGCACTGGACTGGTGTAACGGATGGTGGGGCGGCAGTCAGGCATCGAGCCTCGCGATGGAACAGGCGTCAGCTCAGATGCCCGCGCCCGCAGTGCCGCAGTTGGCACCGGACGATAGCAGGATCTCGAACGCCCACTTATCCCGGCCCTACCCTTCACGACTTCGGCCCCGGATTTTCGGGCTTGTCGCCCTTCACCGAGTCCGGTTCGACGTAAAGAATCTTGGCCTTCATATGAGCACGCGTCTGCGCGCCGATCCACACCAGGGTGGTGGCGACGAGCGTGATCGCGAACGCCTTGGGATTGAACAGGGTGGTGTTCTTGAACACCGCGACGAACACGAAAAGCAGCAGGATCTGGGCCGTGTAGAGCATGAGCCCCATGGCCTGGAAAAGATGCGGGAGTGACTTCGCCGTGCGCTGCAGAACGACGAATCCGATGCCCATGAAAAGAATCACGACCAGCGTCGCGACGACGGCCCCGACCGCACCCTTGCCTCCGACGACCAACGCGCTGATCGCTGCGGCGAGAGCGCCGGCGACAGCCGTGGGTACGGCGGCTTGCAGGAGGGATCGGACGTCATCTGACCGCATGGCGGTTTGCTCCGCGTGATGGTGGGGGCACGGGACTCGTACGGGACGAGCGTAAGCCCGGTCCGAGAGAGAACCTCGGGCCAAGGGACCGTCGCACTACGGTCCTTCGGCTCTGTCGCCGGGTTTAGTGAACGGTATCACAAACTATTTGATGAGAGCTTTACCTGCCCGGTGTGCTGACTGTCACACATGAGAGGGACCCTGCGCGTGTGTGCGCGACAGGCATGCGGGTTGTCTGGTAAAGGGCATCCATGTCCGACATGCGATGCCGCTGTCAGCGGGTGGATTCAGCCTTACGCCGGTCGGGGAAGCGCGAACGGGGGCCCACGGCGGTCGCCCCGTTGACGCCGGAGACACCCGCCGCGATCGGCCTGGCGGGCTGCGGCTCCGCGCCCGAGGCATCCAGCGCGGCCGCTTCCGCGGCTGCCTCGGCCGCCCGTGCGGCGTGCCGGTAGCGCGGCGGAACCAGAGCCTCCGCCCACCGCGGGGTGCGGGGGGTGAAGCGCGGCAGGAGCAGCAGGAGCAGACCCACGGCGCTCAGCGCGGCGATCGCCAGCACGATCCACATGGTGGAGGAATGCACCGAATACGCCACCGTGCCGAAGGCGATCAGCCCCGACCAGAAGTACATGATCAGGACCGCGCGGCTGTGCGAATGCCCGAGCTCCAGCAGCCGGTGGTGGAGGTGCCCGCGGTCGGCCGCGAAGGGCGACTGGCCCTTCCACGTACGCCGCACGATGGCCAGGACCAGGTCCGCCATCGGGATCGCGATGATCGTCAGGGGCAGGATCAGCGGGATGTACGCGGGGAGCATCGCGTGCGTCGCGTTGCGCTCGCCCTGCGCGTACAGGGCGAGGGCGTCGGGGTCCACCTGGCCCGTGATGGAGATGGCGGCGGCGGCGAGCACCAGGCCGATCAGCATCGAGCCGGAGTCGCCCATGAAGATCCGCGCGGGATGCATGTTGTGCGGCAGGAAGCCGAGGCACATGCCCATCAGGATGGCGGCGAAGAGGGTGGCGGGCGCCGCCGACTCGATGCCGTAGCCGAACCAGATCCGGTACGCGTAGAGGAAGAACGCCGCAGCGGCGATGCAGACCATGCCGGCGGCCAGGCCGTCGAGGCCGTCGACGAAGTTCACCGCGTTGATGGTGACCACCACGAGGGCCACGGTGAGCAGGTTGCCCTGCCACTGGGTGAGCGAGACCGGGCCGAAGAAGGGGACCGGGATCCACAGGATCGTCAGGCCCTGCATGACCATCACGCCGGCGGAGATCATCTGGGCGCCGAGCTTGATGAGTGCGTCGATCTCGAACTTGTCGTCGAGGACGCCGACGAGCCAGATCAGGGCCGCGCCGGAGAGCAGGGCGCGCGGTTCGTTCGACAGCTCGAAGACGCCGTTGAGGTTCCGCAGGTGGTCGGCGACCAGCAGGCCCGCGCACAGACCGCCGAACATGGCGATGCCGCCCAGCCGTGGCGTGGGCTCTCGGTGCACGTCGCGGGCACGGATCTCCGGCATGGCCCCGGCCGCGATCGCGAACTTCCGCACGGGCCCGGTCAGCAGGTAGGTCACCGCGACCGTGACGCAAAGCGTCAGCAGATATTCACGCACGGGCTGCCCCAGATGTATCGCCGGCCATCTCAGCCCCACACATTAGCTGCGATGTCCCCTCCCCCGAGGACGCGAGGGGGCCGTATCCCGGTTGCACTACGCCCCTCTTGTCCTGATTACTCCCCGTAAGGGGGAAATTCGAGTGCCAGCTCATTGACCTCCGTACGAGTCTTCGCGCCGTCTTCGCGCAGCCCCGCGGCGAACAGCGCCGCGATCCGGCGCATCTCCGCCTCCCCCATCCCCTGGGTGGTCACCGCGGCCGTTCCCAGCCGGACGCCCCGCTGGTCCCCGTACGGGAGGGCGCAGGTGTCGAGGACGATCCCGGCGGCGGCCAGCCGGCCGCGGGCGGTCGGGCCGTCCATGCCCAGCGGCGCCGGGTCGGCGGTGATCAGATGCGTGTCTGTGCCGCCGGTGGTGATGGTGAAACCGTGCTCTTCGAGGGCGCCGGCCAGCACCCGGGCATTGGCGACGACCCGGTGGGCGTAGGTGGTGAAGGCCGGCCGGGCCGCCTCGCCGAAGGCCACGGCCTTGGCGGCGATGGTGTTCATCTGGGCGCCGCCCTGGGTGAAGGGGAACACCGCCCGGTCGATGCGCTCCGCGAACTCCGCCCCGCACAGGACCATCCCGCCGCGCGGCCCGCGCAGCACCTTGTGCGTGGTCGCGCAGACGACGTCGGCGTAGGGCACGGGGCTGGGCGCGGCCCCGCCGGCCACCAGCCCGATCGGATGGGCCGCGTCGGCGATCAGATAGGCCCCGACCTCGTCGGCGATCTCCCGGAACGCCGAGTACTCGGGGTGGCGGGGGTAGGAGATGGAGCCGCACACGATCGCCTTGGGGCGGTGCTCGCGGGCGAGGTCCTGCACCTGCCGGTAGTCGATGAGACCCGTCTCGGCGTCGACCCCGTACCCCACGAAGTCGAACCAGCGCCCGGAGAAGTTGGCGGGCGAGCCGTGGGTGAGGTGGCCCCCGTACGGGAGCCCCATCGCCAGCACGGTGTCCCCGGGCCGCAGCAGCGCGGCGTACGCCGCCAGCACGGCGGAGGAGCCGGAGTGCGGCTGCACGTTCGCGTGCTCGGCCCCGAACAGGGCCTTGGCCCGCTCGACGGCGGTCTGCTCGGCCAGGTCGGCGTATTCGCAGCCGCCGTGGTACCGGTTGCCGGGGTACCCCTCGGCGTACTTGTTGGCGAGCGGCGATCCCAGTGCGGTGAGCACGGCCGCGGAGGTGAAGTTCTCGGCGGCGATCAGCTGCAGGCTCCCGGCCTGCCGCCGCCGCTCCCCGTCGAGCACGTCGGCCATCTGCGGATCCTGCTGCCGCAGCAGGTCCGTGGGCTGGGTGATGACGCTCATGGCACGACTCCAGGTGGTACCGGGTACCAGCCACTGTAGGCCCGCACCCCGCACCGCGCCCTGCGGCACCGCCGGTGGCCGCGGCCCGCGGGGTCAGCGTGAGGCCGTGACGCCCGTCAGGGCCGTGACCACGGGGTCCAGCGCCTGGTTGATCTCGTCGCCGATCGACCGGAAGAAGGTGATCGGCGCCCCGTACGGGTCGTACACCTCGTCCGCGTCCGGCGAAGGCGCCAGCAGCCACCCCCGCAGCGCCGCGGCGGCCCGCACGAGCGCCCGCGCCCGCTCCGCCATGCCGTCGTCCAGCGGCGGCAGCGTGGCCGGATCTATCGCCCGCACCAGCCGGGTGAACTCCTTCAGCGTGAAGGTCCGCAGCCCGGCGGAGTGGCCCATCGAGATGACCTGCGCCCGGTGGTCACGGGTGGCGGTCAGGACCAGGTCGGCACGTATGACGTGCTCGTCCAGCAGCTCGCGCCCGGTGAAACCGGAGGCGTCGGCGCCGAAGTCCGCCAGGACGGCGGCCGCATTGGCCTCCATCGGGGCGCCCTCGTGGCCCCACGTGCCGGCGCTCTCCACGATGAGGTCGCCCGTCACGATCCCGCCCAGCCGGTGCGACAGGGCGTGCCTCGTCAGCCGCTCGGTGATCGGCGAGCGGCACACGTTGCCGGTGCTGACGTGGAGTATGCGGAAAGCGTTTCCCCCAGCTATGCCACGCCCCTCAGGGCTCACGGGGCGACCTCGAGGTCGGGTACGACCTCCCGCAGCTGCTCGGCGCTGAGCGCGCCCTCCCGCAGCAGGACGGGAACCTTCCCGGTGACGTCGACGATCGACGACGGCTGGATGCCGGGCGTCGGGCCGCCGTCCAGGTACACGGACACGGAGTCCCCGAGCATCTCGCGCGCGGCGTCGCAGTCCTCGGGCGCCGGCTGCCCGGACAGGTTGGCCGAGGACACCGCCATCGGGCCGACCTCGGTCAGCAGCTCGATCGCGACGGGGTGCAGGGGCATGCGGACGGCGACCGTGCCGTCGGTGTCCCCCAGGTCCCACGCGAGGGACGGCTGGTGCTTGGCCACCAGCGTCAGCGCGCCCGGCCAGAAGGCGTCGACGAGCTCCCACGCCTGCTCGGAGAAGTCCGTGACGAGGCCGTGCAGGGTGTTCGGGGAGCCGATGAGCACCGGGGTGGGCATACCGCGCCCGCGCCCCTTGGCGGCGAGCAGGTCGTGGACGGCCTCCGGGCTGAAGGCGTCCGCGCCGATCCCGTACAGGGTGTCGGTGGGCAGCACGACGAGCTCGCCGCGGCGCACGGCGGATGCGGCTTCACGCAGACCCGTCTTACGGTCCGTCGCGTCGTTGCAGTCGTATCGCCGGGCCATCAGCGGGCCTCCTCGTGCAGCAGGGGGGTGGCGGGAATCGTCGCGCCGGTCACGGCAGTGCCTTGCGCGCGGTCGCGAAGCGGGGGCGGTTGTTGAGGTCCGGGTGGTCGGCCGCGTCGGCCCAGCCCCGCTCCTCGGCGAAGATCCACGGGACCTGGCCGCCCTGGGTGTCGGCGTGCTCGATGACGACGATGCCGCCGGGCCGCAGCAGCCGGTGGGCGGTGCGTTCGATGCCGCGGATGGTGTCGAGGCCGTCCTCGCCGGAGAAGAGCGCCATCTCCGGGTCGTGGTCGCGGGCCTCGGGGGCGACGTACTCCCACTCGGTGAGCGGGATGTACGGCGGGTTGGAGATGACCAGGTCGACCTGGCCGTCGAGCTCCGGCAGCGCGCTCAGGGCGTCGCCCTGGTGGACGGTGACCCGGGAGCCCTCGGCGTTCTTGCGGGTCCACCGCAGGGCGGCCTCGGACAGCTCGACCGCGTGCACGCGCGAGCGCGGCACCTCCTGCGCCATGGCCAGCGCGATCGCGCCGGAGCCGGTGCACAGGTCCACGATCATCGGCTCGACCACGTCCATCGCCCGGACGGCGTGTATGGCCCAGTCGACGACCGACTCGGTCTCGGGCCGGGGGACGAACACCCCGGGTCCGACCTGGAGCTCCAGGTACCGGAAGAAGGCGCGGCCGGTGATGTGCTGGAGCGGCTCGCGCGCCTCGCGGCGGGCGACGGCCTCCCAGTAGCGGGCGTCGAAGTCCGCGTCCTTGACGTGGTGCAGTTCCCCCCGTTTGACGCCGTGCACGAAGGCCGCGAGCTCCTCCGCGTCGAAACGCGGTGAGGGCACGCCGGCGGCGGCCAGCCGCTGGGTGGCCTGGGCCACCTCGGCAAGCAGCAAGTTCACGCTGGTCCTCCGGGCTGCTGTCGAACGGGGGGTGAAGCAGGGATCAGGGTCAGTGCGCGGCCGCGAGCTTGGCTGCGGAGTCGGTGTCCACGCAGGCCTGGATGACCGGATCGAGGTCACCGTCGAGCACCTGGTCCAAGTTGTACGCCTTGAAACCGGTCCGGTGGTCCGAGATCCGGTTTTCCGGGTAGTTGTACGTACGGATCTTCTCGGACCGGTCCACGCTGCGCACCTGGCTGCGGCGCACGTCGGAGGCCTCCTGCTCGGCGGCTTCCTGGGCGGCGGCCAGCAGGCGCGAGCGCAGGATGCGCATGGCCTGCTCCTTGTTCTGGAGCTGGCTCTTCTCGTTCTGGCAGGAGGCGACCACACCGGTCGGGATGTGCGTGATGCGCACGGCCGAGTCGGTGGTGTTGACGGACTGGCCGCCGGGGCCGGAGGAGCGGTACACGTCGATGCGGAGGTCGTTCATGTTGACCTCGACCTCGACCTCCTCGGCCTCCGGGGTGACGAGCACGCCGGCGGCGGAGGTGTGGATGCGGCCCTGGGACTCGGTGGCCGGAACGCGCTGGACGCGGTGCACGCCGCCCTCGTACTTCAGGCGGGCCCACACGCCCTGGCCGGGCTCGGTGGCGCCGTTGCCGCCCTTGGTGCGGACGGAGACCTGGACGTCCTTGTAGCCGCCGAGCTCGGACTCGGTGGCGTCGATGATCTCGGTCTTCCAGCCCACCCGCTCGGCGTAGCGCAGGTACATGCGCAGCAGGTCGCCGGCGAACAGCGCCGACTCGTCGCCGCCCGCGCCCGCCTTGACCTCCAGGAGCACGTCCTTGTCGTCGCTGGGGTCGCGCGGGACCAGCAGCAGGCGGAGCTTCTCGGTGAGCTCCTCGCGCTGCTGGGTCAGCTCCTTGACCTCTGCGGCGAAGTCCGGGTCGTCGGCCGCGAACTCCTTGGCCGTCTCGATGTCCTCGGCCGACTGCTTCCAGGCACGGAAGGTCGCGATGATCGGGGTCAGCTCCGCGTAGCGCTTGTTCAGCTTGCGCGCGTTGGCCTGATCCGAGTGGACCGAAGGGTCGGCGAGCTTCTTCTCAAGATCGGCGTGTTCGCCGACCAATTCCTCGACCGCCTCGAACATCGGGGGCTCCTGTGGTGAAAGTACGAACGGGGTGACTTGGCGAGACGACGACAAAGGCGCCGGTCCGGCCGCCCCCGAGTGGACAGGGGGCGGCCGGTGACCGGCGCCTGGGTCGCGCTACTTCTTGGCCGCACCCTTGCCGAAGCGCGCCTCGAAGCGGGCCACGCGGCCACCGGTGTCGAGGATCTTCTGCTTGCCCGTGTAGAACGGGTGGCACTCGGAGCAGACCTCGGCTCGGATGGAGCCCTCGGTCAGGGTGCTACGGGTGGTGAACGACGCGCCACAGGTGCAGCTGACCTGGGTCTCGACGTACTCGGGGTGAACTTCGCGCTTCAAGGTGTCTCCTAGATTCGGGAGGGCGCCGGGTCGCAGGAGCCGAATTGCGCACTGCGTGAACCGGGGCCGACAGACCAGTCTGCCAGGACCGGGCTGCCTGTCAAAATTCTGAGGACGCCTCCCTCAACGGAGGGGGGCCGGCATCTATTCCGCGCCCCCGCGGATTCCGTTCGAAAGCCGCCTGAGCAGGGGCTCCCTACTGGACGATGCCGCCGACGGTGCCCTTGTCCCCCATGGACTTCTCGGTGGCCTCGGCCGGGACCGGCTGGTCCGCGAGCAGCGCTTCCCAGACGAGCTTCGACTCCTTCGTCAGCGGGGCGACGCGATCGGCGTCACGCGGGTCCACCGTCACCGGCAGGGTGATCATGTGCATGTTCTGGGCCTCGATGCCCTGCAGGCCCTGGGCGAAGCCCATGAGGGACTTCACGTCGCCGAGCGCCTTGTCGGTGGTGATCGCCTTGGTCGCGGAGTCGGCGAGGTCGACCAGCCGCTTGGGGTTGTCGAACACCCCGATGCTCTTGACCTGCTTGATCAGTGCCTTGATGAAGGCCTGCTGGAGCTGTATTCGGCCCAGGTCGCTGCCGTCGCCGACGCTCTTGCGGGTCCGGACGAGGCCGAGGGCCTGTTCGCCGTCGAGGTGGTTCGGGCCGGCCGCGAGGTCCAGGTGGCTGGCGCCGTCCTTGATCGGCTTGGTGGTGGTCACGTCGACGCCGCCGAGGTTGTCGATGATCTTCTTGAAGCCCGTGAAGTCGACCTCGATGTAGTGGTCCATCCGGATCCCCGACATCTTCTCGACGGTCTTGACCGCGCAGGCGGCCCCGCCGATGGTGTACGCCTCGTTGAACTGCTTGCGCGGGCCGCCCGGGTCGGTCTTGCCCTTGCCGGTGGGGCATTCGGGACGGGCCGTCATGGTGTCGCGCGGTATCGACACGACACTGGCCTGCTTGTGGCCCTCGTAGAGGTGGACGATCATCGCGGTGTCGGAGCGGGCCGAGCCGCCGTCGTCCTGGCCGTACTCGCCATTGGCGCCGCCGCGGGAGTCGGAGCCGAGGACCAGGATGTCCATCGAGCCGTTGTCGACGTTCTGCGGGCGGTCGGTGCCGAGGGCCTGGTCGATGTCGACGGTCTTCAGATTGCCGTTGAGCTTGAAGTAGAAGTAGCCGAGGCCCGCGCCTCCCAGCAGGACCACCCCCGCCGCGCTCCACGCGGCGATGACGAGAGCCCTGCGGCGCTTCGGCGGCTTGCGTCGGCGCCGGCCCGCGGCACGTCGGCCGCGGCCCTTGCTGTCCTCGGTCATGCTGTCCTCAGTCCCTGAGTCCGGTCCCCTGGTCCGTTCCGGCCCGCCGTCCACTCCGCGGGCCCCTCTCACACAGACGGGTGAACGTCCTGCAGGGTTCCAGGGGCGGGGTGTGGTGAAGCCCGCACCGGTGCCCGTGGAGCCGTGTGGAGCCCCGTGGAGGCCCCTGAACGCCCGGCAGCCCCCGCCGCTGGTGCGACGGGGGCTGCCGGGGTGATGCCGTGTGTCAGGCGTCATACGCCCGACGCCGACCTCAGTCGTCGTTCTTGCCCGACGGGGTCGTCTTCGCGATCTGCATCAGGAACTCGGCGTTCGACTTCGTCTGCTTCATCTTGTCGAGCAGCAGCTCGATCGCCTGCTGCGAGTCGAGCGCGTGCAGCACCCGGCGCAGCTTCCAGACGATGGCGAGCTCCTCCGCGTTGAGGAGGATCTCCTCCTTGCGGGTGCCCGACGGGTCGACGTCGACGGCCGGGAAGATGCGCTTGTCGGCGAGCTTCCGGTCGAGCTTGAGCTCCATGTTGCCGGTGCCCTTGAACTCCTCGAAGATCACCTCGTCCATGCGCGAGCCGGTGTCGACCAGCGCGGTGGCCAGGATGGTCAGCGAGCCGCCGTCCTCGATGTTGCGCGCGGCACCGAAGAAGCGCTTCGGCGGGTACAGCGCGGTCGAGTCGACACCACCGGACAGGATGCGGCCGGAGGCGGGCGCCGAGAGGTTGTACGCACGGCCCAGACGGGTGATGGAGTCCAGCAGGACGACCACGTCGTGACCCAGCTCGACGAGACGCTTGGCGCGCTCGATGGCCAGCTCGGCGACGGTGGTGTGGTCCTCGGCCGGGCGGTCGAAGGTCGAGGAGATGACCTCGCCCTTGACCGACCGCTGCATGTCGGTGACCTCTTCCGGACGCTCGTCGACCAGGACGACCATCAGGTGGCACTCGGGGTTGTTGACGGTGATCGCGTTGGCGATCGCCTGCATGATCATGGTCTTGCCGGTCTTCGGCGGGGCCACGATCAGACCGCGCTGACCCTTTCCGATCGGCGACACGAGGTCGATGATGCGGGTGGTCAGCACGCCCGGGTCGGTCTCCAGACGGAGCCGGTCCTGCGGGTAGAGCGGGGTCAGCTTCTGGAACTCCGGGCGGCCACGGCCGGATTCGGGCGCCATGCCGTTCACCGAGTCCAGACGCACGAGGGCGTTGAACTTCTCGCGGCGCTCGCCGTCCTTGGGCTGACGGACCGCACCGGTGGTGTGGTCACCCTTGCGCAGGCCGGCCTTGCGGACCTGGGCGAGGGACACGTACACGTCGTTGGGACCGGGCAGGTAGCCCGAGGTCCGGATGAACGCGTAGTTGTCGAGGATGTCGAGGATGCCCGCGACGGGGATCAGCACGTCGTCGTCGGCGACCTGCGGCTCGCTCGGCGCGAACTCGTCGCGGCCACGACGGCCACGGCGGTCGCGGTAGCGGCCGCGACGGCCGCGACGGCCGTCCTCACCGTCGAAGTCGTCCTGGGGGCCGTTGTCCTGGCGGTCCTGACGGCCCTGCTGGCCCTGGCCCTGGCTCTGGCCCTGGCCCTGGCCCTGACCGCGGCCGCCCTGCTGCTGGCGGTCCTGACGGTCGGCGCGGTCCTGACGGCCGCCGCCCTGGCCGCCCTGCGGGGCCTGACCCTGGCCGCTCTGGCCCTGGTCGTCGGCCTTGGCACCACGGTCACGGCGGTCGCGCTGGCGGTCGCCGCGCTCGGCGCGGTCACGGCGGTCGCGACGGCCGCGGCCCTCGCCGTCCTGACCCTGCGCCTGGCCGGCGGAGACCGCCGTGGCGTCGGCCTTGACCTCGGACTGCGCCGGGGCGGCGGTCACGGTCTCGGTCTTCTGCTCGACCTGGACCGCGACGGGGGCCGAGCCCTCGGGGCTGCCGGAGGGGGCCGTGGCGCGACGGCGGCGGCGCTCGCCGGCCGGCGCGTCCTCTCCCCCGCTCTCGGCTGCGCTCGAGCGGGAGGGGCCCCCTGCCGGCTGGCCCGGGATCTCGATCTGCGCCTGCGCGGCAGGCTTCTCGGCGGGCGCCTCTGCGGCGGCCTCACCCGTACGGGCCTTGCTGGTGGCGCGGCGCTTCGGCTTGGCCTCGGCGGTGTCCCCGGCGGCGGAGGCCGCGGCCTTGGGAGCTCCGCTGCCCGCCTGCGCCTCCTTGATGACCTCGATCAGCTGGCTCTTGCGCATCCGCGCGGTGCCCCTGATCCCGAGGCCCGACGCGACCTGCTGCAGCTCGGCCAGGACCATGCCGTCAAGGCCGGTGCCGGTGCGTCGACGCTTGGGTGCGGCGCCCGCGGCGGGGGCACTGGTGTCGACAGAGGTGTCGGCAGCGCCCATCAGATCGGTGGTGTCGCTCACGAAGGGTCCTTCCCTGGAGCGGACGTCGGCCTGTCTGGCTCGGCGACCGGTTGTGCTGTCCGACAACAGTCCTAGGTGTGGACCGTGCCGGGGCGGTGGTCCGCCGATAGAGATACGGCGGGAGAGAAACGTGCATGGGTGGTTCCGGCGAGAAGCCCCCGAGCTGAAAGCGTGGGAATGTCAC
Organism: Streptomyces sp. NPDC001513; assembly: GCF_042894695.1. NCBI lineage: Bacteria > Bacillati > Actinomycetota > Actinomycetes > Kitasatosporales > Streptomycetaceae > Streptomyces > Streptomyces sp. NPDC001513. The sequence goes on from NZ_JBIAVU010000008.1 coordinate 413,799, forward strand.
GCCGATTCCGGAGCGTGCTCGAAACTGCTGGAAGTGATCAAAGCAGTCGGGGAGGCTCCCGGAAGAAATGTGGTCCCGGATGGGGACACTGAGCACCGAGCCATGGCGGCTTCCGATGCGCACTTGAGACTAACACTACCGGATCCAATAGATATTCCCCCTCTCAATCACCGGCAATCGCGCCCTTCCGCGCGGGCGGCCTGCCCTGGCCGCCCGCCCCTGACCGGCTGCGCACCCCACCGGAACGGCCTTAGCCGCCCTGGGTGCCCAGCGGAAGTACGCTCGCGCCCGCGGCGTCGAGGGCGAGCCGGTTGGCCGCCCATCCCTCGCCCGCGAGCTGCGCGACCTTGTCGGCCGCGCCGTTGTCGACCAGCGCGAGGACCGTGGGGCCCGCGCCGGAGATGACCGCGGGGATCCCGTCCGCCCGCAGTCGGTTCACAAGTGCGACGCTCTCGGGCATCGCCGGGGCCCGGTACTCCTGGTGGAGCCGGTCTTCGGTGGCGGGCAGCAGCAGCTCGGGACGCCTGGTCAGGGCTTCCACGAGCAGGCCCGCACGGCCCGCGTTGACGGCCGCGTCCACGTGCGGGACGCTGCGCGGCAGCAGGCCGCGCGCGGTCTCCGTCAGGACCGGCTTGGACGGCACGAAGACCACCGGAACGATGGATTCGGCAGGCTCCATTCGGATCGCCTTGGCACTGCCGCCGTCCATCCACGCCAGGGTGAATCCGCCGAGCAGACAGGCGGCGACGTTGTCGGGGTGTCCCTCGATCTCGGTGGCGAGCTCCAGCAGCGCCGCGTCGTCGAGCCTGGCCTCGCCGCCTATGGTCACGGCGCGGGCGGCGACGATGCCGGCGCAGATCGCGGCGGAGGAGGAGCCGAGGCCGCGGCCGTGCGGGATCCGGTTGGCGCAGACGACCTCAAGGCCGCGCGGCTGTCCGCCCAGCAGGTCGAAGGCGGTGCGCATGGCACGTACGAGCAGGTGGCTCTCGTCCCGCGGGAGGGTGTCGGCGCCCTCGCCCGCGATGTCGATGTTCAGGCCGGAGTCGGCCACCCGGACGACTACGTCGTCGTAGAGCCCCAGGGCCAGGCCCAGGGCATCGAAGCCCGGGCCGAGATTGGCACTGCTGGCGGGGACGCGCACCCGTACGGCGGCGGCGCGGAACGCTGGACCGGCCATCGTCCGATGACACTCCTTGTGACTGTGCGAGATCTTCGCTCTTCGCTGGCTCGCTGCGAATGTACTGGAGAACGTACGACACCCGAAGGCCCTCGGGGCAGCACCGCAGTCATATGCGCGGTGGCGGATGTAAGTACAGCGTATCGAAGGAAGGTTCTCTCGCGACATAGGGCGCACAGGAGGCGCACGATGCGTGTCGCGGACTTCGACGGCTTCGGCTGCACTTTTGTCGTCGTACGGGGTGAGTTGCCGGGTTCCGGAGGGCCTCGGAAGCCCTCCGGAACCCGGCTCACACGTGGCGTGCGTTACCACCGGGACGACGCGGGGACCGGGCATTGCCGGGTCCCCGCACCGCGGATCCGGCCTAGACCAGACCCAGACGGATGGCCGCGGCCTCGGCGTCCACCGGAACGGTGACCGGCTGCGGAGCGCCGGCGATCGCCCAGTCGGGGTCCTTCAGGCCGTTGCCGGTGACGGTGCACACGATCTTCTGACCGGGGTCCACCAGGCCCAGCTCGGCGGCCTTGAGCAGGCCCGCCACCGAGGCGGCCGAGGCGGGCTCGACGAAGACGCCCTCCTGCGCGGCCAACAGCCGGTAGGCGGCCAGGATCTGGCGGTCGGTCACCTCGTCGATGAAGCCGCCCGACTCGTCGCGCGCCTGCAGGGCGTAGTCCCAGGAGGCCGGGTTGCCGATGCGGATCGCGGTGGCGATGGTGTGCGGCTCCTTGACGATCTCGCCGCGCACGATCGGCGCGGAGCCGGAGGCCTGGAAACCCCACACGCGGGGCGTACGGGAGGACAGGCCGTCGGCCTTGTACTCCTTGAAGCCCTTCCAGTACGCCGTGATGTTGCCGGCGTTGCCGACGGGCAGCACGTGGATGTCGGGGGCGTCGCCGAGCGCGTCGACGATCTCGAACGCGGCCGTCTTCTGGCCCTCGATGCGCACCGGGTTGACCGAATTGACCAGCGCGACCGGGTAGTTGTCGGAGAGCGCGCGGGCCAGGTTCAGGCAGTCGTCGAAGTTGCCGTCCACCTGCAGGATCTTGGCGCCGTGCACGAGGGCCTGGCCCATCTTGCCGAGCGCGATCTTGCCGCGCGGCACGAGCACCGCGGAGACCATCCCGGCGCGCACCGCGTACGCGGCGGCGGAGGCCGAAGTGTTGCCGGTGGAGGCGCAGATGACCGCCTTGGCGCCCTCCTCCTTGGCCTTGGTGATCGCCATGGTCATGCCGCGGTCCTTGAAGGAACCGGTGGGGTTGGCCCCCTCGACCTTCAGGTGGACCTCGCAGCCGGTGCGCTCGGAGAGCACCTGCGCGGGGACGAGGGGAGTGCCACCCTCGCGGAGCGTCACCACCGGAGTGGAGTCCGTCACCGGCAGGCGGTCCCGGTACTCCTCGATGATGCCGCGCCACTGGTGGGTGCGATTGCTGCTCATGGGTCCTTACTCCCCTTCAACACGCATGATGCTGGCGACACCGCGGACGGTGTCCAGCTTCCGCAGTGCCTCGACGGTCCCGGAGAGGGCGGCGTCGGGCGCGCGGTGAGTGACGACGACGAGGGAGGCCTCGCCGTCCTTGCCCTGCTGGCGGACCGTGTCGATGGAGACACCGTGCTCCGCGAAGGTGGTCGCCACCTGGGCGAGGACGCCCGGCTTGTCCGCCACATCGAGGCTGATGTGGTAGCGCGTGACGACGTCCCCCATGGGGCTGACCGGCAGCTGGGTGTACGCGGACTCGCCGGGCCCCGTTGCCTCGGCGAGCTTGTTGCGGGCGACGGCGACGAGGTCGCCGAGGACCGCGGAGGCGGTCGGCGCGCCGCCCGCGCCGGGCCCGTAGAACATGAGCCGCCCGGCGGCCTCCGCCTCGACGAAGACGGCGTTGTACGCCTCGCGGACGGAGGCGAGCGGGTGGGTGAGCGGGATCATCGCCGGGTGGACGCGGGCGGTGACGGACTCGCCGTCCGCGGCGCGCTCCAGGATGGCGAGGAGCTTGATGGTGCAGCCCATCCGCTTGGCGGAGGCGAAGTCGGCGGCGCTGACCTCGGTCATGCCCTCGCGGTACACGTCGTCCAGGCGGACGCGGGTGTGGAAGGCGATGCCGGCCAGGATCGCGGCCTTGGCGGCGGCGTCGTAGCCCTCGACGTCGGCGGTCGGGTCGGCTTCGGCGTACCCGAGGGCGGTGGCCTCGTCGAGCGCCTCCTGGTAGCCGGCGCCGGTCGAGTCCATCTTGTCGAGGATGAAGTTCGTCGTGCCGTTGACGATGCCCATCACCCGGTTGATCTTGTCGCCCGCGAGCGACTCGCGCATCGGGCGGACCAGCGGGATGGCGCCGGCGACGGCGGCCTCGTAGTACAGGTCCAGCCCGTGCCGCTCGGCCGCCGCGTGCAGCGCGGCGCCGTCCTGGGCGAGCAGCGCCTTGTTCGCCGAGACCACGGAGATGCCGTGCTCGAAGGCGGTGGTGATCAGGCCGCGCGCCGGCTCGATGCCGCCGATGACCTCGATGGCGATGTCGATGTCACCGCGTTTGAGGAGGGCGGTCGCATCGGTGGTGATCAGGGAGGGGTCGATGCCCTCGCGCACCTTCGAGGGGCGGCGCACCGCCACACCGGCGAGCTCCACGGGCGCGCCGATCCTCTGCGTGAGGTCGTCGGCGTGCGTCGTCATGATGCGAGCCACCTCTGAGCCGACCACTCCACAGCCCAGCAGCGCCACCTTCAGCGGACGCGTACGCATCATTCGACCTACGCCTTTCGATCTTCCATCAATACCCCGCGCACGGTTTGCGCGAGGGGTGGAACCAGTCTCACTCAATGGACAGCAGTTTCCATCCTCGGTCCAGTGAGTGAGACACCAATTTCATTATCCGAGGTCGAGACGCAGGAGATCTTCCTCCGTCTCCCGGCGGACGATGACTCGGGCCTGTCCGTCACGCACGGCGACGACGGGCGGGCGCAGCGCGTGGTTGTAGTTGCTGGCCATGGAGCGGCAGTACGCGCCGGTGGCCGGGACGGCGAGGAGGTCGCCGGGGGCCAGGTCGGCGGGCAGGAAGGCGTCCTTCACGACGATGTCGCCGCTCTCGCAGTGCTTGCCGACGACGCGTACGAGCATGGGCTCGGCGGTGGAATTGCGGGAGACGAGGGAAATCGAGTACTCGGCGTCGTACAGGGCCGTCCGAATGTTGTCGGACATCCCGCCGTCGACGGAGACGTAGGTGCGCAGCCCCTCCAGCGGCTTGATCGTCCCCACCTCGTAGAGGGTGAAGGCGGTCGGGCCGACGATGGCGCGGCCGGGCTCCACGGAGATCCGCGGGGCGCGCAGTCCGGCGCTCTCGCACTCCCGGGCCACGATCTCGTGCAGGGCCTTGGCGATCTCGTGGGGCTCGCGCGGGTCGTCGTTCGAGGTGTAGGCGATGCCGAGCCCGCCGCCGAGGTCGATCTCGGGCAGCTCCACGCCGTGCTCGTCGCGCACGGCGGCGAGCAGCCGCACGACGCGCTTGGCGGAGACCTCGAAGCCGGCCATGTCGAAGATCTGCGACCCGATGTGGGAGTGGACGCCGAGCAGCTCCAGGCTGTCGTGGCCGAGCGCGCGCCGCACCGCCTCGGCGGCGGACCCGTCCGCGACGGCGATCCCGAACTTCTGGTCCTCGTGGGCGGTGGCGATGAACTCGTGGGTGTGCGCCTCGACGCCGACCGTCACGCGGATCTGCACGGGCTGGCGCACGCCGAGCTCACGGGCGATGTGCGCGACGCGGGCGATCTCCTGGAAGGAGTCGAGGACGATGCGTCCGACCCCGGCCTCGACGGCCCTGCGGATCTCGCCCTCGGACTTGTTGTTGCCGTGGAAGGCGATGCGGGGGGCGGGCATCCCGGCGGCGAGCGCGGTGGCCAGCTCACCGCCGGAGCAGACGTCGACGTTCAGCCCCTCTTCCTTCAGCCACTTCACGACGGCCTTGGAGAGGAACGCCTTCCCGGCGTAGAAGACGTCGGCGTCGGGACCGAAGGCGTGCGCCCAGGCCCGGCACCGCGCCCGGAAGTCCTCTTCGTCGAGGAAGTACGCGGGCGTACCGAACTCCTCGGCGAGCCGGGTCACTTCGATGCCGCCGACGGACACGACGCCCTCGTTGTCGCGCGTGACGGTCCGCGCCCAGACCTTCTCGTCCAGCGCGTTCAGGTCGGCGGGCGGCGGGGAGTAGTGGCCCTCGGGCAGGACGTCGGCGTGGCGGGGTCCGGCGGGGTGCGCGGAACGGCTCATCGGTATCTCTCTTCGCGGTTCACAGTCGTGTCGGTGCGTCCATGCCGAGCAGGGCCAGGCCGCCGGCCAGCACCGTCCCGGCGGCTTCGGCAAGTGCCAGCCGGGCGCGGTGGGCGGCCGAGGGTTTCTCGTCACCTTGGGGCAGTACGCGGTATTGGAAGTCGAGCAGCGCGTCCGCCACCTCGACGAGGTCCCGGGTGAGCCGCTCGGGCGCACGGTGGTGCGCGGCGGCTTCGAGGGCGAGCGGGTGGTCGGCGAGGGCGCGCAGCAGCGCGGGCGCGTCGGAGACCTCCCCGGTCTCGGGGCGGAAGCCCAGCTGGTCGGCGTTCCGGAGCAGCGCCCGGCTGCGGGCGTGGGCGTACCGCACCCGGAAGAACTCGTTGGCCTCACCCTGGAGGAGCAGCAGCTCGGAGAAGACGGGGGTCTCCCGGGGCGGCACGGAGAGCATCCGCCAGTGCGCGGCCGCGGCCCCGTACCGGGCGACGACGTCGGAGTCCCGCTTGGCGAGGGGGGCGACGGGCAGGCTCTCGGGCAGATCGCGCCCGGTGCCGCCCTGGGCGCACACGAGCCGCAGGACGGCACGGCGCACAACGCGCTCGCGCAGCCCGCCCTCGGTCTCGTCGTCGAGGGAGGCGAACATGGCCCCGCCCCGCACGTCCCGGATGACGATGTCGCGCATGACGGCGTCGCGCACGACATCGGGGGCGGAGGGCGCGGACAGCACGAAATTGAGGAACCCGGCTCCCGTGACCTCGACGTGCTCGATGCCGGACTCCGCGCCGAGCCGGCGGGCCAGTACGTCCGCCACGTCACGGGGCGGGCAGCCGGCCGCCTTGGCGACCTGGAAGGCGACGGGGGTGGCGTACTCCCCCACCCCACCGGGCCGGGTCCGCTCGATCACGACCCGCTCGGGCGCGGCCGCGGCGGCGGCCAGCTCCCCGTCCACGACGGCGCAGCGCACGGCGCGTACGACGCAAGGGGAGAGGTCTGCGGGGGTCACGGGACCAGCCTAGGGGAGACGCCGCGTCATCCCACGAAGGGTTTCGCCATGTGAACAGGAGGCCGGGGGCTCAGCCCCTCCCGCGTCCGGCGGGCGCTCCCTTCCTCCCGTCGCGCCGGTCCTTGCGCTCGACCAGCCTGCGTACGACGCGCACGAGCTCGGCGGGCTCGAAGGGCTTCGCGAGGAAGGCGTCCACCCCGGCCGCGATCCCGGCCTCCACCTCCTGCTGCGTGCAGGCGCTCACGATGGCGACGGGCACGTCCCTGGTCCGCGGATCGGCCCGCAACTGCGCGGCCGCCCCGAACCCGTCCAGCCGCGGCATGACCACGTCGAGCGTGATCACATCGGGGCACACACGATGGACCACGTCCAGACACTCGGCACCATCGTTCGCGGTCACGACCTCGAAGCCCTCCAGCTCGAGATTGACCTTGATCAGCTGCCGGATGACCTTGTTGTCGTCGACAACAAGCACCCGGCCTGAGACGCCTGGCACAACTCGAGAGTAGGTCGAGCCGGGCCCCCGCGTCCGGGTTTTTGCCACTTCCACCCCCTGCGGGCGACCCACCCCCTCCTCCCCCGGAAACCCGTTCCTGATCACCCCACGGAAGCTGGTAGTGTTCAACCCGTCGCCGCAACACCAGCGACCGCGCCCCCGTAGCTCAGGGGATAGAGCAACGGCCTCCGGAGCCGTGTGCGCAGGTTCGAATCCTGCCGGGGGCACTTCGCAGGAAGTGCCCAAAGACCCCGCCATCAGCGCCTCAGCTGAGACGGGGTCTTCGCGTATGCGCGGCCAACTGCCATGCTGTGCAGCCGTATGACCGTGCCGTGGCCCGGGGGGATCTCGTGGATGTGAATACGCTCGCCGTCGCGCTCATAGGGGTCGGGGGGACGTTGGGCGGCACTTTGGGTGGGGCGGTGCTCAGCCAGCGGGCTGTGCGGGCTCAGGCGGCGGAGCAGAATCGGCGTGCCGACCGCGAGCGTGACGAGGGGCGCGCCGAGCGGGCGTTCGAGGCCAAGCGTGAGCTCTATGCCCGGCTGAACACCGCGGCTCGCGCCTACCGGGTCGCCGCCCGGGACACCGTCGAAGCCGCCGAACGCGGTGAGGGCGTCGATCCGGCGTTGCTCGACGCCGCGAAGGAAGCCTGGGCCGAGCAGTACTCCCAGGCGCAGATGGCACTGTCGAACGAGGTCCTGGACGTGGCCTCGGCGCTCAACAGGTCGCTCGGAGTGGGGTACTCGGTCGTCAAGGACCTGCCGGACAGTCCCCGGCTCGACGAGGCGTACCGGCGGGCCAAGACGTGGTTCGGCGGCTCGCTGTCCGACGGCGTGTATCTGCTGCGGGTCACCCTGCGCCATGACCTCGGTGTGGAGGTCGAGCCCGGCTTCGAGCAGTCCCGGACGCGGATGCTCGCCGCGCTCGGCAGTGCGCGGGACAGCCTCGCGCACGCACTCGCCGCGGAGCGAGGCGCTGCCCGCGCCGGTCATGCGGCGAGCCACGCCCTTCGGTCGCGGGCGACGCCGTAGATCTGCTCGACCTGAGGTGAGCTGAACACTCCCGAGAGAGGGGCGAGGGCGGAGACCTCCCGTTCCTGGTAGACGCGGATCGTGAGCTGCGTGGCGACGACGTCGAGCGTGAGGACGTCGACGAAGACCAGGACCGGTACGACGGGCACGGCGAAGTCGCAGTGCTCCTCGAGCACCTTCCGCGCGCGGTCGGCCTCCGACCGGCTCTTGATCCCGTACGGCTGGGCCTTGCCGCCGTTGATCTTCACCATGTCGTCCCCGACCCAGACGGTCTTCCGCGGGTGCCGCTTCGTGTTGACGGTGAAGACCCCGCCGGGGCCGATGAGCAGGTGGTCGATGTCGACCTGGCGCGGCAAGGGCACGGAGTGCAGGACGCGCCACCCCTGACGGGTCAGCCGGTCCAGTTCCACCCCGACCCGGCGCTCGCCCGCCAGACCGCTGCGCCACGCGTCCCCGTCGGTCCCGCGCCGGAGCACCCGGGCGACCGCACGCCCCAGGAGACCGGGCCCCGTCCGGCCGAGCCGCTTCCGCAGCTCCTCACCGGGGCGGTTGGAAGCGAGGTCGTACTCCGGTGTCAGCGGGGGCAGCGTCGGCCCGGGGACGGTTTCCGGGGAATCCGACGGAACGTAGGCCGCCCGGCGGGCCAGCGCGTCCAGGACGGCGTCACCGTAGCCCATGCGCAGGAACGTGATCCCTCCTGTCGTACGGTCCACCCACGCCACCGCCGTCCCGTCCGGCAGGTTCACGTACAGACGATCGTGCCCGTACCGCTTCCACGAAGTGACCCGCAACTCGTCCACCCGTCCCCCTGACGCTCACCGCGACCCTCCAGCCATGGCACCAGCGGCTCCCCACCCCCACAAGAGCGCCGGGGGTCAGGTGAGGGTGTTGGTGAGGTGGGGGCCTATGTAGCCGACGAAGATGCCGTGGGTGGCGCAGGAGGCGTCGTGGTAGTGGAGGCGGGGGGCGACCGTGTTGCCGCCGCCGATTCTGATGTGCGCGCCCATGAAGACCCTGCGGGTGGGGTCGACGTGGTCCGGTACGGGGAAGGTGCGTTCCTTGCGCCAGTCGGTCTTGCTCTTCACCGACTTCGACTCGTCCCGGATGATCTTCCGGGGGGAGATGGCGTGCATGCCCTCGGGCACGTCCTCGCACCACTGCTTGAAGTCACGGGAGGTGTCGCCGCCGGCCGCGGCGTCGGCGTAGTCGCTGAGCGCCAGCAGGGCGTCCCACGTCATGCGGCCCCAGGAGGAGCCGTACGCCTGGTCGTCGAGTTCGAGGGTGATCTTGCGGGAGCCGGTGAAGTGGACGCGGGGCATCTCGGCGATCCGGGCGAGGATCTCCGCGAAGGACGCCGGTCCGGCAGGTCCGGGCTCGACCGGCATGTACGCGGCCTCGCCGGCGTGGAGTACCAGGAGCCTCTTCTGGAGGGCCCGTACCTGGGCCTTGGCGCGCTGCAGGTCCCGGTACTGCTCGTCGTACTCGACCGTCAGCAGCGATTCGCCCTGCCGAGCGCTCTGCAGTTCCTGCTTCAGGTCCCGGATCTCGTCGGCCCGGACCCGCTGCTCGCGCCCCGCCTCCTCCAGGATCTCGAAGAGGGCGTGGTTCTCGTCCTTCAGCCGTTCCAGCTCGGACGTCCCGACGCCTTCCTTGGTGCGGGCGCGCAGGAGGGGTACGGAGTCGAGGGCCGGCGGCAGCGGGGCGTGGGTCGCCAGGCTCTGCGGCAGCTGGGCGAGGAGATGGCGGGCCCGCGCCGGGCTCTCGGTGACGGCCTTGCGGGACATCACGCGGTGGCGCTGCCCGTCGGCCGCCCAGGCCGGGTCCACTCCCGGCAGGTAGGTGCGGATCCCGCCGGCGAAGACCTGGTGGTGTTCCAGGGCCCGGTTGAAGTGCGGCTCGGCCTCGGGCGCGAGGACGTAGAGGACGGCGAGGCCGGCCAGCGGGCGGACCAGGGGGTCCACGGTGCCTTCCAGCCACGCGTCGAAGTCCACGCCGTACGGGGTGCTGGCCACGACGACGGGCAGGCGCCGCCGCTCGTCGCACAGCTCGTCGATGACGGAGTCGACGTCGTCGACCTCGATGACCTGCGGCATCCGCGTCACGTCGGCCAGCCCGTCGCGCGCCTGGAGCACGTCGAGCAGGTTTCCGGCGAGCCGGGGGGTCTTGGCCGGTACGGGAAGGGCGTGCGGGTCGTCGGGAAGGTGCTCCACGTCCAGCTGGACCCAGGTCGGGCCGGCCCCGGCCTGCCGGATCACGACGGTCGTCTGCCAGGTCCCGTCCGGGGTGGTCTCCCGGAGCCGCCAGCGTCCGTACGTTCCCGACGCCCCGGTGGCGGAGTCGTGGTCGAGGGTCACGCCCCGGGCTATCTCGTTGCGCCCCTCGGCGAAGGCGTCGATGTCGTACTGCTTGGGCGGCTCCTTCAGCCAGTTCCGCAGCCGGTCGTCGACCTGGGCTCCGGTTCCGACGTAGTCGAGTCCGCTGGTGACGACCATGCGGTAGCGGCGGGTGTCCACGTGGGGCGTTCCTTCCTTGCATACAGACCGCGGTACTGGCTGCCGTCAGGGCCCGGTGGGGGACGCGGCGGACGGCATGGCGCGCAGGAGTTCCGTGACGTCGGCGTGCCAGGCCTTCACCTCGGCCGGAGTGGGCGGCAGTTCGTAGGTGTGGTGGTGGCAGGCGGCGCTGAGGGCGGACCAGACGACGTACCACTGGCGGGCCACCGAGGGGCTCACGTACCAGTCCAGGCAGAGCGCCTTGGTCCGGCCCCTGCTGTGGACCATGCGGGGGCTGACGCTCCGCCAGAAGTCGTCCATGGCCTCGTCCAGGGCCAGCCGCAGCAGGGCGGCCGCGGCGCGGGCGCGCAGTCCGGGCGCGAGCGTGGGCGTCGTACCGGGCGGGGGCGTGAGCAGCTCGCCGGCGGCGGCCACGAGGGGGTGCGGAGGGCGGGTCACCGGTGCTGCACCGCCCGCGCGAGCCGCTCGGTCTCGCGTACCAGGTCCAGGGGGGCTCGGGACGGGGCGGGGGCCTGGTGGGCGCCCGCGTTGCACCGCTCGATCAGGACGCGCGCCCACGGGCCGTGGTCCTGGGCGACCGCGGCGAGCACCTCGGCCGGCGCCATCGTGCTGTCGTAGAAGGCGAGCGCGGCCAACTCGGTCAGTTTGTACGTCCTGCCGATCCTCGCCTCGACCTCGTCGTGGCTGTGCCCGTCGGCGCGCAGCCGGCGCCGCGCCGGCTCCAGGTAGGCGGCCTCCAGCGCTCCCCGGCACATCTGGGGCAGCACCCGGTCGGCGACGTCCGGCGGCAGGTTGCGGTCGCTCGCCACGGCCCGGGCCTCGCCCAGGGCGAGGGAGACCGGGTCGTCGGTCCGGGTGACCCGGACGACGGAGTCGGTCTGCCGCGAGACCTGCATGATCGTCGCGGGGACGCGCAGTTGACGGATGGCCTGCTGGAGCCGGGTGTCGTGGGTGAAGACGACCACTTGCCGGTTGCGGGAGTGGAGTTGGAGGACGCGGGCGAGTCCTTCGACCTTCTCCGGGTCCATGGACTGCACCGGGTCGTCGATCACGAGGAAGCCGTAGGGGCTGTCCGGGTGCGTGGCGCGCGGGAGGAACAGCGAGAGCGCGAGCGAGTGGAGTTCGCCCTGGCTCATCACGCCGAAGGCGGGCGCGTCGATGGTGTCCACGGAGGCGTCGAGCACGACCTTGCGCTGGTTGGCGGTGCCCGCGAGGCTGATCGAGCCGAGCGAGACGCTGCTGCGCTCGCACAGCAGCTTCCAGATGGTCTGCGACTGGTCGGCGAAGGGCCGCAGCCGTTCCTCGCGCAGTTCGTCGGTGACCTTCCTCAGCCACGCGCGCCCGTCCTTGATCTGTTTGACGAGCGGCCGGGCCGCCTCCGCCTTCTCCACCTCGCGCAGGCATTCGGTCAGGCGCAGGGCGAGGGGCTGCCACCGTCCGTCCTGTTCCGCGATCCGGTCCACGGCCTCCTCGCTCAGCTGCCGGCAGGCGTCGGCCATCGCGGCCGCCACGCGCTCGATCCGGTCCGCGAGTGCGCGCGGGTCGGTGACGTCCCGGCAGCCGGCCCAGTCGTGCCAGAGCGAGGCGAACGGCGAGGCATCGCCCTGGAGCCAGCCCGGAACCGGCTGTACGAGGTCCCGTACGGCCCGCACCGCGGCCGCCAGGCCCGTACGGGCGCTCTGCGCCTCGGCGGCCTCCCGCCGGAGCCGTTCCACCTGGTCCCGGGCGCGCGCGGACCAGCCCTCGTCGAGGCGGCTTTCGCCGCCGCACACGGGGCAGTCGCCGGATCGCGGGTGGCGGCGGCGGTGGTCCAGGGCGCGCTCCAGCAGTTCGATGAGCTGCCGGGCGTCCTCGGCGGCGCCGAACCGGGCGTCCTCGGCGACGGCGGCGGCCTCCCGGAGCCGGGTGACCGCGCCCGCGACCTCGTGCGGGTCGGGGCCTTCGAGGCCGGCGAGGCGGCGCAGCCGGGCGAGTTCGGCGCCGTCCGTCGCGATCTGGCCCTTGAGCAGCGCGCGTAACCGGTCGAGGTCGGGGTGGCGTCCGCCGAGCGCCGCCGCGGCTTCGGCGGCCCGCGGGTCGTCGGACTCCGACAGTTCGGCGATGACGGCGCGGACCAGCTCGGTGGCCCCCGTGACCGTGTCGGTGAGCTTCTTCGCGCGGGTCCGGGCTTCGGTGTCGGCGTCGGCGAGCAGGTCCAGACCGAGGATCTGCGCGAGCGCGTCGTGCAGGGCGCTCATCCGCCCGGTGATCATCGCGCCGAGCTCGCTGTAGGAGAGGAACGGCCGGTAGGTGACGAGGTCTTCGGCGTCGATGACCTCGCGGGGGTCCTGCTCGGGCCCGCCGGGGCGGTGGACCACCGTCCGGGAGTCTTCCAGGCCGTTGCCGTGCCAGCTCCTGCGCACGGTCAGCGGAGCGCCGCGGGCGTCGCCGCGCCCGCCTCCGTGGCCGTCGTCGTCGCCGTGGACGTCGCGGTCGCCGTCGAGGCAGAGCTGCACCGACACCTGCGGAGCGCTGTGGTCGTGGAGGTTGCGCCAGCCCTGCTTCCAGATCTGAGTACGGTCCAGCCAGCGGAAGTTGTCCCCGGTGAGCACGATCTCCGCCGCCTCGGCGAAGCTCGACTTCCCCGAGCCGTTGCGGCCGGCGATCACGGTGAGGCCGGGGCCGGGTTCGAGGTCGAGCGTCGCGGCCGGCCCGATGCCGCGCCAGCCGGCGGCCGAGATCGACCGCAGGTACACCGGCCCGGCCCGACCGCCGCTCCTGGTCCGCACCTCGGGCAGCAGCCCGGCCACGAGCTCCCGGGTCGCGGGGGCCAGCCCGGACGCCGCGAGGCGGCCGAGTACCAGGTCGCGGAGGGAGGGCTGGGGCTGGTCACGCACGGCGGCTCCTTGCGGTGGCACGGGTCCTGGTGACGACACGGGTCCTCGGCGGCACGGGGCCTGGGGGCGGCCCTGGTCGAGCTGTCCGCCCATGGTGCCCGAGTCCACCGCCCCCGCGAGGCGGAACCGTCCAGCGCGCACGCGAAGCCTCCGGCCGGTACCCGCCGGGCCCGGTCCCGCCGTTGCGTGCGGCGGTTGCGTGTCACGGTTCCGGTGGTCTGTACGAGGGAGGTGGGGCGGGGTCTGTGGGTTTGGGGGGTGGGTAGGGATGGGGGGCGTGCTTAGGGTGGTTCTGAGCCCGCATTGTGCCGTTGACCTGGCGCTTTGCGGGGAGTGAGCTCGGAGTGGATGGGGCGGCACAGATGCGTGAGCTGGTGGAGACGGCGCGGCAGTGGGTGGCCGAGGGGCGGGCGGGGTACCTGGCCCGGCCCGTGACCGAGCAGGGGTTCGGGCCGCGGGATCCGGCCGGGGCCGTGCTCGTCGATGCGCGGGGGGAGTGCGTCGGCGCCCTGTACCGGGGCGTCTTCGACGCCGAGCTGATCGCCGAGGCCGGGGCCCTGCGGCCCGGGGACACCGCACGGGTGTGCGAGGTGTCGGTGCGGCTGGCCGAGGCCGTGGAGGCGAAGCTGACGTGTGGCGGGCAGGCCGAGGTGCTGCTCCAGCCGCTGTCGGCGATCCCGGCCGAGTGGTGGGAGCTGCTCGGCGAGGGGGTCGGCGCGGCGTTGGTGACCCGGCTGAACGAGGCCGCCGACCAGGCCTCCAGTGAGGTCGTACGGGCCACGGACGTCCCGCGCGACGATGCCGGGCGGCGGGCCGGCGAGCTGCTGGCCGTCCGGCGGCCCGGGCGGGACGCGCTGTACGGGCAGTCCGGGCTGGTGCTGGTCGAGGCGCACCCGTCGGCCCCGTACGTGGTCATCGGCGGCAACGGCGAGCTGGCCGAGATCATCGAGCGGCAGGCGCTGCTGCTGGGCTGGGAGGCCGCGCTGGTCACCGGCCGGGAGGAGGCCGCCAAGCTGATCGAGGCGCGCCGGGACGCGGCGTGCGTGGTCATGCTGAGCCACGACGAGGAGTTCGACGTGCCGACGCTACGGGTGGCGCTGGACGCGGGGGTTCCGTACATCGGGGCGCTCGGGTCGCGGCGCACGACGGCGCGGCGGCGGGAGGGGCTGATCTCCGCGGGGGTGAGCGAGGCCCGGCTGGCCCTCGTCCACGGCCCGATCGGCCTGGACCTCGGGGCCCGTACGCCGGCGGAGACCGCGCTGGCGATCTGCGCCGAGATCCTGGGGGTCCTGGGAGCCCGCACGGCGGGCGCGCTGCGGGACTCCGAGGGGCCCATCAACTCCTAGTTCCGCTCTGCCTCGCCGGCGTCTCGCGTCCGCGTTCCGCCCCTGGTGCCGCACGGCCCCCGGGGCGGAAGTGCGCGTATCCGGGCAATGTGAGCGAAACTGAGCAGCATGGACACGATCCTGAGCGTGGACGCGATCCTCAGCCACATCGCGTGGTTCCTGTTCGTCGGACTGGTCGTCGTCGCCCTGCTGCTCGGCGGATTCAAGCTGGGTCAGCGGGTGCGGGCCAAGGAACCGCCGCCGCCCACCACCGCGGAACAGCCGAACCTGCCGAACGGCGGGGCGGTCTACGAGGTCCGCGAGGAGCGGGATCCCGTGGAGATCCCCGAGGGCGGCCTGAGGCCGCATGAAATGCAGGGCTACGGAAACTTCGGCTCCACGACCTCCACCCATCCGGACGAGGTCAGGAAGGAGCGCGAGTCCGGATACAAGCTGCCCGAAGGCCCGGGCCCGCACCCGCAGCCGGGATCTCCCCCGGACTCGGGACGCGGCGCACACGCCTGACCCGGGGCTGCCACCATCGGCGCACCCTCTGACCCGCGCGCCCCGCGCGGGTCAGAGGTCTGACCGCAGTCGGAGCACTTCCGGGGGCGGGTGCCGGGTCGAGGTGTGCCGGACCTCCGCCGTGAGCGGCGGGTCGAGCGGCCGGAAGGGGACCTCCCCGAGCCCGATCGCCGTCACCGTGGCCGTGGCCGTGGACGCGGCCGTGGACGCGGCCGTCGCGGAGGGAGCCGCGCGCGAGGCCAGTTCCGCGGCCACCTCCGCGCGCAGCGCCGCCGTCAGCGGGCTCGACACCAGCGGGGCTTCGTCCCCGACCGGCAGGACGAGCACCAGGGCGAGCGGCCGGCGCGCGGTCCCCGTGTAGCCGACCACCGCCGCGTCCCGGACGTCCGTGTGCCGGAGCTTCTGCCAGCCGCGCCGCCCGGCCGGGTAGGCCTGGTCCAGCCGCTTGACGACCAGTCCCTCGATACCGCTGGCGGGCAGGGTCTCGTACCAGGTGGCGGCCAGTTCCGGGTCGGTCGTCATCGGTACGGGCTGCAGCGGCGGCCCGAGCGGCAGGAGCAGGTCGACGAGGAGCGCGCGTCGGCGCTCGTACGAGCGGGCGCGCAGGTCGAGCCCGGCCAGTTCCAGTACGTCGAAGGCGGCGTACGAGGCCGGCAGGCTCTGGGCGAGTACGGCGGCCCGCGCGGCCGTGGCCGCCGCCCGCCGCTGGACGAGGGCGAAGTCCGTACGGCCGGCGTGCCAGACCACCACCTCCCCGTCGAGGACCGTCGCGGCGGGCAGTTGCAGCGCGGCCGCGGCCAGGTCGGGGAAGGCACTGGTCACGATGCGGCCGGAGCGCGCCTGGAGGACCACCTGCTCGGCCGTGCGCACGATCACCAGCCGGTGGCCGTCGAACTTCGGCTCGTACGCCAGCCCCGCCGCGCGCGGCAGGGTGCGTACGGCCGCGGCCAGCGCGACCCGGATCACGGCGGGCCGCCGGGCAGGCTGCCGGCCCGGTCCGGGTCGGTCAGCGGGGCGAAGAGGTCCCCGTCACGCTCCAGACGCGGCGCGATGTCGTCGGCGAGGAAGACCAGGGCGGCGGGGGTCCGGCAGGCCTCGACCTCCTCCCAGGACACCGGCGCGGACACGGTCGGGCGGGCCCGCGCGCGCAGGGTGTACGGGGCTGCGGTGGTCTTGGCGGCGGCGTTCTGGCTGTGGTCGACGAAGACCTTGCCGGGGCGCAGGGCCTTGGCCATGCGGTGCACCACCAGGTCGGGGAGCTCGCGCTCGGCCTCCTGGGCGAGCTGCTTCGCGTACGCCGACACCTGCGCGGACGGGGTCGGCTCCAGCGGCACGGCCAGGTGCATGCCCTTGGAGCCGGAGGTCTTGGCGTAGGCGTGCAGGCCGTCGGCGGCGAGCCGCTCGCGCAGCCAGAGCGCGGCGGCGCAGCACTCGACGACGGTCGCGGGCGCGCCGGGGTCGAGGTCGAGGACCATCCGGTCGGCGACGGCGGGGCTGCCGGCGGGCCACTGGGGGGTGTGGAGCTCCACGACGAGGTTGGCGGCCCACATGAGGGAGGCCATGTCGGCGATGACCACCTGCTCGGCGGACAGGTCGTCGGAGCGGGGCACAGGGGTGGTCTTCACCCAGTCGGGTGTGCCGGGCGGCGGATTCTTGGTGAAGAAGAGCTGGCCGTCCGGTCCGTCGGGATAGCGCAGGAAGGACACCGGCCGGTCGTGGACGTGGGCGAGGAGCGGGCCCGCGACGGTGGCGTAGTAGTGGAGCACCTCGCCCTTGGTGAAGCCGGTCTCCGGGTAGAGGACCTTGTCGAGATTGCTGAGCGCGATGCGACGGCCCTCCACCATGGTGATCGGCGTCATACGATGAGACTGCCACGAAACAGGAGGAACCGTGCGATCCATATGGAACGGGGCGATCTCCTTCGGCCTGGTCAGCATTCCGATCAAGCTCGTGAACGCCACCGAAAGCCACTCGATCTCCTTCCGCCAGATCCACCTCGACGACGGCGGGCGGATCCGCTACCGCAAGGTGTGCGAGCTGGACGGCGAGGAGGTGCCGAGCGCCGAGATCGGCAAGGGGTACGAGGAGGCCGACGGGTCGGTCATCCCGATCACGGACGAGGACCTGGCGCAGTTGCCGCTGGCGACCGCGAAGACGATCGAGATCATGTCGTTCGTGCCCGCCGACGAGATCGATCCGTTGCAGATGGACGCGGCGTACTACCTCGCGGCGAACGGGGCGACGGCGGCCAAGCCGTACACGCTCCTGCGGGAGGCGCTGAAGCGCAGCCGGAAGGTCGCGATCGCCAAGTACGCGCTGCGGGGGCGGGAGCGGCTGGGCATGCTGCGGGTCGTCGACGACGTGATCGCGATGCACGGGCTGCTGTGGCCGGACGAGATCCGGGCGCCGGAAGGAGTGGCGCCTGAGGTCACGGTGTCGGTGCGGGAGGCCGAACTCGACCTGGCGGACGCCCTGATGGCGACGCTGGGCGAGGTGGACATGGCCTCGCTGCACGACGACTACCGGGACGCCGTGGAGGCGATGATCGCGGCGAAGGCGGGGGGCGGGTTCGAGCCGGTGGAGGCCGAGCGGGAGCCGGCCGGGGGCCAGGTGATCGACCTGATGGCGGCGCTGGAGAAGAGCGTGCGGGCGGCGAAGGCGTCTCGGGGGGAGGGGGATGCGGATGCTGCGGGTGCGGGTGCGGGTGCCGCGGATGCGGGTGCCGGGGGTGAGGTGACTCCGCTACGGCGCAAGGCGCGGGGTGCGGGTGCGGCTGCGCCGAAGACGGTGGGCGGGAAGAAGTCGACGGCGGCTTCGGCGAAGAAGACGTCGGCGTCGGCGTCGGCCGCGACGAAGAAGAAGTCGACCACGGGCAAGTCGTCGGCCACGAAGTCCACTTCGGGTGCGGCCGCGGCCGCGAAGAAGTCGGGGGCGGCCGCGAAGAAGTCGGCGATGCCTCGGAAGCGGTCCTCCGCCTGAGGGGGCGGGGCGCGGGCGGGGCCTGCGGCGCTCTCCCCTACCCGCCCCTTCCCGAACTGGGGCTCCGCCCCAGACCCCGCGCCTCAAACGCCGGCGAGGCTGGAATTTGCGCGGCGCAGCCGGAGGGTGCGGTCGGCGGGCTACGTGGAGGGGAGCCAGGTTCTTGTGTCCCGGGCTTGGGCGAAGAGGGTTTCGATTTCTGGGGGTTTGAGGGTGGTGGGGGATCCCGTGAGGTCCGAAGTGGCCGTCGGGGAGTGGAGGATGCGGATGTCGCGGACCGTGGGGGCCTTGTCGATGCGGGACGCGTCGACCAGGGCCAGGGACGGGGTGACGCGGGCGGTGAGGGCCAGGGAGGCGCGGGCTGCCGCGCGGCGGAGCCAGCGGGGGTCCGGGCGCGGTTCCGTACGGCCCACCGTGAGCAGGAGGTCGCCGACCACCGCGCGCTGACGGCGGCCCGGGACCGTACGCACGCAGAAGATCCCGGCCGGCCCGATGAGCAGGTGGTCGATGCGACCCAGGCCCGGCAGCGGAACGCAGTGCAGGATCCGCCAGCCGTCCGGCTCCAGGGCGTCGAAGGCGTCGCCCATCCGCTGCTGCGCGGTGAGGTCCTGGCGCAGCCGGTGCCGGGCGCGGGTGCCGGCCGAGCCGTGTTCGAGGTCGCCGAGCAAGGTCTCGCCGGGCCGGTTCGGGGCCAGGTCCGCGTCCGGTGGGAGGGCGAGGCGCCGCAGGTCGGCCGCCGTGGGGACCGGGGGCGGGCCGATCGAGACGGTCCCGCTCAGGTAGGGGCGCAGCACCGCCAGGATCGCCTCGCGGTGGTCGTCCGCGAGGACGCTGATCCGGTTGGCCTGCCTGTCGTACCAGGCAACCGCCTGCCCGTCGGGCAGGTTGACGTACAGCCGGCCGCGGCCGGGCCGGCCGCTCGGCAATACCTTGAGTCCGCGCATCGCCCTCACCCCCGCCGTCCATGGGAGCAGCCGGAACGCCGCACCACAATCCCTCGGTTGTGTAACGACTCCGACGGGACGTTGCGGCTTCGCTGTTACACGTCCGGGGCTCGGCCGCAACGGCCGGCGCCTAGGTTTGTCCCACCTGGACGCGCCAGGGCCCGACCAGCACGAGCACCAGTACGAGCACCAGCACCAGCACCGAAGGGCTTCCCGTGAGCACCGTCAGCCGCCGCCGCACCCTCGTTCGCGCCGCCGCCGTGACCGCATGTGCCGCGAGCCTGCTGGCGCTGCCCACCGCCGCCGCGCTGGCCGAAGGGGTGCCGGCAGCCTCGTCCGCGCACTCCGCGGCACCGCAGCGGACCCTGGTCAAGAGCCTCTCCCTCGCGGACGGCGCGTCCACGGCGAAGGTCTACCGCCTCGCCCAGGGTGCGTACCAGGCCGAGATCCTGGCCGCCGACGGTTCCAAGGCGACCACGCTGACCAGCCACGACGGCGTCACCGACTTCGGCGCGGCCGGGGAGCTGCACGCCTCGCTGGACTCCTCCGGGCAGCTGACCTCCTGGGTCGGTGACACCACCGCGCAGGGCGGCGGGCACGTCGTCGCGGGCGACGGGCACAAGACCGGTACCCGCAGCGGGCACGTGGTCCCCGCCTCGGCTCCGCAGCGGCCCGCCGCGAGCGGCCTCCGGGATCTCACCTCCGGGCCGGCCGACGCGCAGCGCCTGAGCACGCTGGCCGACGGACCGGGCGAGGGCGTGCTGCTGCTCGCGGCCGGCGGCGGTATCGCGGCCGTCGGCGCCGCCGGGCTCGGCTTCGCGATGCTGCGCCGAGGGCGCACGGACAACTGACCTCCCAAAGGGGACGTACCTCCGCATATGGTTGACGTCATCGGTCGGCATCGGTCGACATCGCCGGCGTCGTAGTGCGGAGAGGAGGGCACGGGGACCTGTGAAGAGGCTTCGCACCTTGGGCCCCTCCCTGCCGGCCCTGGCTCTGCTTCCGCTGCTGGCCGGCTGCGGCGACACCGGCGGGCTGGTCGCGGCCGGCGCCACGCCGACCGCGAGCGGGCCCGTTCACCTGTGGCCCGACCGTACGGGGGCGTCCGTACCGCCCGCCGATCCGGGCGGGGCCCCGCCCGAGTACGTGAAGGGGATCCAGCCCGTCCACGACCGTGACGTGCACGGCGTCGATCCGGTGGCCCTCGTCCAGGCGGAGCTGCGGGCCCACCCGAACACCGAAGTCGGCGCCGACGGGATGCCGGCCGAGACGGCGGCCGCGATCAGGGCGTGCGCGAAGGACGGGGAGGGCGGGGAGGGCGGGGGCGCGGAGCCCGAGGCGTGCCCGGTGCTGACGCCGTACTACCGGGACCTCACGGGCAACGGCAAGGACGAGCTGATCGTCGGCATCGAGTTCCCCGATCGGATGATGTCCGTACGGGTGTACACGGCGGACCCGGACGGACGGCTCAACCGGATCATGGCGACCACGCAGACCGTCATCTCGGTGGAACTGGCCGGGCGGGACGTGGTCCTGCGGGTGCCCAGCGGGAACCACGGCTACGAGCTGATCACCGCGTGGTCCTGGGACGAGAAGCAGCTCACCATGCTGCCGACGCGCGAGCAGATCGTACGGGTGCCCGCGAGTGGGCAGGGCCCGGCGGACCGCGGCCCCGGATCCGGCCTCGGTCCCCACCCCGGCCGCGGATCCGATCCCGAGCCGGTCCGGCCGTGAGACCGAGGCTGCCCGCCTGGACGGCCACGCTGACCTGGAAGTCGGCGTGTTTCATCGTGGTGATGTGCTGCTCGCTGGCGGCCGTGCTGGGTGTGCTCGTCCACGTGGAGGTCACCCGGCAGACGGTGGCCACGGCCCGCGAGAAGGCACTCGGCAAACTGCACGACGGCTCGCGCGCGTACGAGGCGGGCGAGGCCCTGCCGCGCGATACGGGGCTGGATCCCGTGGGCCTGCCGCCGGCGCTGCGGGCGCTCGCCGTCAGCGGGCAGCGGGGGACGGTCGTGGCGGAGTACCGGGGCCGCCCCGTGATGTGGGCGGCGGCTCCGGCGGACGGCCGGGCGCTGGCGACCGCCGTGGACTACGGGCAGAGCGCGCGCACGATCAGCGGCCTGGACAAGGCGATCATCGGATCCTCGCTGCTGGCGATCGGCGGCACGCTGCTGTTCGGCGCGTTCGCGGTGACCCGGGTGACGCGGCGGCTGCACCAGACGGCGACCGTGGCACGACGGATCACCCAGGGCGACCTCGACGCGCGGGTGGACGACCCGCGGACGAAGGACCCCTCGCGGCACCAGGACGAGGTGGCGACGGTGGCCGGGGCGCTGGACACGATGGCGGGCAGCCTCCAGTCGAAGCTGGAGAGCGAGCGGCGGTTCACGGCGGACGTGGCGCACGAACTGCGCACACCGCTGACGGGGTTGCAGGCGGCGTCGGAACTGTTGCCGGAGAGCCGGCCGACTGAGCTGGTGCGCGAGCGGGTACGGACGATGCGGCAGCTGACGGAGGACCTGCTGGAGATCTCCCGGCTGGACTCGGGCAGCGAGGCGGTCGAGACCGACCTGCACCAGCTGGGGCGGCTGGCCGGGCGGGTGGTACGGGCTTCGGGGACGGACACGGAGGTGGTGATCGTCCGGGACGCGCACGTGGAGACGGACCGGCGCCGGCTTGAACGGGTGCTGGGCAACCTGGTGGCCAACGCCCACCGGCACGGGCGCCCGCCGGTCGTCCTGACGGTGGACGGGCCGGTGGTGACGGTACGGGATCACGGCGACGGCTTCCCCGACTACCTCCTGGCACACGGCCCGCAACGCTTCCGCAGCGGCGGCGGCAAGGGCCACGGCCTGGGCCTGACGATCGCGGCGGGCCAGGCGGCGGCGATCGGCGCCCGCCTGGAATTCCGCCAAGCCCCCAACGGCGGCGCCCAGGCCACCCTCTCGCTACCCGGCTCCTGACCGAAGGCCCGCCAGGCCCGACCTCGACTCCCCTACCGGGGGCTTGGCTTGCGGGGCTCGGCTCCTGCCGGAGGCTAGGTGAGCGGGCACCTCCCGCTAGACGGACGGCGATACGGCTCCCGTGCCGGGGCGCGGCTGGAAGTTCGACGGCACGAGCGCGCGCTACCCGCACCGGGTGCCGGCCGGGAGACTTGGCGGGGCGATGGGCTCTCAACCGGGCCCTGCAGGGAGTCGGCGCGCGGATCGTTTACCTGAGCGCGACGCCGGGCGGTGGCGCGGGTGCGCCTCCGGGGTCTGGGCGCGCGGTCTGCGCCGAGCTCCGCGTACGACCCTGGCGCGCGCCGGAGGGACACGGTCGGGGTCGGGTGTGTGTCGGGGTGATCCCCGCAGGGCGCCGAACGCCTCGGGGCCGATCTCTCCGACCCCTCGTCACGTTCGGCGTCCGAGGAGACGCCCCGGCGCGCGCCCGGCCCCGGCCGTGGCCCGACCTGGAAACCTTGGCCGCGTACGGACGACGTGGCCCGGCCCTTACACGGCCGCGCCCGAGGCCGAGCCCTGTCGAGGCCCGACCTGGACTGGGCCTGACCTGCCCGGAAGCCTTGGTCGGCGGGCAAGCGACGGGGCCCGGCCCTTGCTCGGCACCGGCCGTGGCCCGACCTGGACTGGGCCTGACCGTGCCCGGGGTGCGGCCCGGGCCGCCTCAGGGGCGGGGGGGTTTGGTCCAGGGCCAGCGAAGTTTCGGCTTTTGGCCTGACGGGCGGAACTCGTACTTCCAGCCCTTCTGGAGGCCCAGTCGCTTCGAGTACCCCGACGGAACGCGTTCGTACAGCAGCACCGTCGTCGGCCCGTCCGGCACCGGGACGGGGATCTCGTACCACTTCGGCGGGTGTCCGGTCAGGCCGAGGATGATCGGGAGGACCCGGCCGTCCATCGGGCCGCCCTCGAACGGGGTCGGTTGGCTTCTCACCCCACCAGTGTCACAGCAGGTGGGCGGCCTCGGAGACCACCGGGATCACACGGCGGGCCAGCACCCCGACCGGCCCGTCGGCCGATTCCAGCGCGAGCGCGGCCCGCGCGGCCGCCGCGGTTTCCGGGTCGGTGGCCGCGGTGGCCGTCAGCAGGGCGATGAACTGGTCCAGCAGCCAGTCCCGGAGCCGTTCGACCTCCGGCTGCTTGCCCTCGTCGATCCAGATCAGGGAGGCCGCCTCGACCGCCGTGATCCACGTACGGACCATCATGCGCAGCCGGGGGCCGGGCGCCGGGACGCCCAGGTGGACGAGGATCTGGTCCGCCGCGGCCCGGCGGATGCCGTCCACCGTCGCCGTCGTGCGGGAGGTTTCCACGACGCTGCCGCCCTGGAGGAGCGCGGAGAAGCCGGCGTCGTGTTCGTCGACGAAGGCGAGGTAGCGGTCCAGGGCCCGGGCCAGGCGCTGGGTCAGCGGCCCTTGCTGGGGTTCGGCGAAGCAGAGTTCGAGGAGGTCCGCCGCCGAGCGGAGGGCGGCCTCGTAGAGCTGCTGTTTGCCGCCCGGGAAGTAGCGGTAGACGAGCGGGCGCGAGACCCCGGCGGCCTCCGCGACGTCGTCCAGCGAGACCTCCTCCGGCGCCCGGTGCGCGAACAGCGAGAGGGCCGCGTCGAGGAGTTGGGCTCGCCGCTCCTCGACGCTGAGCCTGCGGTAGGCGCGTACGGTCATGACCGCAGGGTAGCCCCACGGCCGCCGCCCGGGCCCGGTCCGTCCGATCTCCACCGGCCGGCCTGTACCCGGACACGGCACGGGCCGGGCCCGGACGAGGCACGGGCCGCGCCCGGCCAGGGCCTACGCCAGCAGTCCCGAGCTCTTCCACAGCCTCCGGCCGACTCCGCGCAGTACGCCGATGTCGTCGAGGAAGTCGGTGAGCCGCTTCGCGCCGGTCTGCATGACCTCACGGCGGTGGCCGCTCGCCCTGACCTGGGCGACGGCCTCGCGCCGGTCCAGGCCGACGTTGTCGTAGACGGCCGGGTTCACGAAGGCCAGCGAGAAGACGCGGGCGGCCTCGCCGCAACTGATCCGGGTGAGCTCCTGCTCCCAGCGCGGGGCGGTCAGCATCTGGCGGCGCAGTTCCTCGCGCGCGTACCGGACGTGCCGGGCCTCCTCGATGACGTGGATCCGGGTGACCCCGCGGACCAGCGGCTGGACGCGCTCGTCCGGGAAGGTCAGGCGCTGCATCCAGTCGAGTATCTCCTCGCCGAGGAGGGTGCACGCGAAGGAGCCGGGGGTGGTGGAGACCGTCTTCAGGATCCGCGCGAGGTTGTGGTTGACGCGGGAGACCGGGTACTCAGGGCTGCCGCTCTGCTTGATCATGCGGGCGAACATCATCGAGTGGCGGCACTCGTCGGCGATCTCGGTGAGTGCGTAGCGCACGTGATTGCTGGTCAGCGACTTGTCGTAGATGTGCCGGACCATCAGCTGCATCAGGATGATCTCGAACCAGATGCCGAGCGAGCCGAGCGCCGCCGCCTCGTGGCGGGACAGGTCGATGCGCTGCTCCTCCCCCATCTTCTTCCACAGCGGGGTGTCG
Source organism: Streptomyces sp. NPDC001513 (assembly GCF_042894695.1). Lineage (NCBI taxonomy): Bacteria > Bacillati > Actinomycetota > Actinomycetes > Kitasatosporales > Streptomycetaceae > Streptomyces > Streptomyces sp. NPDC001513. The sequence continues at coordinate 438,436 of NZ_JBIAVU010000008.1, forward strand.
TAGAGGGAGAGCAGTTCGGGCGGCCAGTAGTACTTGCCCTCGATGGCGGGGGCGTCCCAGTCGAGTTCCTTGTCGGGGTCGAAGGAGTGCTTGGCCGAGGATTCGAGCAGTCGCTCGGCGATCTGCTCCCGGTCCTTCAGCAGGCCGAGGGCGTCCCTGAGCGCGGCTCGTTCGGTCACGGTCGTCATGGTTTCGGACACCTCGTGGTCGAGTTACCGGCGGTCATTCCTTATGAGACTGCCTGTCAGCAAGGTCGTCAATCCCCCGCGCACGACTTGTTGACCCCGTGTCTACCAACGTGTGACCCTGCCAACTGTCCGGTCCCGCACGGCAGTACGTGAGACGAGGGGGCGTCAGTGTCGACGCACGAGCTCTACACCGAGGACCCGGGCGAGGCCGTCTGGCAGATCCCCGCCTCCGGCTCCGCCCGCTTCAGCTGGGAGTACGAGGACGGCCGCGAGCGGCTCCTCGCGCTCTACCAGAAGGGCAAGGACAAGCAGTGGGACGGCGCCAAGCGCATCGACTGGGGCATCGAGGTGGACCCGTACGATCCGCTCGGCACTCCCGACGAGGCGCTGCCGCTGTACGGGACGCGGCACTGGGCCAAGCTCACCGCGAAGGACAAGGGCGAGCTGCGCCGGCACTTCACCGCCTGGAACTTCAGCCAGTTCCTGCACGGCGAGCAGGGCGCGATGGTGTGCGCGGCCCGGATCGTGGAATCGGTGCCGGACCTCGACGCGAAGTTCTACTCCGCCACGCAGACCATGGACGAGGCCCGGCACGCCGAGGTGTTCGGACGCTTCCTGCACGAGAAGGTCGGGATGCTGTACCCGATCAACGACAGCCTCCAGGGGCTGCTGGGCGACACCCTGCGCGACTCCCGCTGGGACATGCCGTACCTGGGCATGCAGGTGCTCATCGAAGGGCTGGCGCTGGCCGCCTTCGGCATGATCCGCGACACGACCGCGAAGCCGCTGCCGAAGCAGTTGCTGGCGTACGTGATGCAGGACGAGGCCCGGCACGTGGCCTTCGGGCGGATGGCTCTGCGGGACTACTACCGGCAGCTCACGGACGCCGAGCTGCGCGAGCGCGAGGAGTTCGTGATCGAGGGCTGCCATTTGATGCGGGACCGGCTGCTCGGGGTGGAGGTGCTGGAGAACTTCGGCATCCCGGCGAAGGAGGCGGAGCAGCTCAGCGAGCAGTCGGAGTTCGTGCACCTGTTCCGCAGGCTGCTGTTCAGCCGGATCGTGCCGTGCGTGAAGGACATCGGGCTGTGGGGGGAACGGCTCCAGCGGGCCTATCTGGACATGGGGGTCTTCGAGATGGGCGACTCCAACCTGGACCTGCTGATGAGCCAGGACGAGGAGATCGCGGAGGTCCTGGACCGGGAGCGGTTCGCGGCGGAGGAGGCACTGCGGGTGGCGGAGGTCGAGGCCACGGTCCGGGAGGGCGCAACGGAGTCCGCCTCCGACTAGGCCGGGAACCAACGCCGGGGCGGGGGCCGGGGGCCGGGGCGGCGCCGCCCCTGGGCCAGGCCGGGCCAGGCCGAGCGGGAGCCAAGGCTCGGGCCAGGCCGGAGCCGAGGTCAGGAGCGACGCTCGGGCCAGGGCTGAGCCAAGGCCAGGCCGGGGCCAGGCGGGCGGGCGGGCGCCAAGGCTGAGCCGTGCCGGGGCCCGGTACGGGTGGGCCGGTTGTGCCGGGGCCGGGCGCGCGCCGGGGCGTCTCCTCGGACGCCGAACGTGACGAGGGGTCGGAGAGCTCGGCCCCGAGGCGTTCGGCGCCCTGCGGGGATCACCCCGACACACACCCGACCCCGGCCCAACCGGCCCGGTTCGACCCCAGCCCCTACGGCCTCCCACCCCCGCCCCAACCGGCCGGCTCGGCACCAGCCCGGCGGCCTTCCACCCCCGCCGCACCAACTCCCTCCTCGCCGCACCATCCAGCCCCTCCGCACCATCCAGCCCCTCCGGCGATTGAGGAGCGGGGTGCGGGGCGGAGCCCCGATCTTTGAGGGGCACCAGCCGATCCGGCTGTACCCAACCCCGCCGCACCATCCGGCCTCGTCGGCGATTGAGGCGCGGGGTCTGGGGCGGAGCCCCGGTGTTTGAGCCGCGCCGTCCAACCCGCCGTGCCATCCGGCCCCGCGGGTGGGGCGCCGGGTCGGGCTTGTCGGCGACTGGGGGGCGGGGCGGAAGCCCGGTGGGGGTTACGGGTTGGGGGTCAGTGCGGCCTGCATCACCGCGCGGGCGATCGGCGCGGCCGCGCTGTTGCCGCTGATGTCGCCCCGGTCCGCCGCCGCGTCCTCGACCACCACCGCCACCGCGACCGCCGGCAGCGGCGAGCCTTCCGCCTTGGCCCAGGAGATGAACCAGGCGTACGGGGTCCCCGCGTTGCCGACGCCGTGCTGGGCCGTGCCCGTCTTGCCACCGACCACCGCGCCGGGGATCGCCGCGTTCCGGCCCGTCCCGTTCTCGACGACCTTCACCATCAGGTCCTGCATCCGCAGCGCCGTGGCCGGGTTCATCGCCCGGCCCAGGCTGCGCTGGTCCCCGCGCCGGACCGGGGAGCCGTCGTCCTGGGTGGTGCGTTCCACCAGGTAGGGCGACTTGAGCTCGCCGCCGTTGGCGACCGCCGCCGCCACCATGGCCATCTGGAGAGGGGTGGCCTTCGTGTTGAACTGGCCGATCGAGGACAGCGCCAGCTGGTCCTGGCTCATGTCGGTGTCGAAGTTCGACCGGGACACCCAGGAGGGCACCCGCAGCCCCTGCCCGTTGAATCCGAAGCGGCCGGCCGCCTCCACCATCGCGCGCAGCCCGACCTGTACGCCGATCTTCGCCATCACCGTGTTGCACGACCACTGCACCGCGTCCGCCATCGAGGCGTCCTCGCAGCCCGTGGCCGCGTTCGGCAGGAGGGTGCTGGTCCCGGGCAGCGGGTAGGGGTCGGGGGTCCGGGTCGGCGCGTCCACGTCGGTGACCACGCCCTCGTCGAGCGCGGCCGCCGCCGTCACGATCTTGAAGGTGGAGCCGGGCGGGTACGTCTCGCGCAGCGCCCGGTTGAGCATCGGCTTGGCCGGGTCCCCGTTCAGGCGTGCCCAGGCGTCCTTCACCCGCGCGCCCGTCCCCGACAGCTCCGCCGGATCGTACGAGGGGCTGCTGACCAGCGCGAGGATCCTGCCGGTGGCCGGTTCGACGGCGGCCACCGCCCCGCGCTTGCCCGCGAGCCCGGCGTACGCGGCCAGTTGCATGCCGGAGCGGACGGTGGTGGCGGCGTTCCCTCCGGCCGGGCGGCCGCGGGCCAGGTCGTACCAGAGCGGGAAGGCCGAGAGGCCGGGGTCCGTGCCCGACAGGACGGCGTCCTCGGCGCGCTCCACGAAGCTGGTCCCGTACGTCTGGGAGGAGAAGCCGGTGACGGGCGCGTAGAGCGGGCCGTTGGTGTAGGTCCGCTCGTAGCGCAGCAGCTGGCCGCTGTCGCGGGAGCCGGTGACGGGGCGCCCGTCGACCAGGATGTCCCCGCGCGGCTTGGCGTAGCGCTCGATGGCGGGGCGTTTGTTGGCCGGGTTCGCGCCGTAGGCGGCGGACTCCCAGACCTGCACGCGGGCGAGGTTGACCAGCAGGGCGACGAGCAGCAGCGCGCAGAAGTACGCGCACCAGCGGATGTAGCGGATCACTCGGCCGCCTCCTGCGCGGGACGGGGTCTGCGCGCGCTGTCGCTGAGCCGGACCAGCAGGGCGACGATGATCCAGTTGGTGACGACGGAGGAGCCGCCCTGGGCGAGGAAGGGCATGGCCATGCCGGTGAGGGGGATCAGCCCGGTGACTCCGCCCGCGATGACGAAGACCTGGAGGGCGACGATCGAGGCGAGCCCGGTGGCGAGCAGCCGGCCGAAGGGGTCGCGCAGGGCGAGCCCGGCGCGGAAGCCGCGGGCCACGAGGAGTCCGTAGAGGAGCAGGATCGCGGCGAGGCCGACGAGGCCGAGTTCCTCGCCGGCGGTGGCGAGGATGAAGTCCGATTTGGCGGCGAAGCCGATGAGGAAGGAGTGGCCGTGGCCGAGCCCGGCGCCGAGCAGGCCGCCGGCGCCGAAGGCGAAGAGGGACTGGGCGAGCTGGCCGGGGCCTTCGCCGCGCTCGATGGAGGCGAAAGGATTCAGCCAGTCGTTGACGCGGCTGTGCACGTGCGGCTCGAAGGTCCCGACGGCGTACGCGCCGAGGGCGGCGAGCAGCAGCCCGATCGCGATCCAGCCGATCCGCCCGGTGGCGGTGAACAGCATGATCACGAACAGTCCGAAGAACAGCAGCGAGGTCCCCAGGTCCCGCTCCAGGACGAGCAGGCCGACGCTGAGCAGCCAGATCGCGAGGATCGGGCCGAGGACGCGGCCGGGGAGCAGACGGAGCTTCCAGAAGAGCCGGCGGCCGGTGAGAGCGAGCGCGGTGCGGTTCGCGGCGAGGTAGGAGGCGAAGAACACGGCGAGCAGGATCTTGGCGAACTCCCCGGGCTGGAAGGAGAGTCCGGCGAACCGGATCCAGATGTGCGCGCCGTTGACCGCCGGGAAGAAGACGGGGATCAGCATCAGCACGAGGGCGGCGGCCACCGACAGGTAGGCGTAGCGCTGGAGTACGCGGTGGTCGCGCAGCAGCACGACGACGAGGACGAACAGCGCCAGGCCGAGGGCGGACCAGCGGAGCTGGTCCCCGGCGGTGAGGTGGCCGGGGGTGGTCGCGTCGAGGCGCTGGATGAGGACGAGCCCGAGCCCGTTGAGCAGGACGGCGATCGGCAGGACGAGCGGATCGGCGTACGGGGCCCTGAAGCGGACGGCGAGGTGCGCGAGGAGCGCGGCGGCGGCGAGCCCGCCGGCGTACCGGGCGGCGAGGCGGGGGGCGTGACCGGTGGTGGCGAGGCCGACGTAGAGGTGGCCGAGGACGGAGACCAGGACGGCGCCGGCGAGGAGCGTCAGCTCGACGCCGCGACGCTTGGGGGCGTGGGCGTCGGGGGGCGGGGGTGCGGGCTCCGTCACCTTCGCCGTCAGAGCGGTCATACGCGAAACGTAGCAAGCAGACGGATGGTATGTCCGCTTATGTCATAGTGTGCCGAAGAGTCGTCAAAAACGGTCACACGTGAGGAGCCGAGGCGTATGGGACCCGTGGAATTCATCGTCCTCGCCTTTCCGGAGGAGCAGCTGCGGGTCCCGGCGATCGAGGCCGTGATGGGGCTGCGCAAGACCGGGGTGGTCCGGCTGATCGACGGGCTCGTGGCGACGAGGACCGCCTCGGGTGACGTGCTCGCGGCGGAGTTCGACGAGTTCGTGGAACTGCACGGGCTGCTGACGGGGCGGGACGCGGCACGCCTGATCGGACCGGAGGACGTGCAGGAGGCGGCGGGGCTGCTGGAACGCGGGAGCTGCGCGCTGCTGCTGGTGGTCGAGCACGTGTGGGCCGAGGACGCGGCGGTCGCCGTACGGGCGGCGGGCGGGCGGATCGTCGGCTCGGTCCGCATCCCGCCGGACCGGGTCCCGGCGGACCCGCGGGCGGGGGTGGCCTGATGTTCATCCGGCCGATGGGAGTGACGGTCCGGCCGGCGCAGCGGCCGGCGGGGCACCCGCTGCTACGGGGCCTGCTGGCGCGGGCGGCCGGGGCGGTGGAGGACACGACGGGCGCGGTGGGCCCGGCCGACGCGGCGCCCCGGGACCTGTCGGCGCGGGTGGTCCGGGCCGCGGAGGCCCCGGGCGGACCGCCGGCCGAACCGGAGGAGGTGCCGGAGCCGGTGGACTTGGCGCGAGGCGCGGCGGAGGGCCCGGCGGAAGAAGAGGAAGCCATCCGGACGGGTTTACCGGCGGGCTCGCCGACAAGCGCGTCGACTCCCATGGTGGTGGAACTGCGGCAACTGGCCGACCTGGCCCGCGAGGGCCTGCTGACCCCGGAGGAGTTCACGAAGGCCAAGGCGCGCCTGCTGCAAGGCTGACGCCGCCCGGCCGCATCACACGGCGGGACCCTTCACCCCGCGGCGCCCGGACACCAGGGCGGGGACGACCGCGCAGACGGCGGCGGCGAGCGTGAGGCCCGCCACGGCCGGGTTGACGTAGCCGGGGACGGACTCGGCGGCGTAACTCCCGCCGCCTGTCGTCTCGCAGACGAACCGGAGGGGCACGTAGTCCACGGAGTAGTCGACGACCTTCGCGGCCCGCTCCTCCTGCCCCGGTGTCCGGCAGGGCAGCAGCGGCGACGACGAGGCTCCGCCGTCTTCCGCCTCGACCACCGCTCCGGCGACGTGGAGCAGCCCCCACGTGTAGAGCCCGGCCGCGACGGCACCCAGCAGCGCGGCCACGTTCCGGTGCCGGCCGCGGCGGCCCAGGGTGGCGACGCCGTAGCCGAGCAGCCCGAGGGCCACGACCGGTGCGGCCGGGATGAGCAGCAGAAGCAGGAGCGCCATCGGCGGAGTCCATCAGAACGGCCGCACGAGCACCAGGGCGGACCGGCGGTCGATCAGTCGCCGGCCGGCGCCGCGAAGGTCTCGACGGGGCCGAATTCGCCGAAGGTGGCCTTGTTGGAGGCCGGTACGCCCCGCATGTCCATGCGCTGCTCGAAGCGGAGGGCGCGGCCCTGGCTGTCGATCCACTGGTCGATGTCGAAGCCGGTGACGCCCTTGGCCTTCATCGAACGCTGGGTGCGCGGGTCGACGGACGCCACCTGGTCGATGCCGAGGTGTCCGGTGAGGTGGTAGGCGGGAGTCCCGCCCTGGTCCTCCATGCCCTTGCGCGCCGAGGGTCCGATGGCGAGCAGCAGCTTGGCGTATCCCGCGTAGTCGGCCTGGTTGCCGCCCTCGGAGCGGGGCATCTTCATCCAGCCGCTGCCGCTCGCGGTCGGGTTGCGTACGTAGGTGGCGTCCGTCGTCGTGACGGTCTCCATCCAGACGGCCTGGGCGTCCGGGGCCGCGCCCGGGGAGCGGACCTCCATCCGGCCGGTGAACCGGGTGCCGAGGTTGGAACGGCCGGTCGTGGTCGAGATCTCCTGGCCCGCGGCCTCGGTGACGATCTTCACGGAGGCCGCGTACGGCGCCTTTCCGGCCTCCGCGAGGGCGGTCTCCGGGTCGAACGCCCCGGCGACGGGTGCGGCGGAAGTGGCCGCCGGCGCCGCCGGAGCGGCCGCCCCGCCCGACGTGTCCTTGCATCCGGACAGTGCGGTGAGGGCGACCGCCACGGCGGCTGTGGAGATTACGGCGCTGCGGCGCATGGCAAATGTCCTCATCGCCGGTCAGCTTCCCACGTCACCTCCCCGACCTCGAATCGGTTTTCGAGGTCGGGGACCGGAGGCCGACGTGGGCCGGATTCGACTACTTCCAGCGCTGGTAGTTTCCGCCGTTGCAACCGAGGGTGTAGACGTCGCCCCCGCTGTTGCTGTCGAGGCAGCGCCCGGTCGCCTTGTTCTGCAGGTACCAGCCCTTGGAGTCCTTGAGCTCGTACCAGCGCTGCCAGTTGTTGCGGTTGGGCGCCAGCTCGTACACGTCGCCACTCGCGTCGCTGTCGAGGTTCTTGCCCTGGGTGGCGTTCAGCTCATTCCAGGTCACGCCGTCGTCGGTGCGCGTGTCAACCCACAGGTGATTGCTCCAGCACTGCCCGCCATAAGGGTTGTCTCCATTGTGCAGGAGACACTTTCCCGTGGCCACGTTCTCCCACGACACCTTCCCGACCTCGACAGCCGTAGCGGAGCTTGCCGCTCCGATTATGAGCGTCGACGCGGCCGCCATTGTGCCGACGGCCGACAGAACTCGTTTCGCAATCAACTGAGATACCCCCGCTTGATGTGGATCGATTTCGGCCCCCGCAAGAAAGGGGCCTGGAACGCTCCGGGAATTTAGCACGACATTCTCAGGCCAGCAAGATCGTTTCTACGAGGGAGAACACGCCGCGGACGATATGAGTCCGCTTTTCCATCGTTGCGAATAGGGATAATTTGCCCAGCATGGGCATTCTCATCCCATCTGGCAGTGTTTCCACCGGTCTGGCACGTCCTCGGCGCCACACGGTCGCCCAACTACCGTCCCCAGCTGGGGAGTCGACACGGCTCCTGCGAGCGCAAACCACCGCGACGGTCAAGATCACGAGTGCTATCCTCTGGACTCCGGCTGGAAATGGACGCAATTCACGAATGAACCTCCAATGAAAGGCGCTCGACAATGAGGGCGAAGTCCCGTCATTACGCAATTCCCCTCCTTGTCGCCTCCATCGCAATCGCTGGATGCGGCGGGACCGGGAAGACGAAGAAGGACGAGATCGAGGAGCCCTCCATCCCGTCGGGCGTTGTCGGAGCACCGGGAGATCCCGCCAAGCCGATCAGCTTCGATATCGGAGGAGCCGCCCTCCGTCCCGGCGGAACCCTTTCCATGCCCTTGGACGCGTACATCCCCCAGGCCGACCGAGTGCAGCTGTTCCGCGCCCTCGATATTCTGGATCGGGAATGCATGAAGGAACAGGGCGTGGATTGGCCCGGCCAGCCGCGAGAGCAGGGCATCAATCTTCCGGTCGAGGCCGAGTACGGCGTGATCGATCTCGACTGGGCCAAGCTTCACGGATACGAGGTGCCCCCCTCGCCGGACGCCGCCGGTCAGGCGAACACCCCGCCTCCGGCCGAGCTGTCCAGCGCTGCCGTTGCCGCGTATTTCGGCAACCCGCAGAAAAAGGAACCCGGTTGCGAGGGCAAGAGTCAGCAGAAGCTTTCCACGTCGAAGTCCGAGGCGGCCTACCAGTACGTGCGCGGGCTCCAGGACAAGGCCCACAGCAGGTCGATGAACGACAGCCGCGTACGGGCGGTGAATGCTGAGTGGAGCAAGTGCATGAAGGATGCGGGGTTCTCGTATCCCGACCCCATGGCCGCGGCCACCGACAAGGTCCTGCTGGGCAAGGGCGGTGTGCCCTCCACCACCCAGGAGAAGACCGCGGCGGCAGCGGATGCCACCTGCAAGCGCGTGACGCAGTACGTCCAGATCAGGGCGGTGGTGACGGCCGCCTACCAGAAGGGCCTCATCGAGACCAACGCCGAGAAGCTCCGCGAAGGCCAGGGCGAGTGGACCCAGGTGCTCGAAAGGGCGAACGAGGTCCTGCGGGGCAAGCAGTAGGGATCCGGCGAGCCGGACCGTGCAACGCGGGCTCCGTCTCCCATTGCGGGCGGCCGGTCGCCCGACGCGGAAATGAACACTGGTCAGGGAGGGGATCTTGATGGGGCCTGACGACGCCGACGACGCGACGCGACACCGGGTGGACGCGCAGCCGGAGCAGGAGCCGATGCCGATGCCGATGCCGACGGTGGAACGGGCCGATCCGACGGCCTCGGGGATCGGCCGCCGACGCAAGGTGCTCGGGGCCGTGGTGGTGGCCGCCGCCCTGTTCTCCGTAGCCGGTGTCGGTGTGGGTTCGATCATCAAGTCCCCGGCGCAGGCCGCCGCGGACAAGGCGGCGCCCCCTCCGTCGGTGCTTTCGGCGGCGCTGGAGAAGCGGGTGCTGAAGGACACGGTGACGATCAGGGGGACGGTCACCGCGGACCAGTCGGTGCAGGTGACCGGGGCGGCGGCGGGCGCGGCCGGTGGCGGCGCAAAGCCCGTGGTGACCAAGGTGAACGTGAAGGCCGGGGAGACCGTCGCCCCGGGCAAGGTCCTCGTGGAGACCTCCGGGCGTCCCGTGTTCGCCCTCCAGGGCGCCCTGCCGGTGTACCGGGACCTGAAGCCGGGAGCGACCGGGCAGGACGTGGCGCAGTTGCAGCAGGCGCTGACCGCGCTGGGGCACAAGACGGGCGCGGACGCCAAGGGGACGTTCGGGCCCGGGACGAAGGCGGCGGTGCAGGCCTTCTACGCCACGATCGGCTACGACGTCGTCCCCGCCAGCCCCCAGGACAAGGAGCAGGTGGAGGGCGCGCAGACCGCCGTCACGCAGGCGGACCGGGCGTTCACCTCGGCGAAGGAGGCCTGGGAACGGGCGAAGAGCGGGGCGGCCGGACAGGCCACCCCCGCGCCGGGCGCCACGGAGGGCGCCGCCGCCGGGCCCGCGGCCGGCAAGTCCCCCGACCCGAAGACCGGTTCGGCCACGGGCGGTACCGCCTCCGGCGGTGGCGGTGGCGGTGGCGGTGGCGCGGATCCGGTGAAGGAGGCCAGGCGGGCGATGGACTACGCGGCGGAGGACCTGGCCAAGGCCAGGACCAAGCTGAGCGAGGTACAGGCGGCGGCCGGGCCGATGGTTCCCGCCGGTGAGGTGGTCTTCCTCAAGGGCTTCCCGGCGAGGGTGGACGCGGTGACCGCGACCGTGGGGGCCGCGGTCGGGGAACGACTGCTCACCGTATCCGCCGGGGACCTGGTGGTACGGGGCATGCTCGCCCAGCACGAGAAGGGCATGGTCCGCCCGGGCCAGAAGGTGCAGGTCCTGTCCGAGTTGAGCGGTGTGACGGCGACCGGCACGGTGCTGTCGGTGGCGGATGCCCCGGCCCCGCCGCCGGCTCCGGGCGGCGGGCAGGACGGCGCGCAGGGTGGTACGGCCGCCGGGTCCGCCCAGGGGTACCTGATGATCGTCAAGCCCGACGGCATGCTGGACGTCGCACTGGCGGGCCAGGACGTGCGCGTGACGGTGGAGGCCGCGGCCTCCTCGGGTCCGGTCCTGTCGGCGCCGGTCTCGGCGATTTCCGCGGGAGCCGATGGCCGCACGTCGGTGACCGTGTTGTCCGGCGACGGCACGCGGCGCCGGGTGGAGGTCACCCCGGGGATGTCCGCCGACGGGTTCGTGGAGGTCTCGGCGGCCGCGGGCGGGCAGTTGGCCGAGGGCGAGAAGGTCCTCGTGGGCGAGAAGTCCGGCGCGGGCGCGGGTGCGGGTACGAGGTCGAGCCGGTGAGCTTCCTGTCCAAGACCGGCGCGGACGCCCTGGCCGGCCCCGAAGCGACCGACGACACGGCTCGCGGTACGGCTCCGGGTACGGCTCCCGGCGCGGCCCCACCCGTCATCCGGCTGGAGCACGTGGGGCTGACGTACCCCGGGCCGCCCCCGGTCGCCGCACTCAAGGACTGCGAACTGACCCTCGCCAGAGGCGAGTACGCCACCGTCGTCGGTCCGTCCGGCTCCGGGAAGTCGACCTTCCTGAACGTCGTGGGGATGATCGACGCACCCACCTCGGGCCGCTACCTGCTCGACGGCATCGACACCGGGACCCTGCGGGACGCGGACCGCACCGCGCTGCGCGGGCAGCGGATCGGGTTCGTCTTCCAGGCCTTCCACCTGCTGCCGCACCGCTCGGCGCTGGAGAACGTGATGCTGGCGATGGTCTACAACGGCACCCCGCGCAAGGAGCGCGGCAGTCGCGCCCGTGCGGCGCTGGTCCGTGTGGGCCTGGGGCACCGCATCGACGCCCTGCCCACACGGCTGTCCGGCGGCGAGAGGCAACGGGTCGCGATCGCCCGCGCGCTGGTCGCCGCCCCCTCCCTGCTGCTGTGCGACGAGCCGACGGGGAACCTGGACACCGTCACCGCGGGCTCGATCCTGGAACTCCTGGACGAGTTGCACGCGGACGGGATGACCATCCTCGTCATCACCCACGACCTTCAGGTGGCGCGGCGGGGGCAGCGGACGGTGTCCATTCGCGACGGTGTGCTGAGCGAGACGGTGCGGGTGGGCACATGAGAGGGAGAGGGCTGCCCCGCCGCCGCAACCGTTTGATACCCCCGTCCCGGTTCGCCGCGGCCGACCTGCTGTCCGAGTCCCTCGCCGGGGTGTTGCAGCGCCCGGCCCGCTCGGCGCTGACCGCTCTGGGCACGATCCTCGGCGTGGGCACCTTCGTGGCCATCCTCGGGCTGACCGCGACCACGTCCTCGCAGATCGACGCCCGGTTCAACGAGCTGACGGCCACCGAGGTCAACGTCGAGGACACCGCCGGAGCGGGCGACGCCACCTCGGGTGTCATCACCCCGAACGCCTTCCCGCCCGATGCCGACCTCCGTGTCGGCGCCCTCAACGGGGTCAAGGCGGCGGGGGTGTACTGGCCCGTCGCCCTGCACGGGGCGTCGGTCCGCTCCGCACCCCCGGGTGTCGACGCGCCCGCCCAGCAGATGCAGGTGGTGGCCGCCTCCCCCGGTGTCCTGGAGGCGGCGGGGACCCGGCTGAAGACCGGCCGCACCTTCGACCGCTTCGCCGGCGACCGCGGTGAACAGGTCGCCGTCATCGGCGAGGGCATGGCCTCCCGTCTCGGCATCACCACGCTGGAGACCAGCCCCGCCGTCTTCATCGAGGGGCAGCCCTTCACCGTCATCGGCATCGTCGACGACGTGGACCGGAAGGCCGACCTCCTGCTCTCCGTGGTCATCCCATCCAGCGCGGCGGAGAAGATCTGGGGAGGGCCCGGCTCCGGCAACCGCGCCAAGATGCTCGTCTCCACCGAGCTGGGAGCGGCCACCCAGGTCGCCGGAGAAGCGGCCCTCGCCCTGCGCCCCGACCACCCCGAGTACCTCAAGGTCATCCCGCCGCCCGACCCCAAGGCACTGCGCGGCAGCGTCACCTCCGACCTCAACCAGCTGTTCCTGCTGCTGGCCACCATCTGTCTGGTCATCGGAGCGGTCGGCATCGCCAACACCACGCTGGTCGCCGTCCTGGAGCGCACGGGCGAGATCGGGCTGCGCCGCGCGCTGGGCGCGCGGGGCCGGCACGTCACGGTCCAGTTCCTCGCCGAGTCCGGCGCCCTGGGCACCCTCGGCGGCCTGGTCGGCACCTCCCTGGGGACCATGACCGTCGTGGGTGTCGCCGTCGCCCGTGACTGGACCCCGGTCATCCACCTGGAAACGGTCGCCGCGGCCCCGGCGATCGGCCTGGTCACGGGTCTCCTCGCCGGGCTCTATCCGGCGTGGCGCGCCGCGAGCATCCAGCCGGCCGAGGCGCTCCGCCGTTGACCCCGGGCGGGTGACCCTGCGGCGGGAAACCCCGTAGGCGATTCCGCCGGGCTCCGCTCCCCCCGCCGGGTGGCCGGCTCCCCCGACCTGCCGCCCGGCTCCCCCAACCGGGTGGCCGGCCGTCGACCGGCCGCCCCGCTGGGCGATTTGTCATACCGGGCGTGGCAGCATCGGGCGCCTCGGAGGTGATCCCATGTCACATCGGCCGCTTCGCGCCGCCTGCATCGCCGCAGTGCTCCTCGTCGCCGGTCCGGTCCCGCGGGCCGGTGCCGAACCCGCCCGACCCGAGGCGGAGTCCGTCGGGGTCCTGCTCACCCGACTGCAGGGGCTCTACCAGAAGGCCGAGGAGGCCACCGAGGCGTACAACGCCACCGAAGTCGCCCTCAAGACGGGCCAGGAGGAGGAGCGGCAGCGCACCGCCGACCTCGGCCGGGCCCGTACCGACCTCGACTCCGAGAGGGCCCTGGTCGGAAAGCTGGCCCGGGAGCAGTACCAGGGCACCCGGGGCCTGTCCCCCTACGCCCGGATGCTGCTCGCCGGCACTCCCCAGGCCGCCCTGGACCAGCGCCTGCTCACCGCCCGCGAGGGCGCGCGGCGGGCCGGCGTACTGGACCGGCTCGCGCGGGGCGAGAAGAAGGCCGACGAGCTCGCCGTACGGGCCCGCAAGGCGCTGGACACCCGGCAGACCCTGGCGGCGCGGCAGAAGCTCCACAAGGACGAGGTCGCGGCGCAGCTCAAGGAGGTCGAGCGGGTGCTCGCCTCGCTGACCCCCGAGCAGCTGACCCGGCTCGGGGCGCAGGAGGACAAGAACACCGCGGCCGCGCAGCGCGATCTGCTGGACTCGGGCCGGCTCCCCATGCGTACGGGCACCCCCACGGCGGCCGGTGGCGCCGCCCTCACCTACGCGGCGGCCCAGATCGGCAAACCGTACGTCTGGGGCGCCGAGGGCCCGGGGTCCTTCGACTGCTCGGGGCTCACCTCGCAGGCCTGGGCCCACGCCGGGCGCACCATCCCGCGGACCAGCCAGGAGCAGTGGGCGCAGCTGCCGAAGGTGCCGCTGGACCAGCTCCGCCCGGGGGACCTGGTGGTCTACTTCCCGAAGGCCACGCACGTGGCCCTGTACGTGGGCGAGGGCAAGGTGATCCAGGCGCCGCGTCCGGGGGCGAAGGTGAAGGTCTCGCCCCTCGCCGCGAATCCGCTCCTCGGCGCGGTGCGCCCGGACGCCGGCGGCACCCCGCTCGCGGAGTTCACTCCCCCGGTCCTGCCGGGGGCGGACGCGACGGGCACGGCGGGGGACGACGACTCCGGCTACTCCTCGGAGGAGGCACCGGCGGCGGCGCCCGCGGCGGCATCCGCGGCGGATTCCTCCGGGGAGTCCGCCGACGATTCCTCCGAAGAGTCCGCCGAAGCGGCCGCCACCGACGAGGCGACCTCCGCCACGTAGTCCGCCGCGTCCTCGGGGTCGTAGAAGTACGTGTCGAAGTCGGCCGGGTTGTCGAAGCCGTTGGCGAATCGATCCGCCACCGGCTGGAGCTGCCCGGCCGCGCCGATCAGGTTGAGCACGTGCTCCGGCGGGACGCCCAGCATGGCGTTGGTCCACTGGGTCACCGGCTTGCCCGTCGTGAACCAGAACTTGTCGAAGGTCGCCTTCATCCACGCCTCGTCGAACGGGTTGTCCCCGTGCATCAGGATCGAGGAGAGGTACGAGGCCGCGCACTTGGCGGCGGAGTTCGAGCCCTGCCCGGTGATCGGGTCGTTGGCGACGACCACGTCCGCGACGCCCAGCACCAGCCCGCCGCCGGGCAGCCGCCCGATCGGGTTGCGGACCACCGGCGCGTAACGCCCCGCCAGCGTTCCGCCCGCGTCCGTCAGCTCCACCTTCGTCGCCCGCGCGTACTCCCACGGCACGAACTTCTCCATCAGCTCCAGCGTGAGCGCCAGGTGCTCCGCCGGGTCCTTGATCCCCTTGAACGCGTCCAGCGGGCCGCCCGGGAGGCCCTCCCAGAACAGGATGTCCGCCCGGCCCGAGGTGGTCAGGGTCGGCATCACGAACAGCTCGCCCACACCCGGGACCAGGTTGCAGCGCACGGCCTCCGTCTCCGGGTGCTCGGCGCGCGGACCAAGGCCGTGCACGTACGAGACGGCCAGCGCGCGCTGCGGGGCGTCGTAGGGGGAGCGCGCCGCGTCCCGCCCGAACATCGACACCAGCTCGCCCTTGCCGGCGGCGACCAGCACGAGGTCGTACGTACGGGAGAAGTAGTCGAGGTCGGCGACGGACGCGCCGTGGACGACCAGCTGCCCGCCGCGCTGCACGAAGGCGTCCAGCCAGCCGGCCATCTTCACGCGCTGGTCGACGGATTGCGCGTACCCCTTGAGGCGGCCCAGCCAGTCGACGGCGCGGCCGGTGTCGGGGGCGGCGACGGAGACGCCGAGGCCCTCGATCTTCGGAGCCTGCTGCTCCCAGAAGTTGATCCGGAGGTCGCGCTCGTGCCGGAGCGCCGTGTCGAACATGACTTGCGTCGACATCACCCGTCCGGTGCGGATCTCGTCCGCGGTCCGGTTGGACATGAGGGTGACCTCGTATCCCTTCGACTGGAGGCCGAGGGCGAGCTGGAGACCGGACTGGCCGGCTCCGACGACGAGTATCTTGCGCATGTCACGTTCTCGATTCGGGGGGTACGGGGCTACGGCGCACGGGCCGACCGGCCCGCGAGGCTATTCGGGAGTGGTGTCGAGGGCGTGGCCCACGAGGGCCAGCAGGGACTCGACCACGGTGTCCCGGCGCCTCGCGTCCATGATCACGACGGGCACGTGGGGCGGGACGCTGAGCGCCTCGCGCACGTCCTCGGGCTCGTACGACTGCGAGTCCTCGAAGTGGTTCACGGCGACGGCGTACGGGAGCCCGCAGGTCTCGAAGTAGTCGAGGGCCGGGAAGCAGTCGCGCAGTCGGCGGGTGTCGGCCAGCACGAGCCCGCCGATGGCCCCGCGCACCAGGTCGTCCCACATGAACCAGAACCGCTTTTGGCCCGGGGTCCCGTACACGTAGAGGACGAGGTCGTCGTCGAGGGTGACACGGCCGAAGTCCATCGCGACGGTGGTGGTGTTCTTGTCCGGGGTGCCGGACAGGTCGTCGGTGGGGACGCTGGCCTCGGTCATCACCGCCTCGGTGCGCAGCGGCGTGATCTCGGAGACGGACGAGACGAAGGTGGTCTTGCCGACGCCGAAGCCACCGGCGACCAGCACCTTGACGGCGACGGGGGCACGGGAACGGTCGTACTGCCAGGGCTGGACGGGATCGTCGTCCACGGCCGGCGGTATCGGCTGGTCAGAGACGGCGAAGACCACTGAGCACCCTTTCGAGCAGCGCGCGTTCGGGACGGCCCGCGCCGTGGCCCGTTCCGTAGACCCGGATCCGGCCCTGGTCGGCGAGGTCGCTGACCAGCACGCGGACCACGCCGAGCGGCAGTTGCAGCAGCGCGGCTATCTCGGCGATCGTGCGCATGCGGCGGCACACCTCGACGATGGCGGGCATCTCGGGCATGCGGTCGGGCTTCCGCGGCTCCGAGGCCTTGGTCTCCAGGGTGGCGACGAAGGTCTCGACGTTCAGGACCTGCGTGAAGCGGGTGCGGCCGCCCGTGAGCGAGTACGGGCGGACGCGGGCGGGGCGGCGGTCGGCGCCGCGTATCGGCAGCCGGTCGGAGGCCGTACTCCTCACGGGGTGTTCTCCATCGACTGGCGCAGCTCACTGCGGACTTCGGGGGTCAGGACGTGGCCGGCGCGGCCGACGAAAAGGGCCATGTGGTAGGCGACGACGCTCATGTCGCAGTCGGGGGTGGCGTGCACGCCCAGCAGTGAGCCGTCGCTGATGGCCATGACGAAGACGGAGCCGTGCTCCATCGCCACCATGGTCTGCTTGACGGAGCCGGTCTCCATGAGGGCGGCGGCGCCGGTGGTGAGGCTGCCGAGGCCCGACACGATGGTGGCGAGGTCGGCGGAGGCGCCGCGGGGGCCCTTCGGCCCCGCGTCGGCCTGTGGATCGCCCGCGCCGCCGCCCGCTGCGGGGTCGGAGGACAGGAGCAGCAGCCCGTCCGAGGAGACGACGGCGACGGAGTTGACGCCGGGGACCTCCTCGACCAGGTCGGTCAGCAGCCATTGCAGGTTGCGGGCCTGGGTGCTCGGTCCGTACGTACTGGGCGCGGTCATGTGCGTGCCTCCTGTGCGGTGTCCCCCTGGTCGGTCTTGCTGTGCCCCTGCCCCTGGTCCTGGTCCTGCGCGTGGTCCTGGGCGAGCTCGGCGGCGACGACGCGTCGCCCGTCCTGGGCCCCCTGGTAGAAACCGCCGAGCCGGCGCCGGAGTTCGTCGGCGTCGATCCGGCGCGGAGGCTCGGGCGGCCGTACGTCGTCCGCGCGCCCGGCGGTGACGGTGCGCGGGGTCCGCTTCGGCAGGCCCTTGTCGGTGACGGCGTCGGCGGGGTCGGCGGGGTGACTGCCCTGCCGGGGCACCCAGTTGCCTTCGGCGGGGGCGTGGGAGTGGGGGTCGGAGACGGCTTCGGGTGCCGGGTCCCCTGCCGGGTCCCCTGCGGGGGGCTCGGCGGTGAAGTCCGGCTCCGCGAAGGCATCCCCTTCCGGGGGCGCGGCGATGAAGACCTGGTCCACGGGCACGCCTGCTGCCGGGTCACCTGCGGGGAACTCGGCCGTGACGGCCGGCTCCGCGAAGGCATCCGCCGCCGGGGGCGCGGCCGTGAAGATCTGGTCCGCGGGCACGTCCCCGGCGGAGGGCTCGGCCGTGACGGCCGGCTCCGTGGGGGTGTCCGCTGCCGGGGGCTCGGTCGGGAGGGCGGGGCCTGCGAGGGCCTCGGCCAGGGTGACCGGGGCCACCGTGGTGGCGGGCACGCGGAAGGCCAGCTCCGGCTCCGCGTCGGCCGGGGCCACGGCAGTGTCGGAGGCGTCGGCTTCGGGTGCGGCCGGCAACGCGTCGGCTTCGGCGGTGGGGTCCGGGGCGGCGTGGGTGCCCCGGCGGCGGGGCGGGAGGGTGTTCTCGTTGGCCTCCGCGATCACGCCCGGGAGGCGCAGCGCGGGTGCGCCCGGCGCGGCCAGGGTGTGGACCGCCGAGACCGGCGGGGTGGCGGGCAGCAGCGCGGCCGGGACGACCACCAGGGCCTCGGTCCCGCCGTGCCGCCCGGCGCGGAGTTCCGCGGTGACCCCGTGCCGCGCCGCGAGGCGTCCGGCCACGTACAGGCCGAGGCCCAGGCCGTGTTCGGCCTCGGGCTCCTCGTCGTACGCCTCGGGCGTGGACAGCCGGGAGTTCAGCGACTCCAGCCGGTCCCCGGTGACACCGATGCCCTCGTCCACGACGGACAGCACCACGTCACCGGAGTCCAGCGTCCAGCCGGACACCTTCACCTTGACGTCCGGCGGCGAGAACGTCGTCGCGTTCTCCAGCAGCTCGGCCAGTACGTGCGACAGGTCGTCGGCGGCGTGCCCCGCGACCTGGGTGTACGAGGGCAGCGCCGCGAGGTCGACGCGCTCGTAGCGCTCGATCTCGCTGACGGCGGCCCGCATCACGTCGACCAGCGGCACCGGCAGCACCTGCCCGTGGCCGTGCTCCTGCCCGGCGAGGACCAGCAGGTTCTCGTTGTGGCGGCGCATCACGGTCGCCAGGTGGTCGAGCTTGAACAGGGTCGCGAGCCGGTCCGGGTCCTGTTCCTTGGACTCCAGCTCCTCGATGACCGCGAGCTGGCGCTCGACCAGGCCCAGGGTCCGCAGCGACAGCGAGACGGAGGTCGTCGACATGACGCGGCGGTGCTCATCCAGCCCCGCCCGCAGCTTCCCCAGCTCCTCCTCCAGCACGTCCCGGCCGGCGGTCAGCGCCTCGTTGCGGCCGATGATCCGGCGGCGGTCGGCGTCGAGTCCGGCGATCCGGGTGTGCAGGGAGACCGTCTGGTCGCGGACCGCGTTCAGGTGCCGTACGACCTCGGCGAACTCGTCGTTGCGGCCGGTGAAGCGCACCGGTTCCACCGAGCCCTCCGGCGTCGCCAGCCGCGCCGCCCCGCGCCGCAGCACGGACAGCGGCCGGGTCAGCGAGCGCGCGACGGCGGTCGAGACGCCGACGACGACGAGGAACAGCAGGCCCAGCAGGGCGACCATGGTTTCGAGCCGGGTCACGTCGTCGTCGCGCAGGGAGGCCAGGGCGGAGGCCCGCTGGCCCGCGAGGGTGGCCTCGACGGTCCGCATCCGGTCGATGCGGGCGGTGAGCGCGCTGCCGACGGCGGCCCCGTCGGTCTTGCGGTCGGCGGGGGTCAGGGTGGGCCGGTCGGTGAGCCGCTTGAGGAAGTCGTCGGCGGTCTTGACCTCGGGGCCGGTGACGGTGGCGGTGAGGGTCTGGCGCACGTCGGGCCGCGCGGCCCGCGCGAAGTCGTCCAGCGCGGCCAGTTCCCGTACGCGCGAACGCTGTGCGGCGGTGGTGAGTTCGTCGACCGCGGCCGAGCCCGGGGGCTGGTCGCCGCGGGGGACGGCCAGCGCGGCGAGCAGCAGTCCGCGGGTGGCCGAGGCCTGTTCCACGGCCTGGCCCAGCGGGGCGAGCGGGCGGGTGGTGGTGAGGGCGGCCTCGGCGCGCGGCGGCGTCTGCTCGGCGAGCCGGTCGCCCGGGGCGAGGAGTTCCGTGAGGACGCCGGTGTAGGCCTGGTGGGCGGCGAGGGCGGTGCCCTTGCCGTCGATGGCCTCGGTGCGGACGGCCGCGACGCGGGCGAGGGCCGTGCCGAGGGTCTCGTCGACCTCGGTCGCGGCTTCGGCGATCTGCCGGTCGGTGCGCAGGATGCGTTCCTGGAGGGCCCCCCTGGCGGCGCCGGGGCGGCCCTTGGCGGCGTACTCGACCACGGCGTCGCGCTCGTCGGCGAGGACGTGCGCCACGGTGAGGATCTGCCCGGTCTGCTCCGCGAGGGTGACCAGCCGCTGGGAGTCGTTCAGCTCCCTCGCGGCGGTGACGACGGCGGGTGTGCCTGCCGCGAGGACGGTGAGGCCGGCGACGGCGACGCCGACGACCAGCCTGCGGCGCACGCGGACTCGGCGTCCTGCGGGGGCCGGGCCGTCGGCGGCGGTGCCGTTCTTCCGAGACCGCTTCTTCTGCACCGGTGCTCGCAATCCTGTACGTGTGCTTGTGCTCGTCTACTCGTGTGGCCGAGGTAACGGCCGGTCAACAAGTAAACGCCCCCTGCCCCCTCGTACCGCCTCAGACCTTTGCAGCGTGTTGGGGAGAGAGCCGCACATCGCCCACCCGGCCACTCGAACGAGTGAACATCACGGATGAGTTGGCAACCAACTCGGGCACCCTGCCCCAGAGCGCCGCCATGGACAGGTGGTTGAAAGATCGATACGGCCTTTGGCAGGATGCCCGCCCACATGTCCGCCCGCGTGCCGGCGCCCCGCCCGGGCCCTTGCGGCCCGCCCCCGGAGGCCCGCGTACGGGCCCGCCCGCCCCCTTCCGTTTTGGTACGGACCTGCGCGTGCGCGGGGGCCGCCGCCCGGCAGAATGGTGGCATGCGCATCGATCTCGCCTCGGCCCCCGGCAGCGAAGAACGCCCCAATGAGGACTGGGTGTCGGCCGCGATCCCCGCCTCGGGCGGCGGCGTCCTCGTGGCCCTGGACGGGGTCACCCCGCCGAGCGGAGAGGACGGTTGCGTGCACGGGGTTCCGTGGTTCGCGGCCCGCCTCGGCGGCCGATTGACCGAACTGTCCGGATCGCGGCGGGACATGCCACTGGACCGGATCCTGGCCGAGTCGGTCCGCGCCACGGCCGACGCCCATCGCGACACGTGTGACCTTTCTCACGTGCGGACGCCGCAGGCGACGGTCGTCGTGGTCCGCTGGGACGAGGCGTACGTGGAACACCTCGTGCTCTCGGATTCCGTACTGCTCCTCCACGCGCCCGGGGGCGGGGTGACGGCGGTGCTCGACGACCGGCTGGACCGGTTGCCGCGGGAGGTGCTGCGCTCGGTGGCGGCGACGGACGCGCTGCGCAACGCGGAGGGCGGCTTCTTCACGGCCGCCGCGGACCCCGGGGTGGCGGCCAGGGCGGTGACCGGGCGCACCCCGCGCGGGCAGGTGCGGGCGGTGGCCGCACTCACGGACGGGGCGAGCCGGTGGACGGACACGTTCGGGGAGGGCGACTGGGCCGAGTGCCTGGCGGTGCTGCGCAAGGAGGGCGCGGAGGGCCTGATCGGCCGGGTCCGCGCCATCGAGTCCGACCCGTCCCGGCCGTCGGCCCGGTACAAGCGGCACGACGACGCCTCGGCGGTCTACGCGGAGCTCTGACACCCGGGCGCGGGGCGAGCGGGGGTCCCTACTCGGCGCCCGCGTTCAACTGGTTGAGCAGCCGGGCCAGTTCCGCCACCTCGCCGCGGTCCCAGTCAGCGAGCTTGCGCATGTACTGCTCGCGCCGTGCGCCCCGTACCCGCAGGAACCGCTCGCGGCCCTCCTCGGTGAGCCCGACCAGGAAGGCCCGGCCGTCGGCGGGGTCCGGCTCGCGGGCCACCAGGCCCAGGACCTCCAGGGCCCGCAGCTGCCGGCTCATGGTGGCCTTGCCGACCCCGAAGTAGGCGGCGAGCTCGGTGGCCCGCTGCCGGCCGGCCGCCTCCAGGCGTACGAGGAGTCCGTACGCGGCGGGCTCCAGCTCGGGGTGGAGCTCGCGGGCCATCTCGCCGGAGGAGGCGCGGGCGCGCCGGAGGAAGACGGACAGCTCCCGCTCCAGGGCAAGGAACTCCTGGTCTTCGCTCCCGTGCACGTCCCGCTCCTTCGATGGTGTGTGGCACCCCGGTGGGTGAGGGGCCAGTATTTCGCAGCGGGTGTGCCGACGGCCCGGGACCCCGCCGGAGCGGGGAGCCGGGCCGTGCGGCGGGCGTTCGGACGAGCACGCGGGGTACGCGGCGGGCCGTGCGGTCTTCGGTCAGGCCGCGGCGGTGACCTCCAGCTCCGCCTGCGCCAGAGCGAGCTCCAGCACCTGGCGCACGTCCGTCACCGGGTGCACCTCCAGCCCCTCCAGCACCTCCGCCGGGACATCGTCCAGGTCGGCCTCGTTCCGCTTCGGGATGATCACGGTGGTCAGCCCGGCCCGGTGCGCGGCCAGCAGCTTCTGCTTGACCCCGCCGATCGGCAGGACCCGCCCGGTGAGCGAGACCTCGCCGGTCATGGCCACGTCGGTGCGCACCTGCCGTCCGGAGAGCAGCGAGGCGAGCGCGGTCGTCATCGTGATGCCGGCGCTCGGGCCGTCCTTGGGCACGGCGCCCGCCGGGAAGTGGATGTGCACGCCCCGGTCCTTCAGGTCGGCGACCGGGAGCTCCAGTTCCGCGCCGTGCGAGCGCAGGAAGCTCAGCGCGATCTGCGCCGACTCCTTCATGACGTCGCCGAGCTGGCCGGTGAGGGTCAGGCCGGCCGCGCCCGTCTCCGGGTCGGCCAGCGAGGCCTCGACGAACAGTACGTCGCCGCCCGCGCCGGTCACCGCGAGGCCGGTGGCCACGCCGGGGACGGCCGTGCGCCGCTCGGCCGGGTCCTGGGCGGACTCCGGTACGTGGTGCGGGCGTCCGATCAGGGCTCGCAGGTCGCCTGCCCCGATGTGGAACGGCAGCTCCCGCTCCCCCAGCTCGTGCTGGGAGGCCACCTTGCGCAGCAGGCGGGCGAGGGACCGCTCCAGGGTGCGGACGCCCGCCTCGCGGGTGTACTCCCCGGCGAGCCGGCGCAGGGCGTCCTCCTCCAGGACCACCTCTTCGGCGCCGAGGCCGGCGCGCTCCAGCTGACGCGGCAGCAGGTGGTCGCGGGCGATGACGACCTTCTCGTCCTCGGTGTAGCCGTCGAGGCGGACGAGCTCCATCCGGTCGGCCAGCGCCTCCGGGATGGCCTCCAGGACGTTGGCGGTGGCCAGGAAGACGACGTCGCTGAGGTCGAGCTCGACCTCCAGGTAGTGGTCGCGGAAGGTGTGGTTCTGCGCCGGGTCCAGGACCTCCAGGAGGGCGGCCGCCGGGTCGCCGCGGTAGTCGGAGCCCACCTTGTCGATCTCGTCGAGGAGGACCACCGGGTTCATCGAACCGGCTTCCTTGATGGCCCGGACGATGCGGCCGGGCAGGGCGCCGACGTAGGTCCGGCGGTGACCGCGGACCTCGGCCTCGTCCCGTACGCCGCCGAGGGCGACGCGCACGAACTTGCGGCCCATCGCGTGGGCCACGCTCTCCCCCAGCGAGGTCTTGCCGACCCCGGGGGGCCCGACGAGCGCGAGCACGGCGCCGCCGCGCCGGCCGCCGATGACGCCCATGCCGCGCTCGGAACGCCGCTTGCGGACGGCGAGGTACTCGGTGATGCGGTCCTTCACGTCGCTCAGGCCGGCGTGCTCGGCGTCCAGCACCGCCCGGGCGCCCTGGATGTCGTACCGGTCCTCGGTGCGCTCGTTCCAGGGCAGTTCCAGCACGGTGTCCAGCCAGGTGCGGATCCAGGAGCCCTCGGGGCTCTGGTCGCTGGCCCGCTCCAGCTTCTCGACCTCCTTGAGGGCGGCCTCCCGTACCTTCTCGGGGAGGTCGGCGGCCTCGACGCGGGCCCGGTAGTCGTCGGACTCCTCGCCGTCCTTCTCCCCGTTCAGCTCGCGCAGTTCCTTGCGCACGGCCTCCAGCTGGCGCCGGAGCAGGAACTCCCGCTGCTGCTTGTCGACGCCGTCCTGGACGTCCTTGGCGATGGACTCGGCCACGTCCTGCTCGGCGAGGTGGTCGCTGAGCGCCTTGACGGCGAGCTTGAGGCGGGCGACGGGGTCGGCGGTCTCCAGCAGTTCGACCTTCTGGTCGAGGGTCAGGAACGGCGAGTACCCGGAGTTGTCCGCGAGCGCGGACACCCCCTCGATCTGCTGGACCCGGTCCACGACCTGCCAGGCGCCGCGCTTCTTGAGCCAGCTGGTGGCGAGGGCCTTGTACTCCTTGACGAGCTCGGCCACGGATCCCGGCAGCGGGTCCGGCACGTGCTCGTCCACGCTCTCGCCCTCGACCCAGAGCGCGGCCCCGGGTCCGGTGGTCCCGGCGCCGATACGGACCCGCCCGCGGCCGCGGATGAGCGCGCCGGGGTCCCCGTCGGAGAGCCGTCCCACCTGCTCGACCGTCCCGAGCACACCCGTCGCGGCGTACTTCCCGTCGATCCGCGGCACGAGCAGCACCCGGGGCTTGCCGGTGCCCGCCGCGGCCTGGGCCGCCTCCACGGCACCGCGCACCTCGGCGTCGGACAGGTCCAGCGGCACGACCATTCCGGGCAGCACGACCTCGTCGTCGAGCGGCAGCACGGGCAGAGTGAGTGTGGCGGACGTCGAAGCCATGATCTTCCCTCCGGCAGTGAAGTTGAGCTATGCCGACTCAATGCATGTGCGCCTCCCGATGTTCCCCAACCCGCGTTCGCCGGGGGCGAACAGGCCCGGTGTGATGGACTGCCACTTGTTCACCTTGATCGACAAGAGAGGGGAGACATGACTGCGAGTGCCGCACCGGCCCAAGCCGAACAGGAGCGTCGGCGAGCGCGCCGGATCGAGGCGTGGTCGATCGCGTGGATGCTGCTGGCCCTTGCGATCTGGGGATGGTTCGCCTTCCTGATGCTCGCCGACTACGGCCCCGAGTCCGGAGGCAAGGCCCTGTGCCGGGCCCCGCTCGTCGAACCCTCGTCCAAGGGCCTCGCGTGCCGTGACGAGCTGCGCCAGTGGCCCGCGCTGCTGGGCATCCTCGCGATGGCGGTCATCGTGACCGTCACCGCGGCGGCGACGATCGTGTACGCCAAGGTCCTCTCCCACCTGACCCACCGCGACGGGCCCGGTGCGGGGCCGCAGGACTGAGAAGGCCTGGGCGGCCGTCAGCCGCGGGTCATCATGCCCACGGCCGTGGGCACGGCAACGAGGCCGCCGACCGCCAGGACCCGCTCCGCGTCGCGAAGGTTCCCCCCCATGACGATGGCCAACTTTCCGCGGCGGGCGTCACACGGCGGAGATGCGGACGTCGCCCGAGGTGGTCTTCGCGGAGAGGCGGGCGGTGGCGGAGGGGTCCTCGGCCAGGCCGATGTCGCGGGCGCCGGAGGTGGTGGAGACCGCGAACCGGTACGGGGCCTGCGGGACCCTCAGCGTGACGTCGCCCGAGGAGGTCTCGGCAAGCACCGAGGAGGGGGCCGCCGTGAAGTCCACGCTGGCGTTGCCCGAGTCCGAGTGGACGTCCGCGCTCGGGCCGGACAGGCCGGCCGCGGTGATGTCGCCCGAGGAGGTACGGACCTTCAGCGGGCCCGCGATGCGCTCGGCCCGGACGTCGCCGGAGTCCGCCTCCACCTCGGCGGCGGCCACGCCGGTGACGGTGATGCGGCCGCTGCTGCTCTCCAGCCTGACCTTGGCGGAGGCCGGGACCTCCAGGCGGTAGTCGATGTAACAGCTGCCGGAGCAGCCGTTGGAGAAGGTGAGCACGCCCGCGCTGACCTGCTGGCCGGGGGTGGGGGCGGTGTCGCCGCGGTAGTGGACGGTGCGGCGGACCGTGACGCCGGGCCCCGTCCCCGGGGTGACCTCGATCGAGCCGGCCCGGGCGTCGGTGACCTCGACCGCCGCGACCGCCTCGGTGACCGTGGTGTCGGCGGTCGCCGTCTTCTTCGGTCCGTCCGAGAAGGAGCAGCCGGCCAGCAGGAATCCGGTCCCGAGGACGGCAACCGCGGTGCGGACGAGGTGGCGTGACGAGGCGTGAGAAGTCATGGACCGATCCTGACGCGCGGGCGCCGCCGGGCCGATGGTGCCGGTACCCGAACCCCGGGTGGGGTTAACCCCCGGCCCACCACTGGGCTCCCCCCAGACCCCGCTCCTCAAACGCCGGAGGGGCTGGATGGTGCGGGCGGGGCTGGATGGTGCGGCGCCGCTGGATCGTGCGGCTCAAAGATCGGGGCTCCGCCCCGGACCCCGCGCCTCAAACGCCGGCGAGGCTGAATTTGTGCGGCCGAGGCTGAATGTGTGCGGCGAA